>NZ_JASTLC010000001.1:688333-1032500 GCF_030499575.1 Streptomyces sp. DG2A-72
TAGTGCCGTATAGAGAGTTTGAGGTCGGTCGCCTCCTCGCTCAGCTGGTGGATGAGTTCCAGCAAGGCCTCATGTTTGTCGAAAGTGTGCGCCCGGTTCTCCTTCCGGTATTCCTCGTATCGCTGGACCAAGCGGGGAATGTGGTCCAGATAGCGCAGGAGAATCGGCAGGCTCGGCTGCCGGATGTCGTACTGGGCGTCGGGAAGCGACGGGCCGCCCTCGATGGTCAGCGCCGGCTGGGTGAGCAGGCGCCGCACGGCGGCCACATGGGTCGCGTTGCAGACGAACAGGATGCGGCGGTACCGCGGATACAGCGCCTGGAGCCGTGCCGCCATGTGCAGTTCCCGCCAGGTGTCCACGGGTTCGAAGCGGGACGGCGGGCGAGCCAGTCGCTCGGCGATCAGCGCGAGGTACCACTCGGCGCCATGCTCCAGGGCGAGTCCGTCGTCGGGCCACTCCTCGTCCGCCATGCAGAAGCGGTCCAGGAGGTGTCCCGGGGCCATCTCCTGGTCGACGAGGGCCAGCGGGATGTCCCGTTCGGTCGCGATCCGTACCGCCTCGACCATGCCGTCGGCGGGGGTCACCGGGAAGACCTCGTGCTGGTCACTGTCACGCACCCGCGAGACGACCAAAGACACGCGGGGGATCGCCTTCACTGCCTGGAGCATGGGGCCCCGCACGGACTCGGGCAGCCCGACCGCGACGAGGTCCTGCCGTCCGAGCCCGAGTTCGTGCACCGCCCGCTGGACCTGAACGGCGAAGGTGAGGTGGTGGCGCACGACGGGCACGATGCAGACCTCGCCCTGTCGGATGTACGGCAGGCTCATGGGCGTGTCCCCCTCACCGGTCATCCGCGCCGGCCGAGGACCATGCCGGCGATCCGCTCGAAGAGATTCACCTGCGGCTCACCGCCGTACTGGTCGTAGTTCATGGCGTAGTTCATCAGCGCAACCGCCTGCCGGACCGAAACGTCGAGCCGCTCCTCCCGCAGGTACCAGGATTCGAAGGCGTCCAGGAAGTCGGGCGAGGGTGACAGGGCGGTCTGCACGATCCTGCGCAGTTCCTCGAAGGGCGGAGTAGTGATCTCGATGACTGGCAGGGTGCGTTGCTCGATGTACTCCGGCAGTACATGACCCGAATTGCTCAGTGAGGGGTTGAGCGCACAGCAGAACCGGAAGCGCTTCTTCGCCTCCGGGTCCTTCGGGCCGATGTTGATGCCCGCCATCGCCGAAGAAACATACTGCCGTCCGTCGAGCACCGAGGCGAGCGGGCTCAGTGTGCGCTCGGGTACGCGGTTGATCTCGTCGAAGAAGCAGAGCCCGCCCTCGTACAGGGCGGTCGCCAGAGGGCTCGCCCGCAGGGTCAGGGCCATCGACTGGCCGTAGGAGTCCTCCGGACTGGGCGTCAGGAGGAGGGCCAGGTCCTCAGGGGTGAGCTCCTCATGGCCCTGGACGATGTAGAGCGGCATCTCCAGCTGCCGGGCGATCTCGTAGACGATCTCGTTCTTGCCGAGTCCGGGGGCGCCCTCCAGCCGGAAGTGCAGCGGCGGCACACTGCTGTCGATGAGTTCCTTGCCGTCCTTCCGGATGCCCCAGGCGACCCGGCACAGCTCCAGTTCTCCGGTGCGTCCGATGAAGGTGTTCTCCGGAATCTCGACCGGATCCGCCAGCGCGAAGGCGACGTCGCCGACCTGACCGTAACCGTCCATGTTCTGCTATCCCTTCGCCCCCGTACCGCCTTGCGGAGTACGGCACGTCACCCGGAACCCGAGTTGATGGAATCGGACATGTGGATCGAACCATCCGCCGATCAAGGACCAGACGGGACTGTGTGAGGGCGGGGTCACTCCGCCCTTCACGACGATCGACACGGCGGGCCCGATCCCGGGGCCCTCGGCCAGGTCCCGCAGTTCCTGTTCGGTCGCCGACATCAGCCTCAGTGAGGTGTTGCACCACTGCCACACGCTCCCGAACAGGTCGTGCACCCCTCGTGTGTTCGGCGGGAGGAGGCCCACCGGTAACCCCGGTCCGTACTCCGGGGCGACGGCGGTCAGGTCCATCTGATCCATGTGCTCCTTGACCGCCTTGACCAGTCCCTCAACCGTCTCCGCCCGGTCCACCGGGGCGCGTGTGCCGGACTCGCCATGCCGCTCGGCTCGTGGGAAGAGGCGGAGTCTGCGGGGTCTGGCGGGCTGCTCCGCCGGGACCAGGGCGCCCAGCACCCCGTGAAAGATCCGGAGCCTGCCGTGCGCCGCGCTGTCCCATTCCGCAGCGGACGGCAGCCGGAAGAGATGGCCGCCGTTGCGCTCTGTCAGCCAGGCGCAATACGCGGTGGCCTCGAAGAAGTTGACCCCGGTCACGGGCTGGTTGGGGGCGTTGAGCCGGCTGTTGAGCCAATAGCGGGGAAAGCGGATCTTCTGCTTGCGGATCCAGGCCCAGCCGCGCTCGTCCCACCAGGCGCGCTGCTCGTACCCGCCGTCGCCCACGAACTCCGCGAACTCCATGTTCGTCACGGGGTACCGGCCGATCCGGAACGGCTCGACCGGTCCGGTGCGCGGCACGTCGACGAGGTTGCGCAGCGGCGACCTCACCGAGACACGGGGATCTAGTCGTCCCAGTGCGCGTACATCGTCGATCCGGAGCAAGTGGTCCTTCCCGAGGAAGGAGTCCTTTTCGTCCCGTGCCGTCTTTCGCAGCAGGGCCGGCACCGTGGCGCCGACGGCCCGTTGCCCTGGTGCGGCGAGTTCCAGAACGCACTCGTGCGCCAGTCGCAGGGCACCGCCCCGCACGAGGAGTTCGACCAGCCGTTCGGCGTCCTTCCCGGGCAGCAGGGCGACCAGAATGCGCAGGACGTCCTCCCATGCCTCCGGGGCGTCGACCGCGGCGGCCAAGCCCGCCTTGTGGAACCCCTGGGCCAGTTGGCGGGCGGCGAAGTAGTCCCGCAGCAGATCGAACCGGAATTCCGCGACGTCCGGGGCGCCCGTGTCTCGCAGCAGACCGAGCAGCCGCCCCGTGGCGATCGCCTCCCCGTCCTCCGGCCGAACGGTCACACGGTGCTGTCCGGCCTTCTTCAGCGCAAGCGCCACTCGGGCCAGCCAGTCTTCCACCGCCGGCGCCTGCCGGGGGTCGGCGAGCCGTTCGTGCCAGCGGCCGACATACAGTTCGAGGATGGCCCTGAGGTTGGCGTTCCGCAGCGTCCGGTCCGTTGCGCGGAGTTCGCACAGCAGGCTCAGGAGTTGCGGATTGCGCAGATGACGCGAGACCGAACCGCCCCCGGCCGCGAGCAGATCGACGAGTGTGGGATCGCCGTGCCGTTGCGCGAGCAGTTCGGTGACCTGTTGCTCGCTCAGCTCCCGGACCGTCATGTTCCTGGACCCCAGGACCAGCGCGGTGCGCTCGGTCCGGCAGGCCAGCAGCGTTCCGGTGTCCGAGGCGCCCGCGCGCAACGTGTCCAGGTCCGCGCGCAGCCGGTCCCGGGCGGGTGCGGACAGCCGGTCGACGTCGTCCAGCAGGAGGTACAGAGGTGAGCTGAACAGCCAGTGCAGATGGTCGAGCTTCCCCACGGTCCGGACCAGGTCGTGGCACGGGAGGTGGTACCGCTGGTTCCGGTACGTGAAGCTCGCGAACGCGTTGCGCGCCACATGCGCCTCGACACGTCCCGCGAGGTCGCATTCCGGATCGGTGTCCAGTGGGACGTACAGCGGTAGGTGGTGACGGACGCGTAGGCCGTGCTCCTCGAACCGGGGCAGGAACCAGGCGTGTTCGATGCCGAGCAGCGAGGTCGTCTTGCCCGCTCCGGTGCCGCCGATGAGGGTCCCGTGGCGGGTGAGGGCCGGAGCCTGCGTGACCGACTCGACGAAGGCGACGACCTGTTCGTCCGGTTCCGCGTCCGGGGCGGGCCACAGATCCGCCGCCAGCGAGATCACTCCGCGCGCCTGCGGTCGGGTCCGGCAGTGTCCCTCCAAACGGTAGGCGATCTCGTGGAAGCCGGTCTCGCGCAGTCCGCGCGCCAGCTCCAGGGCGAGTGTTGTCTTCGCCGGGTCGTCGATGGGGGACCCCGCCCAGGACCGGCCGGCCGGGAGAGCCCGCAGGAAGTTCGCAGCGACTGTGGGCAGCGTGACGCTGTTCGCGCTGAGCAGCGGATGCAGTACCTCTCGGAAGGGCAGCTTCCTGCCCAGTCGCTCCTCACAGCTTTCCGCGCGGTGCCGGTACTCCTCGGAGAACAGGTCCGCGGCGGTGAGCATCTGGACAGAGGCCTGCCTGAGCCGGTCCGTGTCCAACGCCGCCAGGGCGAACCGCGGCATGCCCAGGACGACTTGATGACCTCTCGTCCGTGCCCAGGCGAGGAAGTCGAGGATGCGGGCTGTCGGGTCCTCGGGCGAGGTTTCCGCTCGGTCGACGAGCACGTGTTCTGGAGGAGCCGCCGAGAAGTCGACCGCCAGGAGCGTCGGGGCGCGTTCCTTCCGTAGGGCAGGCTCGGCTGCCTTGTGCGGCTCGGCTCCGGTGTGGCTGCCCGAGTCGCCGCGCCGGAGGCCGTCGGGGATGAGCCATGCAGCGCCGTCGAGCCACTGACGATCGTGGCCCGCCAACTCCCGCAGGGACGGCCGTACATCGGCCGCGAAATGTGTCACCAGCAGGAGCGGGTGTTCCACGGCGAGCATCTCCCGGAAACTCTGCGCGGGCCCGGTGGGCGTGAGCATGGGCGTGGCGTGGAACAGCACGGGCGGCCCGTCGTCGGTGCCGCGAGCTGGTGGGGGCACCGTGAGCAGCCCGGCCAGCGGGTCGGACACAGGGGGGTCGTCGCCCCGGGACTCCAGCCGTCCGCACAGCGTCTCGACCCACTCCTGCTGTTCCACTCCGACAGGAATCTCTCGCAGGACCTGTTGCAGCAGGTTCAACGGCAGTTGCCCCACCAGCCGGGCGGAGAAGTCCTTCGCCGCCCCCTCGAACTGGATGGTGTTCTTCCCCTCCCAGCCGTAGATCAGGGGTATGAGGGAATCGCGGCTCTCGCGAGTCCTGAAGTGTCTGCTCAGAAAGTCGACCGCGTCACTGAAGGGGTTCGACCCCGGATTCACCATGGCTGTCACCCCAGCAGCCGCTCGGTCACCTCGGGGGAATGCACTCGTATGTCTTCCAGCACGGCGATGGCGGTGGTTCCCGCGTTTCTCAGGTACCGCTTCTCGCTGTTCGGTTCCCTCAGCATTCCCCCGCTGTGATGGATTCCGACCACCTCGAACCCATTGTTGAACACGGGCGATCCCGAAGAACCCGGTTGTGTCGACGTCGTGTACTGGATGACCTTGCGATCGGCATAGACCACGAAGTTGTTCTGCATGGAGATCTTCTTGTAGTGGCCGCCGGGATGCTGAATGATGTTCACGCGCTGATCGGCAAAGACTCTCTCGGCCACGAGTGGCACCGCACGGACTCCGTCCGGTACGTCGGGCAGCTCGATCACCGTGACGTCGAGTCGGGCACTGGTGTGGAAGAGCCCTCCGGGCTTGCACCGCCGAGTCTGCACCGGGCGTTCGAGGCCCTGTCGGTCGAGCTGGTAGTCGAAGTCGTAAGTACTGGCCTCGGCCGTCCCCATGTCGCCGATCACATGGTGGTTGGTGACGAGCAGGCCCCCGGTGGTCAGGAACCCCGTGCCGACCCACCTCGGAGTGACGACGCGGACGACCGCCCGCGCCGCCTCCAGGGCGAGTTCGAGCAGGGCGATGTCCCTGAGGGTGTTCTCGCCGATGATCTTCTCCGCGACCTGGTCGTCGTCCTCCCGGCCGCGCCAGTCGCCGGAGGGGCCGCGGTCGGCACTCGGCTTGACGGTGAACGGATAACGGGTCAGCAATTCGCGCAGATAGTCGGCGTCGTCCCCGCCGCCGAGATAGGCGATCATCTTGTTGACGAGCACTCCCAGCGTTTCCCTGCCGGGTTCGTCCTGCCCGAAGGACTGGAGCCGGTCCACGACCCGGACGGCCACCCCTCGTGGGGCTCCGTCGATGTCGAGGGACGCAATCACATCGTCCCAGCGAGGAGTTCCCGCGAACACATCTGTTACGAAGTCCACACGACTCCGTACGGTACGGAAGTCCGGCATTCCGCCGAGAATTCCCACCGTCCGTTCGAAGTCGCGCGCGTCCAGCCTCACACTCATCGGCCATCCCCCATCGACGCTGAGAGTGGCCTCATTGTGCCCGAGCCGCCGAATCGGTGGAGGGGTTTTGGTCAGCGTGACCCCGCCTGATCACACTGGTCGTATTCACGGGCCGTATGTGGCGGAATTCTTCTCTCGTGGTCACTGAGCACCGGACACGCGCTGCTGGCGCAGGGCGGCGACCCTGCGGTACAGCTCGACCGCCTCGGCGCCCCGGCCGAGCTGTTCCAGGCAGTGGGCCTCGTCGTTGCGGCTGGCGAGCGTGTCGGGGTGGTCGGCCCCGAGGACGCGCTCGCGGGCGGCTGCCACCCGCCGGTATTCGCTGAGGGCGTCGGCCCAGCGGCCCAGCCAGCCGAGTCCGACGGCGACCTCCCGGCGGCTGACGAGGGTGTCCGGGTGGTCGGGACCCAGCACCCGCTCGCGGATCGCGCACACGTCGCGGGACTCGGCGAGGGCTTCCTCCCAGCGGCCGAGGCGGCCGAGGTTGACGCCGAGGCCGTGGCGGGCGCGCAGGGTCTCGGGGTGGGCGGGGCCCTGGACGCGGGCACGGTCGTCGATCAGCTCGCGGTACAGCTTGAGGGCGTCGGCGCTGCGGCCGAGGCGGCCGAGGCTGATGCCGACCTCGTAGCGGGCGGCGAGGGTGTCGGCATGGTCGGCGCCGAGGGCCTGGGCGCGGGCTTCGGCGACCTCGGCATAGGTCTGCAGGGCTTCCGGCCAGCGGCCCAACTGACCCAGCGCGTAGGCGACTTCGTAGCGCGTGACCAGGGTGTCGGGGTGGTTCGGTCCCAGCACACGGGCGCGCGCGGCGGCCACGTCGCAGGCCATGCGGTACGAGTCCTCCAGGCGCCCGAGGCGGCTGAGGTTGAAGGCGAGGTTGTGGCGGCAGCGCAGGGTGTCGGGATGGTCGGCGCCCATGGTGCGCTCCCGGGCGGCGAGCACCGACGTATAGACCTGGTGGGCATCGAAGTGCCGCCCCAACTGGCCCAGGACGTAGGCCATTTCCTGGCGGACGGCCAGCGAGTCGGGGTGGTCGGCGCCGAGCACCCGGGTGCGGGCAGCGGCGACGTGCTTGTACTCCCGCAGGGCGTCGGCGGCGCGGCCGGTGCGGCTGAGGGTGAAGGCGACCTCGTAGCGGCTGGCGAGGGTGTCGGGGTGGTCGGGGCCGAGGAGGTGCTCGCGCTCGGCGGCGACGGCGCGGTGCACCTCGCCCGCCTCGGCCCAGCGCCCCAGCCGCCCGAGGCTCAGGCCCGCGTTGTGCCGGCCGGCCAGCGCGAGGAGGGTCTGCGCGGAAGGGGCGGGCGGCTCGTCCGGCACCGGCTCTTCGACCCGGCCGGTGACCGGGCGCGCGATCCACTCCCCGGTGAGGCCGGCTCCGGCGTCCGGGGGTGTGGTGACGATGCCTGCGCCGGTGGCCTTGTGGCCGGTGGTCATGCCGCGGGTCCAGGACGGCAGCCGGGTCTCGCGGGGCGCGGGCTCGGGCGGGCGGAGTTCCGGCTGCGGCGTCACGACCGTCGGCACATACGTCGGCGTGGTGCGGCCCGCGTCGATCCTGCGGCACAACTCGCGGGCGTCGTGCGGGCGTTGCTCGGGCCGTTTGGCCAGCAGGTCCAGGATGACCTGCTCGAAGTACTCGGGCAGCTCGGCGCGGTGGCTGCGGGGCGGCTGCGGCGGAGTGTCCCGGTGGCCGATGAGGATCGCCCAGGCGTCGTCGAGGTCGAACGGAGGTACCCCGGTGGCGATCTCGTACAGCACGCAGCCCAGCGAGTACAGGTCGCTGCGCCGGTCGACCTCCGTTCCGCTGATCTGCTCCGGCGACATGTAGTGCGGGGTGCCCATGGCGATGCCGGTGCCGGTCAGCCGTGAGGTGAAGCCGATGTCGTGGCCCAGGCGCGCTATGCCGAAGTCGCAGATCTTCACCGCGCCGTCGGTGAGCCGCACGATGTTCGCGGGTTTCAGGTCCCGGTGCACGATGCCCTGTTGATGCGTGTAGGCGAGCGCCGCGGCGACCTGGTCGGCGATCTCGACGACGTCCGGGACGGGCAACGGATGGTGCTTGTTGTCCTCCAGGAGCTGACTGAGGTTGCGGCCCTCCAGGAGCTCCATGACGAGGTAGAGGATGCCTTCGTGCTCGCCGAAGTCGTGGACGACGGTGACGCCGCGGTGCTGGAGCGCGGCGGCCACCCGGGCCTCGCGGCGGAACCGTTCGCGCAGGACGCGGGTGAAGGACTGGTCGTGGGACTGGCCCAGCGGCTTGAGGCACTTCACGGCCACCAGCCGGCCGAGCGATTCGTCGCGCGCCCGCCACACCTCGCCCATTCCCCCGCGCCCGATCAGGTCGAGCAGCCGGTACCGGCCCTGGATCAGCCTGGTCTCCGCCATCTCGTGCCGTCGCCCCCGTCGATGGTCGCCCCGCCCTCTGTCTCACGGATCCCCGCCGACGATCGGTCGGCCCCCTCCGTGACACTCCCCTCGTTGCTCGTCCAGTATGGCGACCTATCGTCCGAGTTTGTACGGTGCCGGGCGCGAGCCGGGGCCGAGGCGGGCCATCGCGCGGAGGATGTGTTTGGGTGGGAGTTGCCAGCGCACACGTGCGGGAACACAGCGCAGCAGGGTGCCCGTGGCACGCAACTGCCGGGTGACGACGGCGGGTTGCGGGGCCGGTCTGCCGTACAGCTCATGGGCGTACGGCGGCAGGGCGGCGTACGCCAGTTGTGCCACACGCCGCCACAGCACTTCCCGCGCCGGTATGAGCACGGGGTGCGTCGGCGGGCGGAGGAGGAAGTCGTCCACCGCGCGTGCTTCGGGTCCGGCGGCGAGTTCGGGGCGCACCTTCTCGAAGTAGGCGTCCATCTCCGCCCGGTTCGCGGGGAGGGCGTCCGGGGCGAGGCCCACCAGGCGGGCGCTGACCCGCTGTTCGCCGATGTAGCTGTCCGCCTGGGCGTCGGTGAGGCGGAAGCCGGAGCGGCGCGCGACGTGCAAGTAGGAGTCTATTTCGGCGCAGTGCACCCACAGCAGCAGCTCGGGTTCGTCGACGCCGTACCGCTCACCGGTGTCCGGGTCGGTCGCCCCGAGCATGCTGTGGATCTTCCGCACCCGGGCGCCCGCCCGCTCGGCGGCCTCGGTGGTGCCGTAGGTGATGGTGCCGACGAAGTTGGCGGTCCGCATCAGCCGGCCCAGGCGTCATTGCGGAAGTCGGAATTCTGCATGACGCCGCGCACCGCGCGCGGATGCAGTGCCTGGAAGTAGAGCGCGCGGACTCCGGCGACCCACATCATCGGGTCGCCGTGCATCTGCCAGGTCACGGAACCTGGGCCGAACAGACCCGGATCGCCCGTCATGCCCGAAGACTAACGCCGTACCCGCGGCATCCCCAGACCGATCCACGAGATGATCTCCCGCTGGATCTCGTTGTTGCCGCCGCCGAAGGTGAAGATCACGGCGGAGCGGTAGCCGCGTTCCAGCTCACCGTGGAGGACGGCGCCCGCGGAGCCCTCCTTCAGGGCCCCCGCGGCGGCCACGATCTCCATGAGCCAGGCGTAGGCGTCGCGGCGGGCCTCGGAGCCGTACACCTTGACCGCGGAGGCGTCCTGCGGGGTGAGGGTGCCTTCCTGGACGGCGCTCACCATCTGCCAGTTGAGGAGTTTCATCGCGTCGAGCCGAGTGTGGGCGCGGGCGAGGAGGCGGCGCACCCAGGGGAGGTCGACGACGCGGCGGCCGTCGGCGAGCTTGGTCTCCGTCGCCCAGCGCTGGACGTCGTGCAGGGCCCGGATCGCCATCGTGCCGTGCGCGGCGAGGGTGACGCGCTCGTGGTTGAGCTGGTTGGTGATCAGCCGCCAGCCCTGGTTCTCCTCTCCCACGCGACGTGAGAGGGGGACGCGGATGTTCTCGTAGTAGCTGGCCGTGGTGTCGTGCGAGGCGAGGGTGTTGATCAGGGTGCAGGAGTAGCCGGGGTCGGAGGTCGGCACCAGCAGCATGGTGATGCCCCGGTGCGGTGCCGCGTCCGGGTCGGTGCGCACCGCGAGCCACACCCAGTCCGCGGTGTTGCCGTTGGTCGTCCAGATCTTCTGGCCGTTGACGACATAGGCTCCCCCACTCTCGGCTTCGCTCGAGCGGGAGGTGCCCCCATCGTCCCGCACCGCGCGGGTCTTCAGCGCGGCCAGGTCGGTGCCCGCGTCGGGCTCGCTGTAGCCGATGGCGAAGTCGATCTCGCCGGAGAGGATCTTCGGCAGGAAGTACGCCTTCTGCTCGTCCGTGCCGTACTGCATGATCGTCGGGCCGACGGTGTTGAGCGCCATCAGAGGCAGCGGTACGCCGGCCTGGGCGGCCTCGTCGAAGAAGATGAACTGTGCCATCGCGGTCAGGCCGCGGCCCCCGTACTCCTCGGGCCAGCCGACACCGAGCCAGCCGTCGGTGCCGAGCCGCCGGATCGTGTCACGGTAGAACCGCTTCTGTGCGGCCGTGTCGGCGAACCGGGCCTGGGCGTGCTGTGGCACCAACTCCGCGAAGTAGGCGCGCAGTTCGGTGCGCAGCCGCTGCTGCTCGGGCGTGTAGTCGAGATGCACGGTGGCGCCTCCAGGCTTCCCCAGGCCGGTCCTGACGGCGCACACCGTAGAACGTGTTCCAGAAATTGGGAATGCCGAATCGGGAATGCCCGGGCTGCCGCAAGCGCGGTCAGCCGAGGCTGGCGAGGAAGTCGGTGCACGCCCGCGCGCAGTCCCGGCACGCCGTGGCGGCCGCCTCGGCGTCCGGCTGCTGGTCGTACAGGTGCGCGCACTCCAGGCACACCGCCCGGCACCACTCCAGCTGCATGCGCACGCCCGCCTCGTCCTGGTCCTGCTGTTCGGACAGCACACGGCAGGTCGCGTCGCACACTTCCGCGCACATGATGCCCTTGCGTCGTACGAGTTCCTGGTTCTGCGTCCCGTCCGGGTCCAGGAGGCTGGCGCGCAGAGCACACGCGCGTGCGCACTCAGTGCACGCCAGCGCGCATGCGAAGCGGTCCTCGAGGAACCGGACGAGTTCCTGTTGGGATGCCGTCACACCCGTCGGGTAGCCGGAGCCGGACGCGCCAAACCCCGTGCGCCGGGTTCACGGCAGGCACCTCGGGTACTCGCGCGCCATGAGCACCCCATGGATCGAGAGCGCAGGGACGGACCTAGCCGTCAGCCGCGGCGTCGTCGGCGCCGGGCTGGTCCTGGCGGGCGTCGTGGTCGTGGCGCTGCTGCTCGGCGCCGTCCGGCTGGGCGCCCGCGTACGTCGCCGCGAGCCTCCCCCGCCGCGTCCCGAGGAGCAGCCGAGGCTGCCGGACGACGGCCCGGTCCGCGAGGTCCTGGAGAACCGTGAGCCCAACGAGGTGCCCCGGAGCCGGCACCGTCTGACGCCGCACCGGCTGGACGGCCACGGCACCGCGGCGACCCGGCCGGGCCCGCCGCACCGAGGGAAGTGAGACCCATGGCCGACTCCGGCCGCAGCACCCTCCCGCTGCCCGACTACGACCATCTGCCGATCGGCGGCCTGGAGAGCCGCGTACGGTCACTGACCGCCGAGGAGGTCGAGACACTGCTGACGTACGAACGCTCGCACGCCGACCGCCTTCCGGTGACCGCCGTCCTGACGGCCCGGCTGGAGCAGCTGCGCTCAGGCGCCGAGCCGACGTCCGGCGATCCGGGCGCCCTGCGCCCCGAGCAGACCGCACGCCACACGGGCTCCCCGGTCTCGCCCGCCACCTCGCCGGAACCCTCCGGCCCGCCACCGCACGGCACACCGGACCAGCGGGGCAGGCCGAAGGCCGACCGAACCTAGGGCGTCTATCTACGTCGCGGCTCGGTCGGACTCGCTGCGAAGAACGCAGAATTCGTTGCCTTCGGGGTCGGCAAGGACTGCCCAGCCCGAGCCATCGGGATTGCGTCGATCGGTGACAAGGGTGGCACCGAGGCCCAGCAGCCGTTCCACCTCCTGCTCGCGCGAGGTCTCGGGGCGCAGGCACAGGTGGATCCGGTTCTTGACCGTCTTGGCCTCGGACACCTGGTTGAAGTACAGGACCGGGCCCTGTGCGAGCACCACCTGAGTCTCCCGGTCACCTGGCTTGTCCTCCGGATCCGGCGGACAGCCGGTCACCCTGCTCCAGAACCGGGCCAGCTCGTAGGCATTGGCACAGTCGATCGCCACGTTCTGCACTACCGAAACCATGCGAGCGAGCCTTCCTCACTTCCACTCCGGCCGCCACCGAGTTGCGCTCAGGGCTCTTCGTCAGCTGTCACTGCGCGACGATGCCCTGCCGGCGTCCAGGTGTGAGACGCGGTCCACGTTGTCCCGGTCCTCCGCGTCCTCGCTGGCCGTGCCGGCGAACCAGGCGTCGAGGATCTCCTTGAGGAGGGGTTCGGAGGTCAGGCGCAGGCTGAGGGCCAGCACGTTCGCGTCGTTCCAGCGGCGGGCGCCGTCCGCGGTGTAGGCGTCGGTGCACAGGGCCGCCC
The DNA here is from genome assembly GCF_030499575.1 of Streptomyces sp. DG2A-72. Lineage (NCBI taxonomy): Bacteria > Bacillati > Actinomycetota > Actinomycetes > Kitasatosporales > Streptomycetaceae > Streptomyces > Streptomyces sp. DG2A-72. Next base: position 700,957 of record NZ_JASTLC010000001.1, read on the forward strand.
GTACCCCCGGCACCTTGTTCGCGGCGATCGACGCGCCAGTGCCGGTCCAGCAGCACACCACCGCCTGGTCCGCCGTCCCGGAGACGACGTCCCTGGCCGCCGCCTCCGAGCACACCGCCCACCGCGGGTCGTCGCCGGTGTGCAGCGCCCCGTGCGTCACCACCTCGTGGCCGCGCGTGCGCAGCTCCGCGACGAGGGCGCGGGCCACAGGTTCGTCCATGTCCGAGGAAACCGAGATCCGCATGATCCGGAGCCTACCGGTGGGCCGGTCCCTCATCGGCAGTCCAGGAGAACGTCCGATCCCTGCCATCCGCTTCCCGATGCGAGGGCGTCGAGGTGGGCCTGGATGTACGGCTTGGCGACCGTGTCGAGTTCGCCGTCGACGAAGGCGGGCTGGACGTTGACCTCGAAGACCACGCCGCCGTTCTCGACTGCCAGGTCGACGCCGGCGAAGGGCAGTCCGACCGACGCGGTGGCGGCTACGGCCAGGTCGGCGAGGCGGGTGGGGAGGTCGGGCGGGGCGATGGGGACGGGGGTGGCGCCCTGGCAGGTGTTGCAGGGCGTGTCGGGTTCGGGCTGGAGGTGCTCGCGGGCGTGGATGACCCGGCCGCCCAGGACGAAGACCCGGAACTGGTGACGCCAGCCGTCGGCGGTGATGTTCCCCGCGTCCCGGGACAGCAGCCAGGCGGTGCGGCGCTCGGCGTAGAAGGTGACGGCACGCTCCAGCTGATCGCCGGTCGTGAGGTGGAAGACGTCGTTGCCGCCGGTCCCGACCACGGGCCTGGCCCAGGCGTCCCGGCCGAGCTTGTCGAAGGCGGCGGCAGCCTCGTGCGGGTCCGGCGCGGACAGGACGACGGTCTCCATGTGGGCGACGCCCTCGCGCCGGAAGCGCTCCATGGTCAGGTCCTTCTCCGTCGCCGTCCGCCAGGCGGCCACACCGGTGCCCAGGGTCACCACGTCATGGCGGGCGAGGAGGCGCTGGAAATCGGCGAGCGCGCGGCGGCGGTGCGGCGGGATCTCGTACAGGACGACGATGTCGGGCACCAAGCGCAGGTCCTGTTCCGGGACTTCGAGGCATAAGCGGTCTCCGTCGCGTACTCCGATGCCGGTACCGCCGGCGGCGAAGTGCCGGGCGTCGACCCGGACCGGCGGGGCGCCGGTGAGCAGTTCCACGGCCCGGGCGAGTACGTCCCCGCACCCTTCGGGCGACGTCGGGTCGGTGATCAGGGCGATGCACGGTCGGGACACAGCGGCCTCCAGCGGTACTCGACGCGCACGGGTGCCGCGCACCGGCGGTGATGCGGCCCGGACGCTGTCACGGGTGTCGTTTCGCGCGGGGCGGTCATCGGCACCCGTCGCTCTTCACGCCGTACCGGTCTGCGAGCCGTGCCGGAACCGGACGGTGGCCGGGCCCGGATAGCCGGTGACCACGAGGTGGGGCTCCGCCCTGCCGGATCCGTGCCGCAGGGCCGTGGCGCCATACTGTAGGCGCGCGGCGGGAGCCCGTACCAGGGCGCACGGACAGCCGCCTCCTGCCCCTGCCTCTGCGCCGTCCGCCCCTGCCGTGCGCCCTTCCGACGACGGCAGTTGCGCCGCACCCGCGTCAGCCGACGGGCACCGCATGCTCGGGGCCGCCGAGCTTGGCCCGCTGGATCTGCTCGTAGACCCGTGCGCGCAGTTCGGCGAAGCGGGGGCTGGAGCGGGTGTGCAGTTGGTCGCGTTCGTCGGGGAGGTCGATGCGCAGGTCCTCCTGGATGACGGTCGGTGACTTGGACAGGATGATCGTGCGCTGGCCCAGGTAGACGGCCTCGTCGATGTCGTGGGTCACGAACAGGACGGTGACGCCGAGTTCGCGCCACAGCCGGCGGACCAGGTCCTCCAGGTCGGCGCGGGTCTGCGCGTCGACGGCGGCGAACGGCTCGTCCATCAGCAGCACGTGCGGCTCGTACGCGACGGCACGGGCGATGGCGACGCGCTGCTGCATGCCACCGGAGAGCTGCCAGGGGTAGGCGTGGTGGGCGTCGCCGAGGCCGACGACCTCCAGGGCCTGTCCGACCAACTCCGCCAGGCGGGCCTTGCCGAGCTTCTTGCGGCGCAGGGGCAGGGCGACGTTGTCGAACACCGTCATCCAGGCGAAGAGCGAGCGGCCGTACTCCTGGAAGACGACGGCCATGCCGGGCGGTGGTCCGGTGATCGGCCTTCCCTGGAGGCGCACTTCACCGCCGGTGAGGTCGAGCAGCCCGGACATGCACTTGAGGAGCGTGGTCTTGCCGCAGCCGGACGGGCCGACCAGGCAGACCAGTTCGCCCGCGTCGAGGGAGAAGGTGATGTCGCGCAGCGCCTCGACGGTGCGGTTGCGGCCGGAGTAGGTCTTGTTCAGGTTTCGTATCTCGAGCATGGACATGGACGCCTCCGTGGGGGCCTGTCGGTCAGGAGTCGCGCTGGGCACGGCGCAGACCGTGGTACCAGGCCAGGGCCCGGTTCTCCGCGAACCGGAAGAACAGGGAGAGCAGAAAGCCGAGCAGGCCGAGCAGCAGCACGCCGCTCCACATCTCGGGGATGGCGAACGAGCGCTGGAACTGCACGATGGTGAAGCCCAGGCCGTTGCTGGAGGCGAACATCTCGCTGATGACCATCAGGATGATCCCGATCGACAGCGCCTGGCGCATACCGGTGAGGATCTGCGGGCTCGCCGAACGCAGCACCAGGTGCCACAGCCGGGTGGGGCCGGTGATGCCGTACGACCGGCACGTGTCGCCGAGGACCTCGTCGACGGCGCGGACGCCTTCGACGGTGTTGAGCAGGATCGGCCAGACGCAGCCGCTGGCCACGACGATGATCTTCATGGTGTCGCCGATGCCCGCGAACAACATGATCACAGGGACCAGTACCGGGGGCGGGATGGCCCGGAACAGTTCCAGGACGGGTTCGAGTACGTCGCGCAGGACGCGGTGGGAGCCGACGGCCAGGCCGAGGGCGATCCCCACCGCCGTGGCGAGAAGGTACCCCGCCGCGAGCCGGAGCAGGCTGGGCACGACGTCCGACATGAGCCGGTCGGCGGTCCAGACCTCGGGGAACTTCTGCAGGATCGTGGAGAGCGGCGGCAGATAGAAGTCGGTGCTGTCGGCGCTGGCGAACCACCACACGGCGAACAGCACGGCGGGCAGGGCCACGGCGAACAGGGCGCGGCGGGCTGCGATACGGACGGTCATCGGGCCTGACTCTCTCCGCGTTGGGACTGGTGCCAGTGCAGGACGCGGTGCTCGACCGCCCGGGCGGCCAGGTTGACGGCGACGCCGATCAGGCCGGTCGTCAGGACCAGCGCGTACACCTCGGGCACGGCTCCGGAGGTCTGCGCGACGGCCAGCTGCTGGCCGAGGCCGGGCGCGCCGATGACGAGTTCGGCGGTGACCGCGAGGACGAGAGCCACGGTGGCGGCCAGGCGTACGCCGGTCATGACGTACGGCAGCGCGGTGGGCCAAAGGACGTACCGGATCCGGCCCCAGGTGCCCAGCCGGTAGCTGCGGGCGGTGTCCTGGGCGACGGGGTCCGCGTCCTGGAGGCCGGCCAGCACCTGAACGAGCACCTGCCAGAACGACGCGTACACGACGAGGAGCAGTTTCGAGCGGAGATCGGTGCCGTAGAGCAGCACCGCCACGGGGATCAGTGCCACGGAGGGAATCGGACGCAGGAACTCGATGGTCGAGGCGGTCGCCGCGCGCAGCACAGGTACGGAGCCGATGACCACACCCGCCGCGACTCCGGCCAGGACGGCGATGGCGAGGCCGGTCCCCCAGCCTGTGAGGGTGTCGCCGAGCGCGCTCCAGAAGGTGCCCTCGCCGAGCAGGTGCCAGAAGGCGCGGCCGATGGTGGAGGCCGGGGGGAGGTAGTCGGCGGAGACGAGCGGGGTGCGCGGCAGGACCTCCAGGACGGCCAGCAGCCCTGCCAGGCCGGCAAGTCCCCGCACTACCACGGGACTTGGGGCCGGGCGGCGCCGGGCGGCCGGCGACGCCGGCCGCGGGACGTACGTCGTGGTCACGAGAACAGCGCTCCGATGTCCGGCTTCTTGCCGCCGAAGATGCCGTCCTGCTCGCCGAGTCCGGCCAGCTTCTCCAGGGAGGCGGTGTCGACCTGGGCGGGCCAGTTGGGCAGCGTCAGCTTGGTGAGCACATCACCGCTGATCTTGGTGTAGGTGGTGAGGATCTGGCGTGCCTCGTCGGGGTGCTCGGAGGCGTACTTCAGCGACTCGGTCATCGCCTCGTTGAACTTCTTCACCAGGTCCGGGTTCTGCTGCGCGATCTTCGTCGAGGTGAAGTAGGTCGCGACGGTGAGGTTGGGGTCCGTCTCGGCGAACGGCGAGGCCACCGCCCGCGCGCCCTGGGCCTTGGCGATGGTCTGGGCGGGCTCGCCCATCCAGGCGGCGTCCACGCGTCCGCCGTCCAGGGCGGCCGGCATCTGGTCGAAGGGGATCTCGACGAACTTGACCTCCGCGGGGTCACCGCCGTCCTTGCGCACCGATTCGCGGACGGTCGTGTCGCCGATGTTCTGCAGGGTGTTGACGGCGACGGTGTGCCCGGCGAGGTCCTTGGCCGACTTGATCGAGCTGTCCTTCTTGACGAGGACGGCGGTGACGTCGGCGCCCACCTTGCCGTTGGAGGCGGCGCCGTTGACCACGGACTTGACGGGAACGCCCTTGGTCTGAGCGAGCATCAGTGACGTCGTGTTGCTGAAGCCGAACTGGAACTGCCCGCTCACCACTCCGGGGATGATCGCGGCGCCACCCTGGGCGGTCACCATCTTCAGTTCGATCCCCCGGCTGCCGAAGAAGCCCCGCTTCTGCCCGAGGTAGAGCGGCGCCACGTCGACGATCGGGATGACACCGACCGTGACCTGCGTGGTCTTGCCGTCACCCGCGGGCGAGGCAGCGGAACTTGCGGAGTCCGACGAGCCGCACCCGGCGACCCCGGCGACGGTCACTGCGGCGAGGGCAAGCCCGAGTATGCGCCTTTGCATGGGCTCCTCCTTGAGGAGAACGAGACGAGTGCCGCGCGGGGGAAGTGGACGGGCGAGCCGGCGAATTCCGCGCGGCGAAAACGGTGAAGGCGACAAGCGTGAAAGCGGCCGGCGCTTCTCTTGGAGCGGTGAGACCTGCGGGACCGGAGCGGCTCCGGTGGAGCCCCGGAGCTTTATGTTGTGCATATTCTTGACGCCCGCAATCTACACACCTACCTTCGCCGTGTCAGGCCCCCCGACCGAGGGAATTTGTCGATCTCCGTCCTCGCATCACCGCGTCCACGACGAGGAGTTCCGACCCGTGAACCACCGCATGCGGACCCGTACGCTCACGGCCCTCGCGGCACTGCTGCTCGCCGCCCCCTTCGCCTCGTCCGCCGCTCAGGCCGCGGAAGCCGCCCATGTCGAGGGCCATCTGCCGTCGGGCGCCGCCTACCTCATGGACATGCCCGCCACATGGAACGGCACGGTCCTGCTGTACAGCCACGGCTACACCCCGGTCGGCGCGCCGAACCCGGCGCGCAACGCCCCGGACGACGCCACGAGGAAGCTGCTGCTGGACCAGGGCTACGCACTGATCGGTTCCTCGTACGCCACGAACGGCTGGGCGGTGACCGACGCCGTCCCCGACCAGCTCGCCACCCTCGACGCGTTCACGTCCCGCTTCGGACATGCCCGGCGGACCATCGCCTGGGGCACCTCCTACGGCGGGCTGGTCACCACCACGATCGCCGAGCGGCACGCGGCACGCATCGCCGGCTCGCTCTCCATGTGCGGGCTGGTCCAAGGCGGTGTCGCCAACTGGAACAGCACCCTGGACCCGGTGTTCGCCCTCAGGACCCTGCTCGCGCCCGACTCCGGGATCCGGCTCACCGGCCTGGAGAGCCCGGCCGTCGCGGCCGAGCAGGCCGACGCCATGACCGGTGCCGTCAGCAAGGCCCAGGAGACGGCCGCCGGCCGGGCCCGTATCGCGCTGGCCGCGGCCCTGCACAACATTCCCGGCTGGAACGATCCCGCGCAGCCCCGCCCGGCTCCCACCGACTGGGACAGCCGACAGGCGGCCCAGTACCAGGCCCTCGTCGGACTCGTTCGGTTCCCCGCGTTCGCCTGGCGGCAGGAGGCGGAGACCCGCGCGGGCGGCAACATGTCGTGGAACACCGACGTCGACTACACCGCCATGCTCGGCCACTCCCCCTACCGCAAGGAGGTCACCGCGCTCTACGCCAAGGCCGGGCTGACCCTGAAAACAGACCTCGCCGCCCTCAACGAGGCGCCGAGGACCAGCGCCGATCCGAACGCCGTCGCCTGGATGAGCCGCACCAGCACCTTCACCGGCCGCCTCACCAAGCCCCAGCTCACCATCCACACCACCGGTGACGCCCTGATCCCGGTGCAGGCCGAGAGCGCCTACGCCCGCGCCGCGAGCGCCGGGGGATCGGCGTCCCTGCTGCGGCAGCGGTACGTCGACAACGCCGGCCACTGCACCTTCAGCCCCGGCGAGCAGATCGCCGCCCTGCACACCCTGGAGGCCCGCATCGGCACCGGCCACTGGTCGGGAACCACCCCCACCGACCTCAACGCGCGGGCGGCCGAGGCCGACCCGGCATCCCCGGCGCGTTACGTCTCCTACGCGCCCGCCGCCTACCCCCGCCCCTACGACCGGTCCCACCCGTGCGACAGGCCCCGCAGGTGATGCCGCACTGCCTGCTCGCCGCATGTCCGGCGACCGTACCCTTGCTCGGGTGAACGTGAACGCCGAGCCCCAACGGGACCTCCAGGACCCGCCGGACTCGCCCGACTCCCCGGCCCGACCGGGGAGTTCCACAGCGCGCCCGCAGTCACTTCTGCTCGCCTTCTTCGGCAACCACGCCCTGGACGAGCGCCCGCTCTGCGTCTACTCGGGCAGCATCATCGACGTCCTCGCCCGGGTCGGCGTCGGCGAACAGGCCGTCCGTTCCACGCTCACCCGTATGGTCAACCGCGGTCTGCTGGTGCGCCGGCGGCAGGGGCGCCGCATGTACTTCGGCCTGACCCCGCTCGCCACCCAGATCCTGCAGGACGGCGGCCGGCGGATCTGGGAGACCAGCGCGGTCAACGACGACTGGGACGGCACCTGGACACTGATCGGCTTCTCCCTCCCCGAGTCCTGGCAGCGCCGGCGCCACGATCTCCGCTCACGCCTCACCTGGGCCGGCTTCGGCCCCCTCTACAACGGTCTGTGGATCGCCCCCGGCCGCATGGACGTGTCCGACGTGATCACCGAGCTCCAACTGTCCGCGTACGTCAAGGTCTTCCGCGCCCGCGCCGACGAGGCGACCGACATCGGCCTCATGGTCCGCGACACGTGGGACCTGGACTCCCTCGCCGCCCGCTACACCGACTTCACCCGACGCTGGAGCGCCCTTCCGGATCCGGGCACCGACGACGCCATCGCGACCCGGCTGCGGCTGGTCAGCGAGTGGCTACGGATCATCCGTACCGATCCGCGGCTGCCCGGACGGCATCTTCCGCCCGACTGGCCCGCCCGGCGAGCCGAGGAGACCTTCCGCCGTGTCGCCGCCGCGACCGAGGCACCGGCCCGCGTGATGGCCTGCGCCATCCTGGACACCATTCCGCTGGACACGTCCTGATCAGGAGGAGGCCACACCCCACAGCGCCAGGCAGTCCATGAAGGCCCTCGCCGGCCGCTCCCGGAAGGGGCTCAGGATCCAGTGCCGGACCACCACTTCGACGTCGGCCGGGGTGTCGTCGATCCGCCGCCTCAACTCCTCCCGAACATCGGGAAGTTCCATTCCCCTGCGGCGCTGCACCGCCTCGTCGGCCACATGCGCGGAGACCACGCGATCGGCGCGCCTGCGGGCCCCTGCTCCGCCGCGCGTGACCTTCGCTGTCGCAAGGTCGATACTGCCGACAGCAGGGGCTGCGACCACAACGCCACGGATCACCGGCAGACAGCGCCGGAACCCGCTTCCGACGGACCCGGACCGCTAAGATCGAGAACTGACATTACCCTCTCTGACCAGCAAAAACATTGGCCAGACGCCCACCTGCCAGTCTCACCAGGAGGTTCCCATGAAGATGTTGATCAACGTCCCGGAGACCGTGGTCACGGACGCCTTGCGGGGCATGGCGGCCGCCCATCCCGAGCTGACCGTGGACGTGGAGAACCGGGTGATCGTACGGCGGGACGCGCCCGTCGCCGGGAAGGTCGCCCTGATCTCCGGCGGCGGTTCGGGGCACGAGCCGCTGCACGGCGGATTCGTGGGCCCTGGGATGCTCTCGGCGGCCTGTCCTGGTGAGGTGTTCACGTCGCCGGTGCCGGACCAGATGGTGCGCGCGGCGGCGGCCGTGGACAGCGGGGCGGGCGTGCTGTTCATCGTGAAGAACTACACGGGTGACGTGCTCAACTTCGACATGGCGGCCGAACTGGCCGAGGACGAGGGCATCCAGGTCGCGAAGGTCCTCGTCAACGACGACGTGGCGGTCACCGACAGCCTCTACACGGCCGGGCGTCGCGGCACCGGTGCCACGTTGTTCGTGGAGAAGATCGCGGGGGCGGCGGCCGAGGCGGGGATGCCGCTGGAGCGCGTAGAGGCACTCGCCCGGCAGGTCAATGAGAACTCCCGCAGCTTCGGTGTCGCGCTGAGCGCCTGCACCACCCCGGCCAAGGGCAGCCCCACCTTCGATCTGCCGCCCGGCGAGCTGGAGTTGGGCATCGGCATCCACGGCGAGCCCGGCCGGGAGCGGCGGGCGATGATGACGTCCGGCGAGATCGCGGACTTCGCCGTGAACGCGATCCTGGAGGACCTCAACCCCCGTGACCCCGTCCTGGTCCTGGTCAACGGCATGGGCGCGACGCCACTGCTCGAGCTGTACGGCTTCAACGCGGAGGTGCAGCGGGTGCTCGCCGCGCGGGGTGTGGCTGTCGCCCGCACGCTCGTCGGCAACTACGTCACCTCGCTCGACATGGCCGGCGCCTCGGTCACCCTGTGCCAGATCGACGAGGAAACGCTCGGGCTGTGGGACGCGCCGGTGAAGACGCCGGGTCTGCGCTGGGGCATGTGAGCCCGGCGCGGGACGCAGCCAACGCACCTACCACGCAAGGAGATCCAGTGCTCGACGCCGATTTCTTCCGCCACTGGATGACGGCGACGGCCGCGTCCGTCGACCGCGAGGCGGAACGGCTCACCGCTCTCGACTCGCCCATCGGGGACGCCGACCACGGCAGCAATCTGCAGCGCGGGTTCACCGCGGTGACCGCCACGCTGGAGAAGGAGGCCCCGGACACGCCCGGCGGCGTCCTCACCCTGGCCGGACGGCAGTTGATCTCGACGGTGGGCGGCGCTTCGGGGCCGCTGTACGGGACGCTGCTGCGCCGCACCGGCAAGGCGCTCGGGGACGCGGCCGAGGTGAGCGAGGAGGAGTTCGCGGCTGCGCTGCGCACCGGCGTGGACGCGGTGATGACGCTGGGCGGGGCCGCGCCCGGTGACAAGACCATGATCGACGCGCTGGTGCCGGCCGTGGACGCCCTCGGCGACTCCTTCGCCGCGGCACGCGCCGCCGCCGAGCAAGGGGCGCTCGCGACCACGCCGTTGCAGGCCCGCAAGGGCAGGGCGAGCTATCTCGGTGAGCGCAGCATCGGGCACCAGGATCCCGGCGCCACCTCGTCGGCGCTATTGATCGCGGCTCTCGCGGAGGCCAATGGTGAGTGACAGCAAGCTCGTCGGGATCGTGCTGGTGTCGCACAGCGCGCAGGTCGCCGCGTCGGTGGCCGAGCTGGCGCAGGCGCTCGCGGGCGGCGGCACGGCTGTGCCCGTCGCTCCCGCGGGCGGCACCGAGAGTGGTGAACTCGGCACCAGCGCCGAACTGATCGCCACTGCGGCCGCGTCCGTGGACCGGGGCGCCGGGGTCGCCGTCCTCACCGACCTCGGCAGTGCGGTGCTGACGGTCAAGGCCCTGCTCGCGGAGGGCGACGAACTCCCCGACGGCACACGGCTCGTGGACGCTCCCTTCGTCGAGGGCGCGGTCGCCGCGGTCGTGACGGCGGCGACGGGGGCCGGCCTCGCGGCGGTGGAGGCGGCGGCCGGGGAGGCGTACACGTATCGGAAGGTGTGAGCAACCCTGGGGCTCTGACTGGGCCTACGTGATCCTCTCTTCGACGACGGCGAGCGCCGAGCGCACGGTCGCCAGCAGCTCGGCCTCCGCCGTCTCCGGGGCGATCCGCACTTCGGCGCTGCGCCAGGCGTAGCGCTCGACGGCCACGCGCAGGGCCGCGTTGAACATCGCCGCCTGGATCGTCGGCCGCAGATGGTCGACGGCCGGCCCGGCCCGCTCGGCGAGGGCACGGGCGAACACCGGCTCGGCCTCGTCGTAGGTCTGGAGCCAGACCGCGCGCAGTCCCGGTTCGGTGCGGGTCAGCCGGACGAGCGCGCCGAGGGCGGCCCGGTCCGGCCCGGCGACGAGGCGGTGGCCGGTCGCCGGTTCCGGTGAGAAGACCTGGTCGAGAGAGTGCCCGGGCCGCCACTCCCGCAGCGGACCTCAACGCCGGGGGCGCTCAGGCCGTCGTCGACCGAGTGGCCGAGACCGCCGTGGAGCGTTTCGGCGAGGTGGACGTCGTGGTGAACAACGCCGGGACCGCACATGCTGAAGGCAGGCAGGGGCGCCGTCGAGAACACGGCTTCCGGGGCCGGACTGCGGGGCAGCGCGGCGGGCGTCGCGTATACGGCGTCGAAGCGCGGCATCGTGGGGCTGACGAAATCCCTCGCCGTGATGCACCGCGAGCAGGGCATCCGCGCGAACGCCATCGCCCCGGGCGGCACGCAGACCGCCATCGTGGTGGACGCCGATCAGAACGCCCACGGCCCGGCCGCGCTCGGCCCGCACTTCGTCAATGTCGGCAAGCCGGCCCAGCCGGAGGAGCAGGCCGCCGCCATCGTCTTCCTCGCCTCGGACGCGGCCGGCAACATCAATGGCGTGACCTCCCGGTCGACGACGGATGGGCGGCGGTCTGACCTTCGCTCGGCGTCCGGACACGAGCCGCCGCTTCCGGCTCACCGCTCCGCATGAACCGGACCTTGCACCTCACCGCCCCCGCACGAACTGCCGTGCCAGCCGCTCCCCGATGAGCACGGCTCCGGCGTTGTCCTCGATGGGCTTCACCCGGCTGTCCTTGAAGACGATGTAGGTGACCTCGGAGTCCGTGCCGCCGCCGTGCGGGTCGGGGTGGATGCCCAGGGCCCGGGCGGCGGCGTAGGACGCCTCGCCGATGAGGTCGTGCGGGCCGGTGTCGCCGACGACGGCGTACTGGACCCTGTCTCCGTGGATCACGGCGGCCACCGCGCCGCCGTCGACGCCATGGGCACGGTGGTCCCAGAGGGAACTGGGCACGGGCACGACGATGTACGGGAGGCTCTCGGCGTCCAATGGGCTGCCGTCGGACTGCGGGTAGGCGGTGGCGTCGGAGAAGTGCGGGTCGGTCCGGGCGTTGCAGTGCAGACCGGGCCGGCCGTCGCAGTCGATGTCGAGGTCGGCCTTCCAGAAGACGGCTTCTTCAGTGCCGCACACCGGAATGGTCGCGGGTGCGCCGGCATCGCTGCGATAGCGGCCCTTGGACACGGGGGCGCAGTCCCGCACCCTGGCCAGCAGCTCGGCGGCGCCGACGTCACCCTCGCGCCAGACCTCCGACAGCCCTTCCCGGACGGCGGGTTCGGCACGGGGCGCGGAGTACGCCGTCGGAGCGAGCACGGCGCAACTGGCCGCGACCAGGGCTAGGAACGAGACACGCACGGTGAGAGGGCCTCTCCTCGGGGACACTGAGAGTCGCCCGGCCCAATCTGGCGCCATTTCGATCTTGGGTCCAGCATTGGAGGGCCGGACGGCGCATGTCTGTCAACTACTCGGCCGAGGACGACCGAGCTTGTTCACTCAGCCGAGACGGCTCCGTTCATGCTCCCGACTGGCGAGGACTTCGCGATGCCCTCGCCGGAGAGGTACCGCTCGACCGCCGCGGTGTACGACGACGGAGCGGCGGACAGGGGTACGACCCGGGTTCGATCGTCACGCCTCGCCCACCCTTCCGCCACTGCCGCAGTAAATCCGGTATTTACTGCGTCAGTTGCGTTGTCCGCTCCCCTCCCCGGCCGGGTCTCAACGAATCCTCTTCCCGCCCTGACTCCCTGTGAGAAAAGGGGCCTGGTGCCAGGACCCGAGAGACGAACGCGGAACTGGGGGACTATCGCTCACCAGGTCAGAACAGTCCAAAGAAGCAATTCCTCCCGATGCCTGAAGGTACCGGGCGCCTTGCCAGAGCACGCTGAAGATCCGACCGGGGCCGGGCGGCCGGGCCCGTATCGGCTCCGGCCACCCGGCCGCCCGCGCCGGCGCGGGATCAGCGACGACAGCGTTCCGCGCCACCGGCATGAACTCCCGAGTCCGCAAGGGGAGTTCAGCCGTGAGGAGCTTCAGCATACGTAACCCCGCCGGGCGGCCACCAACGACCGACCCCTTGATGTGATCGCGCCACTAGCATCATATTGGTCCGGACCATTGCGTCATGCCGCCCCTTGGAGGCAGAGCCGTGCGACACGTTCCCGCTCCCCTTCCCCGGCTCCCGATCCTGGCGCTCTGTGCGCTGCCCCTGGTCACGTCCTGCGGATGGGGCGGGACGGGTGACGGTGAGGGTGAGGGTGAGCGGCTGCCGGGGGCTCCGGTGAGCGTCACCGCCGAGGCGGGGAGCGCCACCAGTGTGCACGTCATGTGGAACGCGGTGTCGTCGGACCAGGGCATCAGCCGGTACGAGGTATATCGCGGCACCACGAAGGTCAAGGAAGTGCCTGGTTCGGCGCACATGGTGGATGTCACCAGGCTCCGGCCGTCCACCATGTATGTCTTCACCGTGCGGGCCCGGGACACCGAGGGGCGTCTCGGGCCGCAGAGCCGTGCGGTCCGGGCCACGACACCGCGGGCGGTGGCGGCGGACCGGGTGACCCCGACCGGCCCCGGGAGTCCGAGCGGCCGGGTGGTCGGCAGCCGGGCCGTCCAGTTGTCCTGGTCCGCGTCGACGGACGATCGGGACGTGGTGTCGTACGACATCTACCAGGGCACCACGAAGATCCACAGTGTGGGCGGGAACCAGACGGCGACCGTGGTGACGGGGCTGCGGCCGGGCACGCCCTATGTGTTCACGGTCCGCGCCCGCGACGCGGCCGACAACCTCTCACCGGCCGCCGGCACCGTCCACCTCACGACGACGCCGGGCACCGACGACGGGCGCGGCACGGCCCCGACCGGCTTCCGCGCGGCGGCGCACCGCGCCGACGGGGCGTACTACATCGACCTCTCCTGGGTCCCGCCCCTCACGGACGGCGTGGTCACGGAGTATCAGATCCGGCTCGACGGGCAACCGGTCACCTCGCTCGTGTGGGGCGGGACCCCACCGCGGGAGAAGGCGACGTACAGCTTCTATGCGGGCCGCGACGCCGGAGTCACCCACCGCGTACGAATCCGCGCGAAGCTGCCGGACGGCACCTGGGGCGGCTTCTCGGCCGAGCGCACAGTGACAACCGGCGGCTAGGCAGCTCCCCCAAAGGGGCGCGGGGCTGTACCAATATGCGGCTCCGCCGCGTGGGCGCGACCAGCCACAACGGACCCGCAGACGACCGACGGCCAATCGCGGCACTTCCCGCGGAGCGCAGGCGTCCGTCACCTGACCGGGGGCGGTCCGGATGCGGGACGGACCGGGGGCACGTTGGCTGTCCCTGTGGCAGCACGGGCGTTTCCCCGACCTCGGCGGCGCAAGGGATGTACCGCCAACCGTGCCGCCGGAGGGCAGTCCACATGCGCAACAGATCGCTACTCCTCCGCTCCGGCCTGACCGTGGCAGCCGCCGCCGCGCTTCCGCTTCCGCTGGCCGCGGGTTCGGCCGCCGTCTCTGGGATCTCCGTGAGCACCAGCGGGTCCACGGTCTCCGTCACGACCAGCGCGTGCACCCAGATCAACGGCAGCTGGGGCACCGCATCGCTCCTCAACAGCAGCCAGGCGAACTTCGCCCAGGGACGGCAGGCGGCGCTGTCCGGGACGAACACTCAGCAGAGCGCCGCCTGGTCCAGCGTGAGTCCCGGCACCTACACCGTCATCGTCATGTGCTCGAACAACAACACCGCGGGCACCCAGTCCGTCATCGTCTCGGCGGCCTCGACACCCACGGTCTCCGCCACGGCCTCGCCGTCCCGCGGAGTCATGGGCGGCATGGGCGGCGGGACCACGGACTACGGCACCCTCACGCTGGTAGCGGGCGGTGCACTGGTGGGCACCGGAATCGCCACCACCGTCTGGTACCTGCGCCGCCGCTCGCGTCCCTCCCGGCTCTGACGGCGGACGCCGCGGGCCGCCTCACCGGCCGGTGCCGGGGAGACGGCCCGTCGGCATGCGGACGTACGACCGTCCTGAGCCGGGTCCGGTTAGCGGTTCTCCAGCCGCAGATGAAGCTCCCTCTCCTGGTCGCCGGACGCACCGGCGGCCTCGTGCACGGAGAACAGGGAGTCCAGGGTGACGCGGAACCGGTCGACCGCCCAGTAGCCGCCCTGCACATCGGCCTCGACGGACGACTGCAGCCGGGCAGGGCGGGCGCCCTCGTGGGCGTCGGCGACGTCGAAGGTGCCGAGCCATACGGTCGGGCGGGTGTCCGAGGCCTCCTCCGGTATGTCATCGGCGCACCGGTCGGACGCGAAGCACGCGCACAGTGTGTCGAACACGACGCGGGCGTCGTCCTTGGAGCATCCGCTGATCTCCACCGAGACGTGTTCCGGGTGCGATCGCTCGCCGATCATCATGACCGCTCCTCTCGTGGCCGCGCTGCGGTGGCGCGGGCCCCGAGTGTCCGCGCCCACCTTCAGCAAACCACCATCTCGCCGCAGCGCACCACGGGCGGGCCGTCAGCTCCGCGTGAACCGGTACGTCTTGCTGTCTGTCAGCACGCAGAAGCCCGGGGAGAGGACGATCACGCGCAGGGTGCCCGTACGGCGGTCGTAGTCGATGCCCTCCGTCTCGAACGTGCCCGAGCAGGAGCTGCGCAGCGGCAGCCGGCGCAGTGCCGTGACATGACCGGAGACGTCCGCCGACCCGCCCGGTGCGGCGGAGAGGTCGATCTGGAGCAGCGGCTTGGTGATGCCGAAGAGCGTGCCCGCGGGGTCGTCGGAGGAGCACAGCAGGGTTGTCGGGCCGGAGAAGTCGCAGCCCTGCACGTCGCGTACCGCGTGGTCGAGGTTGACGGTGGAGGCCTGCGGGAGGTTCGCCGACGGCGTGGTACTGGAGTTGACGCCCGGGGTCGGGAAGACCAGCAGCCGGGTCATCGTGCCCCACTCGCCCGCCAGCATCCACTGGCCGTCGGGGGAGATCGCGACCCAGGAGTTGTTGAGCGCCTCTCCGGGGCTGAGGGCGTGGACGTACTCCGCCCGGCTCCCGTCCGGCTTCTGCACCCGGAACATCTTCGAACTGCCCGAGTCCCGCTGGTACGGCTCGATGTAGTGCCCGTCGTACGAGGCGTCCGGGTCGCCGACGTGGTTCCAGCCACGGCTGGACACATCGGCGGGGATGGTGCCGATGCCGGTGTAGCGGTTGGGGCTGTTCGCCGGCACCTCGACCGAGGTCAGGCCCTGGCTCTCGGTCAGCGGATCGGCGCGGTCGGACCCCACCTCGGTCCAGGTGTCCGCGGCGGAGGCGGGCGGGGCGGCGGACAGGACGACGGCTGCGGCGAGGGCGACGACACCGGTCAGGGCGGCGTGACAACGTTGCCAAGCAGGCAGGCGCATGGGAACGGCTCCTCGGTGGGGGGTCGGGGCGGCGCTCGGCGGACAGTGTGGCGTGCGCCCGGTCGTCATGTACAGACCAATGAAGGGAACAGGAGTTGTCCGTTCGACGACGAATCGCCCAGTGCGGGCGGATCACTTCCTGACGACTCCGATCACTTCCTGTCGACTTCACCGGACGGCCACCGCCGTGTTGAGGGATGGTGGAGGAGGGCGACCGTGGCATCACAGAAGCGGTTGAACGCGGTAGAACAAGGGGAGTCGGCACGGGGGGACGACGTGCCGTGACACAGAACGAAGGCGGTGCGTGCGATGGGTGCAGCCGGGCCTGCAGTGGCCGAGGGCGGCGGGCCGGTGCGGCCGAGCGGGCTGCTCGACGTGCTGGGCGTGGCCTCCGTGCTGCTCGATGCCCAGGGGCGCATCGTGCTGTGGAGCCCGCAGGCCGAGGAGTTGTTCGGGTACTCCGCCCAGGAGGCCCTCGGGGAGTACGCGTCCCGCCTGATGGTGCACGAGCAGCACGCCGAGCTGGCCATCAAGCTGTTCGCCGACGTCATGGAGACCGGTGAGGGCTGGGCGGGAGCCTTTCCGGTACGGCACAAGGACGGCGGCACCCGGCTCGTGGAGTTCCGCAATCAGCGGCTCCTCGACGACCGGGGCGACTTCTTCGCGCTCGGGCTCGCCGCCGACCAGAAGACCGTGCGCGGGCTGGAGCGGGATGTGGCGCTGTCGACGCGGATCGTCGCGCAGTCACCCATCGGACTGGCCGTCCTGGACACGGACTTGAAGTACGTCTCGGTCAACCCGGCGCTGGAGCGGATCAACGGCATGCGGGCCGAGGAGCACCTCGGCCGTACGGTCCAGGAGATGCTGCCGCGGGTGGACGCCGCGGCGGTGGAGCAAGCCGCCCGCCAGGTCCTGGAGACCGGGATGCCGATCGTCGACCAGCCCACCTTCGGCCGGACCCCGGCGGACCTCGAGGAGGACCACGCCTGGTCGGTCTCGATGTACCGGCTGGAGGACGCCCTGGGGAACGTGCTGGGGGTGGCCGTGTCGGTCGTGGACATCACCGAGCAGTACCGGGCGGGCGTCGAGGCCGAGGCCGCGCGCCGAAGGCTGGCGCTCATCGCCGACGCCTCCGCGCGGATCGGGACCACGCTGGACCTGGACCGCACCGCCCGCGAGCTGGCCGACGTCGCCGTGCCGGAACTCGCCGACGTCGCCGCCGTGGACCTGCTCGAAGCCGTGATGGAAGGCAGACGCAGCAGCCTGGGCCCCAGCGAGGCGGCGGTGATCCGCGCCCTGGCCGTCCGGGCGGAGCACGACACCGAGGCGCTCGGCGCGGCCGACCCGCCCGGGCAGGTCGCGCGGTACGGTCCGGACCGCCTGGTCACCGAGTGCGTACGCACCGGCCGGCCGGTCATGGTGGCGCAGGTCAAGGACGAGGACCTGTCGCGCATCGCCCGCTCACCCGACGCCGCGGAACTGCTGGCCAGGGCAGGCGTGCACTCCTATCTGGCCGTTCCGCTGATCGCACGCGGCGAGGTGCTCGGCGCCCTCGACCTCACACGCACCCGTAATCCGCAGCCGTTCAGCGAGGACGACCTGCTGCTCGCCCGCGAACTGGCGGCCCGCGCGGCCGTGCAGATCGACAACGCGCGCTGGTACCAGAGTGCCCGGGACACCGCCCTGACCCTGCAGCGCAGCCTGCTGCCCAGTCATCCGCGGGTGACGGGCGGACTCGAGGTCGCCTCCCGCTATCAGCCCGCGGGTGCCACCAGCGAGGTCGGCGGCGACTGGTTCGACGTCATCCCGCTGGACGGCGGCAAGACGGCGCTGGTCGTCGGTGATGTGATGGGCAGCGGCATCACGGCCGCCGCGACGATGGGCCGGCTGCGCACCGCGACGAACACGCTGGCCTCCCTCGACCTCGACCCGTCGGTGCTGCTGGAGCATCTCGACCGGATCACCCAGGGCCTGGACCACTCCATCGCGACCTGCCAGTACGCCATCCACGACCCGCATCTGCGGCAGTGCCGGATCGCCAACGCCGGCCATCTGCCGCCGGTCCGCCTCTGCGCGGGCCGCGCACCGGAGCTGCTCGAACTCCCCACCGGGGCACCGCTCGGCGTGGGCGGTGTCGCCTTCTCCACGACGACCGTCGACCTCGAACCCGGCGACCGTCTGGTGTTCTACACCGACGGTCTGGTCGAGACCCGCCAACACCCGCTCGACGAACGGCTGGACGCGCTGCTGGATCTGCTCGACGGCCCCGACCGCCCGCTGGAGGAGCTGTGCGACCTCCTCCTGCGCACACTGCACCAGCCGGACAACTCCGACGACGTGGCCCTCCTCATCGCTCGTGCGCAGAAGCCGGCGTAGCCGCACGGGACGGCCGGGACAGATGGTCCGTATTCACAGGAACTGATTACCTGCGTCTTACCGGCCGCATTCCACAATCACAGCAAGGCATGGCAGACGGATATGGCATACGGATGCCGGGTGCCCTCTGTGAGGGGAGCGAGCCGTGACGCAGAATCCGGACCAGGAACCCACCGCCGGCGGCGGCGAGCCGCCCGAGCGGCCCACCGAGCCGCCGACGGTTCCCGAGCAGCGCGGACCGGACCGGGAAGTGCTCATGGGGCCGGGCGGCCCCGAGCCGGAGCGGACACCGCCGGGAGCGGCCCTGCGTGCGCGGTGGCAGCGCCGGTCCGCGCGAGCCCGCGCCGTGACCGCCGCGGCGACGGTCGTCGTCCTGGCCCTCGGCGGCACGGTCGCCTACGCCGCCACCTCCTCGGGTTCCAGCGAAGGCGCCACGCCCGCCGCCACCGGAACCGCCTCGGAGTCCTCCTCCCCCGACGACCGCCGCCCATGGCGCGGACCCGGCATGTGGTTCGGCCTCGGCGGCGAGGCCGCGCACGGCGAGGCGACCGTCAAGGAGCGCGACACCGGCGACTGGGTCGTCCGCATCTGGCAGTGGGGCACCATCGAGAACGTGGACGGCGACCAGGTCACGGTCAAGAGCGAGGACGGGGCCGAGTGGACCTGGACGGTCGACGAGGACACCACTGTCTGGCACGACGGCTCGTCCGACTCGGGGGCCGGTGAGCTGAAGGAAGGCGAGTCGGCGTACCTGGCCGGTACCCGTTCCGGCGACGACACCCGCACCGCCGCCCGTGTCATCTCCGGCAGTTGGGATGACAAGGACGACGAGGAGGGTTGGGGGCCGGGCAACTGGCACTTCAAGTTCCCCGGCCACCCTGACGGGAAGGACCCCGAGCCCTCGAAGAGCGGCGCCACGACCTGACCCCGCGTCAGAGCGTGCCGATCACGACATTCGCGTACAACTCCTCCGACACGGCCAGACGGGCCGTCAGACCGCCGTCGGCGAAGGCGGCGACGGCTGCCGGTGCCTGGGCCTGGCTCGTCTCGACCAGCAGACAGCCGCCCGGCGCGAGCCATCGGGGCGCATCGGCGGCGACGCGGCGCAGGACGTCCAGTCCGTCCGCGCCGCCGTCCAGCGCGACCAGCGGCTCGTGGTCGCGGGCCTCCGCGGGCAGCAGGCCGACCTCGCCGGTGGGGACGTACGGCACATTGGCCGCGAGGATGTCGACGCGGCCCCGCAGCTCACCTGGCAGCGCCTCGAACAGGTCGCCCGCGTGCACGAGTCCGCCGAGGGGGGCGATGTTGCGGCGGGCGCAGCGCACGGCCGCCGGGTCGATGTCGGCGGCGTACAGGTCGACTTGCCCGAGCGCGGCGGCGAGGGCAGCGCCGACCGCGCCGGAACCGCAGCACAGGTCGACGACGACGGAGGCGGCCGGCGCCTGGGCCAGGGCCTGTTCGACGAGGAATTCGGTACGGCGGCGAGGCACGAAGACGCCGGGTTCGACCGTGATCCGCAGTCCGCGGAACTCCGCCCAGCCTAGGACGAGTTCAAGAGGCAGGCCGTCCGCGCGACGGCGCACCATGGCGGCCAGTTCGTCGGTGTCGTGGGCCGCGCCCAGGATCAACTGGGCCTCGTCCTCGGCGAAGACACAGCCCGCGGCGCGCAGGGCGGCGACGACGGCGTCGTACGAGGACAGGGAGGAAAGAGGTGGCATGAAAGCCGAGAGCCTTTCGGGAGCCGAAGGGCGCTCTCGCGGTCACCTAGCGTCGGCGATCCGCGCCGGTTCGAGGGGCGAGCACCCGAGCTGACACAGCGGTAATGGGTCTCACCTCCTCGGGCTGTCACGGCCGGGACACTCCGCGGCCGGACGGCAACATTACCCGGATCCGGCGAGCAGTTGTCACCCTGCTGCTGAAATGCCGCTAAGTTGTACTATGCAACCAGCACGGCGAGGGAGGTTCCGTGAACGCAGCCGACGCGACCGATGAGCCGGTTGGCCGCGCCGGCGGGCCCGGTGCGGACACGGCCGTGGAGACCATCCAGCGCGAGATGACCGCCTTCGCCCGCCGCGCACGGGCCTCGGCGGGCCGTATGCACCCCGAGTTGTCGCTGGTGTCGTACACGCTGCTGCGGCACCTGGAGGAGAGCGGCGGCTGCCGCGCCACCGACCTGGCCGCGCACTACGCCCTCGACAAGTCCACCGTCAGCCGCCAGGTCGCCGCGCTCGAGCGGACCGAGCTCATCGAGCGGCGCCTCGCCCCGGAGGACCACCGCGTGCAGGTACTGCACCTGACGGCCGCCGGCCGGAACATCCTCTCCCAGGTCACCGAGAGTCGGCGGGCAGCGTTCCGGGAACGGCTCGCGCACTGGCCGGCGGACGATCTGGAGCGGTTCGCTGCGTATCTCGTGCGGTACAACGGGTGGTCCGGGGCGAGTACCGAGGACCGCTGAGGCCAAGTCGGCGAAGACGGGGCCCGCCCCCGGGAGAGGCCAGGTCCGCAGGCCACGTACGGTTGACCGCGTAAGCACCCATCACGTCCGATCCACGGGCCGTCACGCGCGGCGGCCTGGAGGCAGCACCCGCATGAATGTCACCCGAGGCTTCACCGGACGCCCGCGCGTCGACGACCCGGGACTCCCGCCCGGCCAGTACGACGCGGGCGACGACTGGCCCGTCCTGTCCGCGGAGGTCACTCCCGAACTGGCGCCCGCCGACTGGACCTTCCGTGTCGACGGCCTGGTCGAGGAGCCCCGCACCTGGAACTGGGCGCAGGCTCACGAACTGCCGTCCTCGGCGTACGAGGGTGACATCCACTGCGTGACGAGCTGGTCGAAGTTCGGCGTGCGCTTCGGCGGCGTCTCGCTGGACGCCTTCCTCAATACGGTGCGCCCACATGTGGCCGCCACACATGCCGTCGCCTACTCGCACACCGGATACACCACGAACCTGCCGCTCGCGGACCTGACCGGCGGGCGGGCCTGGATCGCCTGGGAGTACGACGGTCGGCCCCTCGCGCCCGAGCACGGTGGTCCGGCGCGCCTGCTGGTGCCGCATCTGTACTTCTGGAAGAGCGCCAAGTGGATCGCGGGCATCCGGCTCTTCGACCACGACGAGCCGGGCTTCTGGGAGCAGAACGGCTACCACGCCCGCGGCAACCCCTGGGAGGAGCAGCGGTACTCCGGTGACTGAGACCTTCACTCCCCCGACGCGCTTCGCCGTGCCCGGGCGGATCGCCGTGAGCAACCAGGCCGCCGCCGTGTGGCAGACCGCCACGATCACCGAGATCCACCGCGAGACCCCGCACGCCGCCACCTTCCGGCTCGCCGTGCCCGACTGGCAGGGGCATCTCCCCGGCCAGCACCTGATGCTGCGGCTGACCGCCGGGGACGGCTATGCGGCCCAGCGCCACTACTCCCTCGCGTCCGCGCCCGACGACTCCGGGCACATCGAGCTGACCCTCGATCACGTCGAGGGCGGCGAGGTCTCGGGCTGGTTCCATACCGTGGCCCGGCCGGGTGACCGGCTCGAGGTGCGCGGGCCGCTCAGTGGCTTCTTCGCCTGGCCCGGCGACCGGCCCGCACTGCTGATCGGCGCGGGGTCCGGCGTCGTACCGCTGATGTCGATGGTGCGGCACCACCGGGCGCGGGGCCTGTCCGTGCCGCTGCGGCTGCTGGTGTCCGCGCGCAGTCCCGAGGAGCTGATCTACGGGCGGGAGTACGGCGCCGAGACGACGCCCGTGTTCACGCGGAGTGCGCCACCTGGCGAACCTGTGGGTCGTATGGCGGCCGCACATGTGGCCCCGCTCCTGGCCGACCGGCCTCCCGGTGGGTGGGAGGCCTATGTGTGCGGCTCCAACGGGTTCGCCGAGCACGCCTCACGGCTGCTCGTCGCGGCAGGGCAGCCGGTCGACCGCATCCGTATCGAGCGCTTCGGCTGACCGGCTTCGGTCTCCACAGCCGGCGGCCGGGTCGGCCCGCTTAGGTCACTCGATGTGGGCACTCGTACGCGTGACGGCGAGGAGGTCGACATGCGAACGCGGGTACGCGGCTGGCGCTGGCGGCCCAGCCCGCTGCGGCGCCGGTCGGACATCGTGGAGGCGTGGACGGTGCTGGTGGTCGCCGTCCTGCTGTTCGTGGGCGCGCCGCTGGCCGGGGCGGCTGCGGCATGGTGGGCTCATGGCGAGGCAGGGGACGCGGCGGCGGCCCAGCGCGCCGACCACCGCCAGGTGCGGGCCGAGGTGGTCGGCGCCGCCTCCGGCTCCTTGCCGACGGCACAGGACGGCCGGGCGTACTCCCGCCAGGTGACCGTGCGCTGGACGGAGCCGGGTCAGGGCGAGCGTACGGCCAGGGCGTTCGTGCCGCCGGGCAGCCGTCCCGGTCAGACGGTCCACGTGTGGTTCGACTCCCGGGGCCGCAGCGTCGCCCCGCCACCGGACAGCTTCGCGGTGTGGCAGCACACACTCGCCATGGGCCTGTGCGCCACAGGCGGCGCGGTCGGCGTGGTGCTCCTCGGACATGTGGTCGTACGCCATGTGGCCATGCACCACCGCCTGGCCGAGTGGGAACGGGAGTGGGCCCGTACGGAACCGGAGTGGACGCGTCGCTGGGCCTGACCGCTACGCCCGTCGCTCCTGCATGCGGCGCGCGATGCGCCCGTGGTCGCGCAGCGCGTCCGTCAGCCCCGGCAGGACCGGCTCGCCCCGGTCGACGAGGATCCGGCCGCCGACGACCGTGGTCCAGGCCCGCGCGGGTCCGCAGCGCAGCCATGCCTCCACGGGGTCACTGAGCGCTCCGGCCAGTGCCACCTCGTGCAGGTCCCAGACGACCAGGTCGGCGCAGGCCCCTGGCCGCAGCTGCCCCAGCTCGTCGGCGCGCCCCAGACAGCGTGCCGAGCCGCGGGTGGCGATGTCGAGGGCGTCCCGCGCAGTCATCGCCCCGGGCCCGCCCCGGTAGCGGCCCAGCAGCAGCGCCGCCCTGGTCTCCATCCACAGGGAGGCATGATCGGTGGAGGCGGAGCCGTCGCAGCCGATGCCGACGGGCAGGCCGAGCTCGCGCATCTCGCGCACTCGCGCGGTGCCGCCGCCGATGAGCATGTTGGAGCTGGGACAGTGCGCCACGCCGACGCCCGCGGCGGCGAGGCGGCGCAGTTCGTCGCCGTTCGGGTAGATGCAGTGCGCGACCCAGGTGCGGTCGCTCATCCAGCCGGTGTCCTCGAAGTACTCCACGGGCCGGCAGCCGTAGGTCTCCAGGCAGTAGATGTCCTCGTCGTGGTCCTCGGCGAGATGGGTGTGCAGCCGTACGTCGTGCCGCTCGGCCAGTTCGGCGGTGGCCGTCATCAGCTCCTTGGTCACCGAGAACGGCGAGCAGGGCGCGAGCGCGACCCGCACCAGCGCGCCCGGCGCCGGATCGTGGTGCGCCCTGATCAGCCGCTCGCTGTCGGCGAGCACCTCGTCGGTGGTCTGCGTGACGCTCCTCGGCGGCAGTCCCCCGTCCTCCACGGAGCGTGTCATCGAGCCGCGTGTCGCATGGAAGCGGAAGCCGATGTCCCGGGCGGCGCGGATCTCGGCGTCGACGAGACGCGGGCGCGGATGGACGTAGAGGTGGTCGGAGGAGGTGGTGCAGCCGCCCATGAGCAGTTCGGCCATCCCGACGTACGCCGACACATACGCGGCTTCCTCGTCGAGGCCGGACCAGAGGGGATAGAGCGTGGTCAGCCAGTCGAACAGGGAGCCGTTCACGGCGGGCGCGTAGGAGCGGGTGAGGTTCTGGTAGATGTGGTGGTGCGTGTTGATCAGACCCGGGGTGACGAGCCGTCCGGCCGCGGAGACGGTCGTACGGGTCTCGGGTTCCGTTCCCGGGGCACCCACCCCGGTGACCCGACCACCCTTGACGGCCACCCAGCCGCCCGGGATCTCCAGGTCCCCGTCCACGACGAGCAGTTCGGCGTCCCTGACCAGCAGTTCGGCGTCCTGGACCGGCGGATCATCGGCGAGCGACATGGCCTCATGGTAGGCGCCGGCCGGACAGAGATCTGGTCAGTCGTCCGACCACCCACGTACGGTGTGATCACTCGCACGCCCCTCTTCGCAAAGGTGGTTGTCCATGGCCCTGTTCGACCTCTCCCTGGAGGAGCTTCGCGTCTACCGCAGCGCCTCCGTGGAACCCGAGGACTTCGACGCGTTCTGGTCGAAGACCCTGCAGGAGACGCGCGAGCACGATCTGGACGCCCGCTTCGAGCCGGTCGACACGGGGCTGACGACGGTGCAGGTGTACGACGTGACGTTCGCCGGGTTCGGCGGTCACCCGGTGAAGGGCTGGCTGACGCTGCCCGCGGGGACCGACGCGCCGGTGCCGGTGGTCGTGGAGTTCGTGGGCTACGGCGGCGGACGCGGTCTGCCGCACGAGCATCTGCTGTGGGCGTCCACGGGCCGGGCGCACTTCGTGATGGACACCCGCGGGCAGGGCAGCGCGTGGGGCGGCGGCGGGGGCACCGCGGACCCGGTGGCGGGCGCGCCCGCCTACCCGGGGTTCATGACGCGCGGTATCGACGCGCCCGAGAACTACTACTACCGCCGGGTGTTCACGGACGGTGTGCGTGCCGTGGAGGCGGCCCGTGCCCACCCGCTGACCGACCCGGCTCGCACCGTCGCGCTGGGCGGCAGTCAGGGTGGCGGCATCACCCTCGCCGTCGGCGGGCTGATCCCGGACCTCGCCGCGGTGGCGCCGGACGTGCCGTTCCTGTGCGACTTCCCGCGCGCGACGACCATGACGGACCGCAACCCGTACCGCGAGATCGGCAACTACCTCAAGACACACCGCGGCCGCGGCGCCGACGTCCTGCGCACGCTCTCCTACTTCGACGCCGTGCACTTCGCGCCCCGCGGCAGCGCGCCCGCCCTCTTCTCGGCGGCCCTCGAGGATCAGACGTGCCCGCCGTCCACCGTCTTCGCGGCCTTCAACGCCTGGGCGCACGAGGACAAGGCGATCGAGGTGTACGACTTCAACGACCACGAGGGCGGCGGGCCCTACCAGCAGGCGGCGCAGCTGAGCTGGCTGCGGTCCTACGCCTGACCTCTTCTCTCCGGTCCGACCAGTCGGTACGTTCATCGGGCCCGGGTCGCAGCGTCGCGGCCCGGGCTCGGCGGACCAAGGAGGAGCCATGCCCGAGCACGAGCCACAGGTTCACGGTCACTGCGACGCCCGCTTCACGGCGGTGCGTACCGCATTCGAGGAGAACTTCCGGCACCGGGGCGAGCTGGGTGCCGCGGTCGCCGTCACGGCGCACGGCCGGGCCGTGGTGGACCTGTGGGGCGGCTGGGCCGACGCGGCCCGCACGCGCGCGTGGGAGCGCGACACGCTGGTCAACGTGTGGTCGACGACGAAGGGCCCGGTGGCGTTGTGCGCGCACATACTCGCCGACCGGGGGCTGCTCGACCTGGACGCACCGGTGGCCGCGTACTGGCCCGAGTTCGCGGCGGCCGGCAAGGACAAGGTCCTCGTACGGCATCTGTTGTCGCACCGCGCCGGTCTGTCCGGTCTGCGTGAGCCGCACTCGCTGGAGCAGTTGTACGACTGGGAGTTCACCGTCGGGCGGCTGGCGGCGACGGAGCCCTGGTGGGAGCCGGGGACCCGGTCCGGGTATCACGCGATGACGTACGGCTTCCTGGTCGGCGAGGTGGTGCGACGTGTCTCGGGGCTGCTGCCCGGCGCGTTCCTGGAGCGGGAGGTGACCGGGCCGCTCGGCATCGACTTCACCGTCGGGCTGCCGGAGAAGGAGGCGGGTCGGGCGGCCGAGCTGGTGCATCCGCCGACCGCGTCGAGCAGTGAACAGGCCGCGATCTTCAGCCAGTTGGCGCCGGAGGCGCTCGCCTCGCTGGCCAACCCCCTGGTCGGCGCGACCGAGGCCAACACGCCCGCGTGGCGGGCCGCGGAACTCCCCGCCGTGAACGGCCACGGCACCGCACGCGCGGTCGCCGCGCTGTACGGGATCTTCGTGGGCCCGGGCGCCCACGACGGCCACCGCGTCCTGTCCCCCGAGGCGGCCGAGCGCGTGCGCGAGGGGCAGGGCAGGTGCCGGGATCTGGTGCTCGGCGCCGGGTTCGAGCAGGAGACCGAGATCGGGCTCGGCCTCTGGCTCAGTGGGCCGAACGGCTCGTACGGGCCGAATCCGCGGGCTTTCGGACATGACGGCTTCGGCGGCTCCTGCGGTCTCGCCGACCCGGAGGCGGGGGTGTCGCTGGGCTATGTGATGAACCGGATGGGGCCCCATATAGCCGACGACCCACGGAAGATGGCCCTGATCGACGCCCTGTACAGCGCGTTGTGAGACGGCGTCGGAGCGAGCGGATTTCGGCCGAACCGGCGGGCGCCCCTTCCCTGCTGGTTTAGACCAATGCTGGATGTGGTGGCGCAACGAGCCCGCACGGCTACGGTACGTCACCACACAGGAGGCGCGGCATGGCCCGCACCACCCACCATGACCATCCGCTCGCCGAAGGACAGCCCCTCTACTGGCGCATCGCGACGGAGTTGCTCGGCGAGCTGCGCGACGGCACCGTCCCGCCCGGCGAACGGCTGCCCGGGGAGCGGCAGTTGGCCGGGCACTTCGGCGTCAGCAGGGAGACCGTACGGCAGGCGCTGGAGGTGCTCCGCCGGAGCGGCCTGGTCGCCACCGACCGCCGGGGCAGCCACGCGGCGCTGCCCGGCCCGCCGGTCGGGAGCCCGCCCTCGCTCGCCTTCCCGGTCGGCGCCCGGACCACCGATCCGGCCGCCGTCGGCCGGGCCACCGTCACCTGGGAGGCTCCCCCGCCGGAACACGCCACGGCCCTGGGGCTCGCCCCGCACCGGCCGACGCTCGTCCACCGCTACGAGTCCACCACCGCCGACGGCCACGGACGACGTACGGCCGTGACGTCGTTCTCCGCCGTGGCCCTCACCGAAGTGGAGGAACTGGGGCTCCCCCACTGCCTTAAGGGCGTGGGAGGTACCCCCACCGCGACCGGGCCGACGGCGCCGCCGCGGCACAGCTGAGGCGGGTCTACGACTGGATGCGCCAGGCGGGACTGACCCTGCACCACCGGGACTCCATCACCCGCCTCCCGGACACGCCCTCGGTCCGGGTCACGCGGCAGGTGCGCGACCAGTACGCCCGGCCGCTGGAGATCACCGGCCTCGTCGTGGACGCCCACCAGGACGCCCTCGTCTACGAGTTCACGCTGCCTGCGGCGGGCTGACCGCACCGGAGCGCCGGAAGTCGAAGTCGGTGCGGCCTGCGCGCGGCCCTCGGCGACGCCCGCTTCACCGACGCGGTGCGCGCGGGTCAGGAACTGGGGCGGGGCGCGGCGCTGAGGCTGGCGCCGGGGGGCGTGAGCGAGGGGCCGGAGCAGTGACGCGCGGCGGGGGCGGGAGGTCGTGGGCGGCGAGGCGATGGCACGGGACTGCGATGTGACATACCACAGAGCAGCGACACAGCTGGGCGCGGCGCGGCCCGGCACCTGTGCTCCGCAGGATCAGCAACCAAGGCGATCAGCGCCGCTCCTCGCGGCCCCCCTTGGAGCCGGTGGCCCCTCGGACCACGCGCGACTGTCGGCCCAGCGCCAGCAGCCGGCCGTCCGCCGACCAGACCGCGCCGTCGCCGACCGCCCAGCCGGCGCCCGCGTGGTCGGTGCGGATGCGGACCAGGGCCCAGCCCTCCGTGGCGCCCTGGTCGAGGGCGTCGGTGAAGTGGACGGTCAGTTCGGCCGTCGGCACGGGCCGGGGCGTGCGCCAGCGCGCGTAGAGCGCGGGCGGCAGCACGTCGGTGAGGGTGAGGACAGCCGCCGCGTCCAGTGGCCGGTGGTCGGAGAAGCGCACCCAGGCGACGAGTTCGGCCCTGTCGCCTCCGGCGAGGGGGAGGTCAGCGGTGGCGGGGCGGATCTCCAGTTGCTGGGCGAACGGGGCGAGATGGCCGGGGAGTTCGACCTGAGGGCAGTCGTCCGGACCCGGCACGTCAGGGGCGGGCTGTCCCTCGCACGACGGCCCCTCGCGCCCCGGGCCGAACAGCGCCGAGCCGAGGAGGACCGGCTGCCCGCCCTGGTGGCCGGTGAAGACGCAGGTGGCGGTCCGCCGCCCGGCCGCGGGCGCGGTGCCGGAGAAGTGCAGCGGGCTGGTGTCGACGGGGGCCAGGAAGTGCGTGGTCAGGGTGCGGACCGGCTGAGCTCCGCCGGTGAATCTGTCGAGTACGGCGGCGAGGGCGACGGCCGCGACGTGGCCGCCGTGCGCTCCCTCCCAGGACCACCACAGGGGGTCGATGCGGACGTCGTCGTCGGTCGTCGTAGTCACGCCCTCACCCTAACCAGGTGAGTTTGAAAAACAAACCCTTAGATTGGAAAATCCAACCCACTAGGCCGCCCGGCGGTGCGCCACGACCATCCGCACACGCGGGCTGCCGTCCGGCAGCTGCCCGAACTCCGGCAGCGCGTGCAGATCGACGTCGAATCCCGCATCCCCCAGCTCCCTCCGTACGTCCCCGAGCCGGAAGGCGCGGTAGTACATGACGAACGGCGGGCGCCACACAGCGTTGCGCACCCGCATCACCACGTCGAAACCCAGCAGCATCCAGTAGACGGGGGAAGTGGGCCGCGGCGGCGCGACCACCGGGAACACGAAACAGCCGCCCGGCCGCAGCACGGAGTGGACCTGAGCGAACAGTCCGGGCAGCTCACGGGGGAGGAAATGCCCGAACGCCCCGAAGCTCACGACAAGATCGAAGGCCGGGGCGAAGGGCAGGGCACGAGCGTCCGCGCGGACCCAGTCGACCCGCGGCCCCTCCGTCCGCGTCCGCTCCCGCGCCACGGCGAGCATCCCGGCGCTGAAGTCGACCCCGGTGACGCTCTTCCGGCACACCCGCGTCAGTACGCCGACGCCCGCTCCGGTGCCGCAGCACAGGTCGAGCCCGGCATCGAAGGGACCGATCCGGTCCAGCGCCCGCGCGACCGCGTCGAGCACCGAATCCGGGGTCCGGAAAGGGGTGTGGTCGAATTTCGGGGCGAGCAGGTCGTAGCCGCGCTCGACGGACGACAGCGCCTGGACGGCGAGTTCGCGGAGACTGGGGCCTTCGGGGCTGAACATTCGCGTCAGCTTAGGGGAACGGGACGGCGGGGCCACGGGTGCAGGGTTGCTCGACGCCCCCGACCGCACGGTCCTGCCCGGCGGACCCGCCTCACCCCGTCCTGCCGCCCCACCGGGTGTCGACGCGCTCCCACTCGGCATCCCACTGCGCCATCCTCCGCCGGTCCAGCACCGCCCGAACCCCATAGGAACCGCCGATCACGACCGCGCCCGCGACCGCCCCGGCCAGGACGCCCGCCAGGACCGACTGGAGCCTGGCCTCACCGGGCGACACGGGCTCGGCCGCCAGGGCTCCGGCCTGGTCGGTCCAGACGGTGACCCGAGACCCCGCGGGGGTGTCGGGCCGTACCTTGGTCAGGCCCGTACGGGTCTGACCGTCCGGCGTGGTCCAGCGGGCGTCGGCCCACACCAGATCACCGTCGGTCTCGCTCACGGTCGGCCTGTCCCCCGCGTCCGCGACGAGGACGGCCGTGACCTGCTGCCGCTCCACCCGCTGCCGGTCCAGGTCGTGCCGCACGGCGGCCTGGGTCGCCAGCCCCGCCGGCAGCGCGCAGACAACGGCCAGGATCCACGCGCCGAGCACGAGCCAGGCCTCGACCACATCGATACGCCGCCGGAGCGGATTGCGCCGCCACCGCCACATCCGCACGGTCGAACGCCGTGTCCTCAGCATCGGTCGACACCCCCTTGCCAGCGCCGACATCACACTCACAGTGTCCTCCTGGACGGCGCTTCCGGCGCTGCGAGGGTTCAGAGACGCTGAGCGTGATGTTTCTCGGCCGACAGGGGCTCCACGGGCCGCCGGGGCCGACGCAGCAGGACCAGCGCACACGCCAGCCCGGCCGCCGCGAGGACGACACACGCCGTGAACGCGGCCCGATACCCGGCCACAGGACCCGTGTACGACACGGCGACCGACGTCACCACGGCCACCCCGAAAGCCCCGCCGATCTGGAAGGCCGCGGTGTTGATGCCGGAGGCCACCCCGGACTCCCGCTCCCGTACTCCGGTGAGGGCGGCGATGGAGCCCGCGACCGCGCAGGCGCCGAGGCCCGGCCCGAAGAGAAGCAGCCCGGGAAGCAGATCGCGGACGAAACCGCCGTCCACCGGCACCCCGGCCAGCAGCAGGCTGCCCGCACCGACCAGCGCGAGCCCACCGACCGCGACCGGACGCGCCCCGACGCGGGTGACGAGGGCCTGCCCGGCGTACGAGCCGACCACCGCGCCGACCGGCATCACGACGTTGTAGAGGCCGAAGCGCAGCGGAGACAGACCGAGGACGCCCTGGCCGTACTGCGACAGCGTGTACGACATGCCGAAGGCCGAGGAACCGAGCAGGAACACCACCAGGTTGCCGCCGCTCACCGACGGTGAGCGCAGCAGCCGCAGCGGTACGAGCGGTGCCGTGGCGCGGGTCTCGACGCGGAGGAAGAGCAGGGCCAGCGCGACGGCAAGGGCCAGGAGACCGAGGGTCTGTGCCGAGAGCCATCCGGCGCGCGGTGCCTCCACCAGCGCGTACACGCAGGCGACGAGCGCGGCCGTGACGGTCAGCGCACCGACCGGGTCGTACGAGCGGGCCCCCGCCTCGGCGCGGCTCTCACGCAGCAGGACCGGGCTCAGGAGCAGCAGGAGCAGGGCGACGGGCGTGTTCAGGAAGAAGATCCATTCCCAGCCGAGCGCGTCGGTGAGAGGGCCGCCGACGAGCAGGGCCGCGGTCGCGCCGAAGCCGCCGCTGCCGGACCAGACGGCGAGGGCCTTGTTGCGTTCATGGCCCTCCTCGAAGGTGTTGAGGAGGAGGGAGAGCGCGGTCGGCGCCATGACGGCGGCCGAGACGCCCTGCACCGCCCGCGCGACTACCAGCACACCCGCCGTCCAGGCGAATCCGCACAGCAGCGAGGACAGCCCGAACAGCAGCGTGCCGGTCATGAAGACGCGCCGGCGGCCCAGCAGGTCGGCGGTCCGGCCGCCGAGGAGGAGCAGCCCTCCGAAGGTCAGCAGATAGGCGCTCATGACCCACTGCGCGCCGCTCGCGGAGAAGCCGAGGCCCTCCGCGATGGACGGCAGCGCGAGAAGGACGATCTGCGCGTCGAGGATCACCATGAACCCGGCGACGCAGAGCAGGGCGAGGGCTTGCCAACGGCGCGGGTCGGGGGTGGTGGCGGTCATGGTCAGCCTCCCAGGCGCAGTCCGGCGAGCCAGACGTCCGGGGTTCCCGGAGACACTTCGTCGCGTGGGGTGACCGGCTGCCGCAGTTGTGTCAGGAGCTTGCGTACGAGGGCTTTCATCGGAACCTCCGGTGTCGTCGAGGTGTGGTCACCCCACCGACGAACCGCCCCTACGCCGATCGACACTCCGCGAGCCGCTTTTCGAGGAACCGCCGCTCGGCGTCGTTCACGACCAGTTCCAGCGCCTGTTCGTAGGCCGCTGCCGCCTCGGCCGTACGACCGCTGCGGCGCAGCAGATCCGCACGCGTGGCGGGCAGCAGGTGATACCCGGACAGCTCCCCCTCGGTCTCCAGCTCCGCCACCAGGGCCAGGCCCGCATCCGGGCCCTGCGCCATGCCGACGGCGACCGCACGGTTGAGCCGGACGACGGCGGAGGGCACGAACCGGGTCAGCTCCCCGTACAGCGCGGCGATGTCGGCCCAGTCGGTCTCCTCGGCCGTGGCCGCGGTGGTGTGGCAGGCGGCGATGGCGGCCTGGATCTGGTAAGGCCCGGGTTTGCCCCGGCGCAGGGCGGTCTCCAGCAGGCCGGTGCCTTCGTCGATCTCGGCGCGGTCCCACACCGTGCGGTCCTGGTCCTCCAGCGTCACCAGGTCGCCCGCCGCGTTCACGCGGGTCGCCCGGCGGGCGTCGTGCAGGAGCAGCAGCGCCAGCAGGCCGAGCACCTCGGGCTCGTCGGGCATGAGCCGGGCGAGCAGACGGGTGAGGCGCAGGGCCTCGGTGGTGAGGTTCGTGCGCATCAGGTCGGCGCCGGACGTGGCGGCGTACCCCTCGTTGAAGAGCAGGTAGAGCACGCCGAGCACGCCCGTGGTGCGTTCGGGGAGGAGGTGCGCGGGCGGTACGCGGTAGGGGATGCCGGCGTTGCGGATCTTCCGCTTGGCGCGCACCAGGCGCTGCGCCATCGTCGCCTCGGGGACGAGGAAGGCGCGGGCGATCTCGGGCGTGGTCAGCCCGGCGAGGGTGCGCAGGGTCAGGGCGACCCGGGCCTCGATGGGGAGGGCGGGGTGGCAGCAGGTGAAGATCAGCCGGAGCCGGTCGTCCTCGACGCCGCTCTCGTCGTACTCGTCGTGTCCATCGCGTGTCAGCACGGCCGCCTCCCGCAGCTTCGCCGCCCCCACCGCCTCCCGGCGCAGGACGTCCAGGGCCCGGTTGCGCGCGGTCGTCGTCAGCCAGGCGCCGGGGCGGCGCGGCACTCCGTCGCGCCGCCACCGGTCCAGGGCCTGGGCGAAGGCGTCCTGCGCGCACTCCTCGGCGAGGTCCCAGTCGCCGGTCACCCGGATGAGGGTGGCGACGACCTGACCCCATTCCTCGCGGAAGGTGGCGGCGACCGCCTCCTCGACGCCGTCCGTTGAGTTCACTCCCAGACCGGCCGTACCTCGACCGAGCCGCCGCCCAGTGCGGCGGGATGCCGGGAGGCGAGCGCGATGGCCTCGTCGAGATCGGCGACCTCGATGATGTCGAAGCCGGCGACGTACTCCTTGGACTCCACGAACGGCCCGTCGGTGAGCAGGACTTCGTCGCCCTGCACGCGGACGGTCGTCGCATCGGAAGAGGGGCGCAGACGTGCGCCGCCCTTCACGATGTCGCGGCTGCGCACCAGGTCGATGTACTCGGTGAAGCGGGGGTCGTCGGCGATCTCCTCAGGGCTGAGTTCCTCGCCGCCGACGGGGGTGCAGATGAACAGCACGTACTTCATGACCGGGCCTCCTCGATTCCGGCGTCGAACGGGGCCGACGTGTGCTGATGGACGATGAGCCACCGGCCGGCCGGGAGCCGGTAGCCGGTGGTCACCCGCACGGTGCTGTCCAGCGGCTCCCCCGTGGTGAGGGTGGCCCGCATCCGCACGAGCGCGTGACTGAACGCGACGCTCTCGTCCACGCGGACCCGGAACTCCAGCACCTCGCGCTCCACGGGCCCCGTCACGGTCGAGAACCACCACTCCTGGGCCTTACGGAATGCGTCGATACCCCGCTGTTCCAGACCCGTCATGGGGTGGAACACCTCGACGTCGGGGGCGTAGCAGGCGAGCATCCGCGCGATGTCCCGTTCGCGGACCGCCTCGGTCAGTTCCGCGTCGAGCCGGCGGATCGATGTCTCGGCGTCCTCCTCGTCCCACATCGGCCAGAAGGGGCGCACCTCCATGGCACCGATGGTGGCCACGGGGTGCCTGGACGCCGCCTCGATCGCCTCCTCCAGGCTGTCGCACTCGAGGATGTCGTATCCGGCGACGTACTCCTTCGTCTCCGCGAACGGCCCGTCGGTGCGCAGCACTTCGCCGCCACGCACCCGCACGGTGACGGCCTCGGCGGGCAGGGCGAGGCGGTGGCCGTGGAGGCGAACGCCATGGTCGCCGAGTTCCTCCACCCAGGGTTCGACGGGGGCCATGCCGGAGGCGTCGGCGGTGTCGTCGCCACAGACGAGCAGCATGTATTTCATGGGTTCCTCCCGGTGCTCATGAGCTTCCTACACCCCACCGACGAACGGGCCACGGCCGAATCGACACACCTTCCTTGTTTTTCCCGCGAAGAGGCAGGGGCACCGGTTGGATGGCCCCATGACCACCGACGAGTACACACGGCTGATGCGGGCCAACCAGGCCAACTGGGACGCCCGTACCCCCGTCCACCTCGCCAGCCGGTTCTACGGCCTCGACCAGGACCTCGATCCCGACCGCTGGTTCGCCGACTTCGAGTGGGAGGACCTCGGCGAGTTGTCGGGCCGCGACGTGCTCCACCTCCAGTGCCATCTCGGCACCGAGACGCTCGCCTTCGCCCGGCGCGGCGCACGGGCCGTCGGCCTCGACTTCTCCAAGGCGTCGGTGGCGGCGGCGACCGGCATCGCGGAGAAGGCGGGCGTCGACGTCGCATACGTACAGGCGAACGTGTACGACGCCGTGGAAGCGCTGGAGGGACGGCAGTTCGACGTCGTCTACACCGGCAAGGGCGCTCTGTGTTACCTGCCGGACCTGGATCGCTGGGCGGATGTCGTCGCCCAACTCCTGCGACCCGGCGGCCTGTTGTACGTGGTCGAGTTCCATCCGCTGCTCAACTCCCTGGGGCCCAAGCCCGCTCCGGGCGAGGGTCCCGAGCTGTTGCTGCGCCATGACTATCTGGGCGGGGACGGCCCCGTGCACCGGGACGCGACGCACACCTACACGGACGGTCCCGCCGTCGAAGGCGCCACGGACAGTTATGAGTGGATGCACGGAATGGACGAGGTCGTCAACGCGTTGATCGGTGCGGGACTGGCCGTCCGGCGGCTGCGGGAGAGCGACGAGCTGCCCTGGCAGCGCTGGCCGCGGATGGTGCGTACGCCGTCCGGCTGGTGGCGGCTGCCCGAGCCGCGTATCCCACTGCTGTACGGCCTGTTGGCCGGCCGCTGAGTCTCATCTCACAGACGCGGCAGCGCACCGGGTGGTACGCTGCCGTCAGCACTCGTGTTCGCCGCATGATCGGCGCCGGTGCCAGTTCTTCTCTCCAGTTCGCCGAACAGCCCACCCTTTCCCGGGTCGGTGCATCGGCTTCCTGACACCACCTCGCAGCAGCGTTCGTCTGCCGTACCCGAGGTGAGGTTCCCCGCCGCCCCGAGGTGCGTCGTACGCCCTCCGGTTCGCGGCTTCTCTCCCCTTCCTTCCGCATGTCTCATGCACCTTCCGTCCTTGAAAGGACCACCATCAATGACCACCACACTCGAACACCCTCCCCTTCAGCAGGAACTCCCGGCCCGGGCCGCCACCGGCGTCCTCGACATCGACGCGGGCGGAAAAGGTCACCTGCGCGCCGAGAGCTGCCTGCCGTCCCCGTCCGACCTCCAGGTCCCCGCCGCGCTGATCCGCCGCCACGGCCTGCGCAAGGGCAACCTCGTGGACGGCGTACGCGGCACACAGCGTGCGCTGACCGAGGTCGTACGGATCAATGGCCGCCCCGCCGGGGAGCTGCGCGACCGCCGTCACTTCCGTGACCTCACGCCGCTGCACCCGCGCGAGCGGCTCCGCCTCGAACACCGGGCGGCCGGCCTGACCGGGCGCGTCGCCGACCTGATCGCGCCCGTCGGCAAGGGCCAGCGCGGGCTCATCGTGGCCCCGCCCAAGACCGGCAAGACCGTCCTCCTCCAGCAGATCGCGGCAGCCGTCGCCGGCAACCATCCCGAGTGCCGGCTGATGGTCGTGCTGATCGACGAGCGGCCGGAGGAGGTCACCGACATGCGGCGCTCCGTGCACGGCGAGGTGTACGCCTCCACGTTCGACCAGGGGCCCAAGCAGCACATCGCGCTCGCCGAGCTGGTGATCGAGCGGGCCAAGCGGCTCGTCGAGGCCGGCGAGGACGTCGTCATCCTCTTCGACTCCCTGACCCGGCTGTGCCGGGCTCACAACAACGCGGCCGCCGCCGGTGGCCGCACCCTCAGCGGCGGCGTCGACGCGACCGCACTGATCGGGCCGAAGCGGTTCTTCGGCGCCGCCCGGCTGGCCGAGGAGGGCGGTTCGCTCACGATCCTCGCCACGGCACTGGTGGAAACCGGCTCGCGTGCCGACGACTTCTTCTTCGAGGAGCTGAAGAGCACCGGCAACATGGAGCTCCGGCTCAGCCGCGAGCTCGCCGCGCGCCGGGTGTTCCCGGCCGTCGAGATCAACCCGTCCGGCACCCGCCGCGAGGAACTCCTGCTGCCCCCGGCCGAGTTGACGGCCGTACGCGGGCTGCGGCGGGTCCTGCAGAGCCGCGACGGGCAGGCCGGCCTGGAGACGCTCCTGGAGCGGATGCGCGACACCCCGGACAACGCGACCTTCCTGCGCCGGATCCAGCCGACGCTGCCCGCCTCCTGATCCCTGCGTGTGCGGCATCCGGGTGCACACACGCGGCGCTCGGCCCGGGCAGCGCAGCTCAGAGCGGGGACGTTTCTAGGTTTCCGATATGACTATCGGATTTAGGTCCCGTGCCGTCGTGTCGACCTGCGTGCTCTGTACGGCGGGCCTGCTGGCCCTCGCCCCCGCCGGCACCGCCGCCCACCCCGCCGGCATGGACCCGGACGCGCCCGGACCCCGGCCGGCCACACCGCAGCCGGCCCTGCTGTACCGCTCCGGCACACAGGTCCGGCCGCACCCCCGGACACCCGAACTCCCGGAGGTCTCCGCGCTGTCCTGGGTGGTCGCCGACGCACGCACCGGCGAGGTGCTCGCCGCGCACGACGCGCACCGGAAACTGCCGCCCGCCAGCACGCTCAAGACCCTGTTCGCGCTCACGGTGCTGCCCGTGCTGCCCGGCCGCGTCCGCCACCGGGTCGACGCGGAGGAACTGTCGGACCTCGGCCCAGGCAGCAGCCTGGTCGGGCTCGCCGAGGGCCGCACCTACCGGGTGACCGACCTGTGGAACGGCGTCTTCCTCAACTCCGGCAACGACGCCGTGCACGTCCTGGCCCGGCTCAGCGGCGGCTGGCACGCCACGGCCCATCGGATGCAGGCCAAGGCCCGCGCCCTGGGCGCCCGGGACACGCACGTCCTGTCACCGGACGGCTACGACGCCCCGGGCCAGGTGTCGTCGGCGTACGACCTGGCGGTGTTCGGCCGTGCGGGACTGCACCACCGGGACTTCGCCCGGTACTGCGCCACGGCCGTGGCCGCGTTCCCGGGCGGAGGCGGCTGGTCGTACGACATCCACAACACCAACCGGCTGCTGACCGGCGCCGACGGCGTGGACCCCTACCCCGGTCTGATCGGCATCAAGAACGGCTACACCAGCAACGCCGGCTACACGCTCGTCGCCGCCGCCCGCCGCAGCGGGCGCACCCTCGTCGTCACGGTGATGAACCCTCAGGAGGGCGGCCGGCACGCCGTCTACGAGGAAGCACGGTCGTTGCTCGACTGGGGGTTCGACGCCGCCGGGCGGGTCGATCCGGTGGGGTCGCTGGACGCGTTGCGGGTCAGGCCCAGGCCGGCTCCGGAGGCCGTGCCCGTGGTCGCCGCGGCCGCCCCGGACACCGAGCCCGACTGGGCGGCGACGGGCGTGATCGCGGGTGCGGCCGTGCTGGGCGCCGCCGTGGTGGTGCTGGTGGTGCGACGGATGGGCATCCGGCTCACACGGGACTGACCGACCGGCAGCCACAGCAGCAGGCCGAGCGTGATCCAGGCGTACGTGTTGCTGCCGAGGAATCCGTCGATGCCGGAGGCGTCGTCGAACCACAGCCACACCACGCTGGTGCACAGCACCGCGTACAGCCCGGCCGCGACCCGCGGGTGCCGGGCACGAACCAGCACGGCGAACGCGGGCAGCAGCCACACGAGATGGTGCACCCACGTGATCGGGCTGATCAGACACGCGGTCAGCCCGGTGAGGGCGAACGCCGCCGCCCAGTCCCCGACGGCGACCGCGCGGCGCGCCCGAACCGCCCACACGCCCAAGAGCACCACGACCACGGCGGCCCACACCGCGCGGTCCGTCTCGCCGAGCCGGGCCAGAATCCCCTGCACCGACTGGTTCGACACATAGTCGAGGCGGCCGATCCGGGTCGTGTCCCACATCGCGTCGGTCCAGTAGAACCGTGAGGCGTCGGGCGCCACCAGCGCGGCGAACCCGGTCGCCGCGACGGCGACGACCGACGCGACGGCGGCAGCACGCCAGCGGCGGGCCAGCAGCAGCAGAAGGATGAACAGCGCCGGAGTCAGCTTGATCGCCGCCGCGAGGCCGATCCCCACCCCCGCCCACCTGCCCCGCCCCGTGGCCAGCAGCCAGCAGTCGAAAAGGACCAGAGCCATCAGCAGCACGTTCACCTGGCCGAAGCTGAAGGTGTCGCGCAGCGGCTCGAACAGCGCAAGAGCACAGGCGCCGAGCGCGCAGCCGTACCAGCCGTACCTCCGCCACGACCGTCCGGCCAGGATGCGCACGACGACCGCGAGCGCCCCCAGGTTGAGCAGCAGCGCCACGGCGATCGCGGCGTGCAGCCCGAGCAGCGCCATCGGCAGCATGGCGACGGCCGCGAACGGCGGATACGTGAAGCCGTACGTCGTCCCGGGCACCCGGTAGTCGTAGATACGGCCGCCGTGGTGGACCCAGGTGTCGACGGCCCCGTAGTAGACGCGCAGGTCGAACCAGCCGCGCAGCAGCGGAACCGTTGCGGTGAAGACGATGACGACGACGGCGATGGCGGCCACGAGCAGCGCGCGCCCGCGGTCCGTGCGGGGCAGTC
Organism: Streptomyces sp. DG2A-72; assembly: GCF_030499575.1. Classification (NCBI taxonomy): domain Bacteria; kingdom Bacillati; phylum Actinomycetota; class Actinomycetes; order Kitasatosporales; family Streptomycetaceae; genus Streptomyces; species Streptomyces sp. DG2A-72. Next base: position 739,665 of record NZ_JASTLC010000001.1, read on the forward strand.
TCATACGGTGCTCTCCCGCAAGGGTGCCTGGGCCGCCTGATGGGCCTGCCAGAGGACGACGACGGCGAGCACACCGCCGGAAACAGCCAGGATCAGTTCCTCGGCGCCTGCCGGGAGGCCGTTCGGCATGGCGAGCAGTGCGACCACTCCGGTCACGGCCGCCAGCCGGTACCGCACCGAGCTGCTGGGTGCCGCCGCGGCGAGGAGGAACACCCCCCACAGGGCGTACCAGGGCCGGATCGCCGGGCCGAGGACGACGACCGCGGCGAAGCTGAGGCCGAGTGCGTAGACCGGGCTGAAACGTGGGCGGTGCAGCCATATGGCAGCGATGGCCGCGGCGGTGGCCGCCAAGCCGAGCACGTGCCAGGCCGGCACGGCGAGCGGAGCCAGGTCGCCGAGGCCCAGCTTGGTGAGAACGGTGCCGGTGGCACGGCCGAGCAGGCTGGTGAGCGCCCAGTTCTGCGGGGACACAGGGGTTTTCAGGGCTCCTATCCAGCCGTATCCCGTTCCGGCCAGGGTGGTTGCCACGACCGTGGTCACGGCCGCGGCGGCTCCCGTGGTGAGCACCGACCGCACCGGACTGCGGCCCGCGCGGATCTGCAGGGCCACGACCGCGGCGAGCCCGAGCACGGCGGGCGCCTTGACCAGCGCGGCGAGCGTGACCAGGATCGCGCCCAGCACCGGCCATCGGCCGAGGGCCGCGACCAGTCCCACGCCGAGCAGCCCGAGCATGATGGCGTCGTTGTGGGCGCCGGCCACCAGGTGCAGCAGCACCAGCGGGTTGAGGGCGCCCAGCCAGAGGGCGGCTGCCGGGTCGGCGCCGCTGTGCCGGGCCAGCCGGGGCAGCGCTGCCGCCATCAACGCGACACCGAGCAGCGCGACCAGCCGCATCCCGAACAGCCCCGCCGGAATCTCGCCCCGGGTGATGCCGGAGAGCGCGGAGGCGACGGCGAGGAACACCGGGCCGTACGGAGCGCCGGTCTGCTGCCACAGCGGCGACACCTCGTCCGCGAGCGGGCCGCCGAGCCGGGCCGGGCCGTGTGCGTAGACGTCCATGTGGGCGTCGACCATCGCCCCTTGTGCGAGATAGCTGTAGACGTCCCGGCTGAACAGCGGCGGCGCGAGCAGCAGAGGCGCCGCCCAGACGGCGAGGACGAGCAACATGGCCCGCGGGGACGGCGGTTCCGCGCTGCGGATCAGCCGTCCGAGCAGAGCCCAGGCGGCTATCAGCAGAATGATGCCGAAGTACACGCCGACCAGGCCCAGGGCCGCATGCGCGGACGAGGGCGCGATCAGCTCACGGACCGGCAGGGCTCCCGCCGTCTCACCACCCAGTGCGAGAAAAGCGGTACCGGCCAGACCGAGAGCCTGGCAGCGACGGAGATCGACGGGGAAAGCCATGGCCAACACTCGGAAAGCGTGTCAACGTCGGGTGGCCGGAAAGCGACGAGCCGCCCACCAGGTGGGGGCCGAAGTGTTACCGGTGTGTGATTGTTGCAGGTCCCGGCACTGCACAAGCCCCTCTTAGAACACTGACAGGCCCGTCAGTGTCGTGAAACGCTCCAACGCCGCCACGCCTGCCACCGAGTTGCCTCGCTCGTCCAGTCCGGGGCTCCACACGCACAGCGCGCAACGGCCCGGGACTACGGCGATGATGCCGCCGCCCACGCCGCTCTTGCCGGGAAGGCCCACTCGGTAGGCGAACTCGCCTGCCGCGTCGTATGTGCCGCAGGTCAGCATCACCGCGTTGACCTGTTTGGCCTGGCTGCGGGTGAGGAGGCGGGTGCCGTCGGCGCGGATGCCGTGGCGGGCGAGGAAGGTGGTGGCCAGGGCGAGGTCGGCGCAGGAGGCGCTGATGGAGCACTGGCGGAAGTACTGGTCGAGGAGGGCCGGGACGGGGGTGTCGATGTTGCCGTAGGACGCCATGAAATGGGCGAGGGCGGCGTTGCGGTCGCCGTGGGCGGTTTCGGAGGCGGCGACGTCCTTGTCGAAGGTCAGGTCCGGGTTGCCGCTCTCGGTGCGCAGGAACGTGAGCAGTTCGCCGGCCGCGTCGCCGGTACGGGTGTGGAGGCGGTCGGTGACGACCAGCGCGCCCGCGTTGATGAGCGGGTTGCGCGGGATGCCGTTCTCGTACTCCAGCTGCACAAGGGAGTTGAAGGGATTGCCGGAGGGCTCCCGGCCCACGTGCTCCCAGAGCGCGTCGCCCTCGCGGGCGAGGTCGAGGGCGAGGGTGAAGACCTTGGTGATGGACTGCGTGGAGAACGGCTGCCGCCAGTCCCCCACGCCGTACACGGTGCCGTCCGGCTCCGCGACCGCCATGCCGAAGCTGCGCGGGTCGCAGGCCGCGAGGGCGGGGATGTAGTCGGCGGGGCGGCCGCGGCCGGGCAGCCGCCGGATCTCGTCGGCGATGCGTTCCAGGACCGGTGCGAAGGTCGGGGACGTCATGATCACTATTGTGCCTCCGGACCGGTCCTGGTGCGCTTGTGCAGGTCAGGCGAGAGCTGAGCCGCTGCCCGCGACGACCTCCGGCCGCAGCAGATCGGCCAGCCGCTCGGCGGGCAACAGGCCCTTCTCCAGGACGAGTTCGGCGACTCCGCGTCCGGTGGCGAGGGCTTCCTTGGCGATGTCGGTGGCGGCCGTGTAGCCGATGTGCGGGTTGAGGGCGGTGACGAGGCCGATGGAGTTCTCCACGCTCGCGCGCAGCGCCTCGGTGTTGGCGGTGATGCCGGACACGCACCGTTCGGCGAGGGTCAGGCAGGCGGCCCGCAGGTGCGTGATGCTCTCGGACAGCGAGTGCAGGATGATCGGCTCGAAGGCGTTGAGCTGGAGCTGCCCGGCCTCCGCGGCCATGGTGATGGTGACGTCGTTGCCGGGCATGATGCTCGAACCGGCCTGCACGGGCGGCAGGTTGATCTCACCCAGGCCCGCGCGCGGGCCCGACGACAGCAGCCTGAGGTCGTTGCAGCTCTTGGAGAGCTTCACGGCGATCCGCTTCAGCACGCCGGACATCTGGACGAACGCACCGCAGTCCTAGGTGGCTTCGACCAGGTTGGCCGCGGTGACGAGCGGGAGCCCGGTGATGTCCGCGAGGTGGCGCCGAGCCGACTCGGCGTATCCGGCGGGCACGTTGAGGCCGGTGCCGATGGCCGTGGCACCCAGGTTGATCTCATGGATCAACTCGACAGCCTCGTCAAGAATCGCGATCTTGACCGCGGTCGGGTAGAGCCCCTTCCCATGACCGAGCAGCTCCAACGCCCTGTTCGCGACTACCTCGTTGGCATTCATGTTGGTCGACGTACCGGCACCGCCCTGCACCACGTCGACCACGAACTGGTCATGCAACTTGCCGTCCCGGATCTCACGACAGGCTTCCACAATGGCAGCGGCCTCCTTCACGGCAGCGAGCGCGTCGATCAGATGCGGGTAGGCCGAGATCGGCGTGCCGGTAATGGGAAGGTTCTCCGTGGCACGCAGAGTGTGGATGCCCCAGTACGAGGGTGAGGGTCTCCTTCTGAGGCACGGAGGTGACAGCGCCCTGAAGGGGCGCGGGGAACTGCGCGACCAGCCACACACGGCCCGCAGCCGCCGGACAAGAAGCCCGGCACATCCTTAGGCGCAGGCCGGAACAACAACCGGCTCCAGCGACCGAACGGGCCGCACACACCCGACCGCCCGCCCGCCACCCAGCAGTGCCTCACCCTGAAACTCAGTGAGCAGCCCCGGATCAACCCCGGCCCACCCAAGCGCCGCCGCAGCAACCGGCACCCGCGCCCGATTCGCCCCGTCAGCGATCTTCACAGCAACGGCCCGCCCATCAGGAAGGGCCGCGACCTGAACGCCCTCGAACCCGTCCTTGGCGAGCAGCCCCGGCACGGCCCGCATCAACGCGGCCACATCCCGCCCCGACCCGGAAGCCATCTCCGCGTGGTCCCGCATCGCGTCGGCGACCAGAGCCTCAGGAGTGCCGGCTACCGCAGTCGTGATCCGCGCGGCGGCCCGAGCCAGCCCATGCAGCGACACGGAGAACAGCGGCGCCCCACACCCGTCGACGGTCACCTGAGCGATCCGCTGCCCGGTGAGATCCTCGACGATCTCCGCGATGGCCTGCTGAAGGGGGTGCGCAGGATCGAGGTAGCCGTCAAGGGGCCAACTGTTGAGCCGGCAGGCGTACAGCATGGCCGCGTGCTTGCCGGAGCAGTTCTGGGCAAGCCGGGACGGCAGGCGGCCTTCCCTCACCCAGGAGTCCCGTACGAACGGGTCGAACGGCAGGTCCGGCACATTGCGCAGGTCGTCCTCGGTGACGCCGGCCAGGTCCAGGATCCGCCGGGTCCCGGCGAGGTGGCGTTCCTCTCCGGAGTGGCTGGCCGCGGCGAGCGACAGCAGCTCTCCGTCGAGCGGCAGCCCGGCGCGCACCATGGCGACGGCCTGGACGGGCTTGAGCGCCGAGCGCGGATAGAAGGCGGCCTCGATGTCACCGAGCTGGAGCTGGACCTGGCCGCCGGTGTCGAGGACGACGACGGAGCCGTAGTGGATGCCCTCGATCACCCCGCCGCGCAGGAGGTGGGCGACGGGGGCATGGAGGGGTTCGCGGATCAGGGGTGCGTCCACGAGGGAACTGCTGTACATCACTGCCTGGTTGGGTTCGGCCGGTACGCGGTTCACGCGTCGGCTCCGGTCGGGGACTTGGGCGCCGTACGGCCGCGGATGGCGTACCAACCCGCGACCAGCGCTGCGGCGATCAGCGGCAGGCACAGCACGGTGGTGCGTCCGGCGCCGCCGTCGGCGTACATGAGGACCAGAACGGAGGCGAGGAAGGCCGGCGTCACGAGTTCGGGCCAGGGGGAGCCCGGCAGTCGGTAGCCGGGGCGGGTGAGCTCGCCCTTCTGGGTCTTCTGCCGGAAGAGCAGGTGACAGATCATGATCATGCCCCAGGTCGCGAGGATGCCGATCGCCACGAAGTTGAGGACGATCTCGAACGCGTCGGCGGGGACGACGAAGTTGGGGCCCACGCCGAGGACACAGCTACCGCTGATGAGCAGGATTCCGCCGTACGGGACCTGGCTGCGGCTCATCACGGAGGTGAACTCGGGCGCGGAGCCGTTCACGGCCATCATGTTGACGTGCCGGGACTTCAGGGACTTGCTGTAGCCCTCGTCTCCGGCATCGACATGGCCGGAACGTTTCTGCAAGCCGTCGTGCAGGGACTGCTCGCTCACGCCTCGGGTCCGCCTTCCGTGGGGGTGTCCGTGCGCGCGGAGCGCACGATGTCGGTGAGGGTCGTCTCGACCCGGTCGAGGTGGTGGGCCATGGCATCGACCGCGTCCTGCTCGCTGCCGTCGATCAGCGCCTCGACGATCGCCCGGTGCTCGCGGTTGGACTGCTCGCGCCGGCCGCCCAGCTCGTTGAGGAACGCCGACTGACGGGCCAGTGCGTCGCGGATCTCCTCGATGACCCGGCGGAACACCGGGTTCTGGGCGGCCTCGGCGACGGCGAGGTGGAAGAGCGTGTCCATCGCGACCCACGCGGTGGTGTCCGTCTCCCGCTCCATGCGGTCGAGAAGGTGGGCCAGATGATCCAGGTTCTCCGGGGAACGGCGCGCCGCCGCGTACCCGGCGACCGGGATCTCGACATGGCGTCGCACCTCGAGGAGGTCACTGGCCACGTAGTCGCCGAAGGTGGGGTCCTCGACGGTGTTGGCGACGACGAAGGTGCCCTTGCCGGTCTTGGAGACGGTCAGGCCCATCGTCTGCAACGCCCGCAGGGCCTCGCGCAGCACCGGTCGGCTGATCTCCAGGGTGCGGCAGAGCTCCGCCTCGGAGGGGAGCTTCTCCCCGATGGCGTACTCGCCGCGCTCGATGGCGCTGCGGAGGTGTGCCAGCACCGCTTCCATGGCGCTGACACGCCGTGGAGGCTGACTGGCTGTCCGGCTGTCTGACAGGTTCACGAGAGTGATACTCCGGGCGACGGAAGGGTGCTGTCAAGCCCGGGTGAAAGAAGAATTTCAGGGGCGTGAGGGCTGAAAGACCTCACACCCCGGGTATGTCAGCTGTTCAGCACGCCTGTCCCGAGCAGACCGAACAGCAGCAGGCCCACGACGATGCGGTAGATGACGAAGGAGTTGAACGAGTGCTTGGCGACGAACTTCAGCAGCCAGGCGATCGAGGCGTAGGCCACGACAAAGGAGACCAGGGTGCCGACGACCAGCGGAGCCGCGCCGGCGCCCGTGCCGAGGGCGTCCTTCAGCTCGTAGATTCCGGCACCGGTCAGGGCGGGGATGCCGAGGAAGAACGACAGGCGGGTGGCGGCCACCCGGTCGAGGTCGAGCATCAGCGCGGTGGACATGGTGGCGCCGGAGCGCGAGAAGCCGGGGAAGAGCAGGGCGAGGATCTGCGAGCTCCCGACGAGCATCGCATCCTTGAAGGACGTGTCGTCCTCGCCTCGCTTGTGCCGCCCCATCTGGTCCGCCGCCCACATCACGCCACTGCCGACGATCAGTGAACCCGCGACCACCCAGAGGGAGGCCAGCGGTCCCTGGATGAGGGGCTTGGCGGCGAGGCCCACCGCCACGATCGGGATGGTCGCGACGATCACCCACCAGGCGAACTTGTAGTCGTGGTGGTAGCGCTCTTCGCGGTCGGCGAGGCCCCGGAACCAGGCGGTCATGATCCGCACGATGTCCTTGAAGAAGTACACGAGCACGGCCGCGATCGCGCCGACCTGGATGACGGCCGAGAACCCGACGACGGCGTCATCGTCCACGGGGATGCCCATCAGCCCCTCGGCGATCTTCAGATGGCCGGTCGAGGAGACGGGCAGAAACTCGGTCACCCCCTCGATGGCTCCGAGGACGACGGCCTGACCGACGTTGATGGCGCTCATGGGATCCACTTCTGGCGAGGTGACCGACAGTGCGGTGACCAGTCTTACCGCGCGCGAGTGTGGTCCCGCGCGTCACACTCACACCGTCTGGGCGATCCACACCCCGGCGAAAGCCGCGCCCAGCCCGACCACCACACTCCCGGCGGCATTGGCGGCGGCGTAGAGCCCCGCCCCGGTCTCGGTCAGCCGCAGCGTCTCGTACGAGAAGGTCGAGTACGTGGTGAGGGCCCCGCACAGACCGGTGCCGAGCAGCAGCTGAACGTGGGAACTCGCGGCTCCGGTCACCAGGCCGAGGGTCAGACACCCGGCGATGTTCACCACGAAGGTGCCCCAGGGGAACACCGAGTCGTGCCGGGACTGCACAGCGCGGTCCGTGAGGTAGCGGAGCGGGGCGCCGACCATGGCACCCACGACGACCAGCAGCCAGTTCACAACGCCTTCTTACCTTTCGTGTCCGATTCGCCCGATCCGGGGTCGCGGCCGACGTACCGGATGACTTCGCAGTCGTCGAGGATGACCAGTCCCTCGGTGACGAGTTCGTCCAGCTGCGGCAGAAAGGCGCGGACGCGCTCCTCGGTGTCCACGATCACGATCGCGACGGGCAGGTCCTCGCTCAGGGACAGCAGCCGTGAGGTGTGGATCAGGGAGGATGCACCGAAGCCCTCGATGCCCCGGAAGACACTGGCCCCCGCGAGGCCCGCCGCATGCGCCCGGTGCACGATCTCCGTGTAGAGGGGCTTGTGGCGCCAGGTGTCGTTCTCGCCGATGAAGACGGTCACACGCAGTGCCCTGCCGGTCGGCCTCATCATGGCTGCCTCCGTCTCAGAACGCGCCGGGTCGCCCTGGCGGCGAGCCACACCGCGGCGAGTGCGGCGAGCAGGGTGGCGGCGAGATAGGCCAGACCGGTGCCGGGACGACCCGCGTCCACCAGCTTCTGGATGTCCACGGCGTATGTCGAGAAGGTGGTGAAGCCGCCGAGCACGCCGGTGCCGAAGAAGGGGCGCACCAGGCGGTGGGCGGCCCACACGTCGGTGATGACCACCATGAACACTCCGATCACGGCGCAGCCGATCACATTGGTCCAGAAGGTTGCCCAGGGGAATCCGCCCGGCTGCGTCGGCCACCACAGGGCGGCGGCATACCGGGCGACTGCGCCGATGCCCCCGCCGAGCGCGACCACGGCGACGACGGGTGCCTGACCGTGCCGGCCGGCCCGCCGCGACGCATGGAGAGGGGTGGTCTCGGGGGCTGCCATGTCGTACGTCTCCTACTCGCCGGAACCCGGGCATGCGGTCGTCGCAAGTAGGGACCGTTGGCGGCATCTGTGCCGCGGTTCGGGTACGGCGGGCCCCACCGCCGGTGCCGCGAGGAGTCACCGCGGCCGGGGACCAGGGTAACTCCATCGGTTCGCGCGGGTCACTTCGTGACCGGTGCCTCACACACGGCCACGCCCCGCTCCCACAGGCTGCCGAGGATCAGGTGGCCGTCAATCTCGCAGACGCTGGTGACCATACGGAAGCGGGAGCGGCGGCGGGTGAGGTGGTGCAGGACGGTGCCCTCGTCGTCGAGCGCCAGGACGCCGGCCCACGCCGTCGGGCGGTAGGGGGCGCGCACGGCGAGGTGTGCGGCGGTGCGGCGCACGGTGGGGGTGGCGCGGTGGAGCAGGTCAAGCGGGGGGACACGCGGTCCGGCCAGGGACACCCACATCGGTCCGTCCGGTCCGGCGCGCCAGAGGTTGTCGGGCATGCCGGGGAGGTTCTCGGCGAAGGGTTCGGAGTGACCCGCCTTCGGCCCGGTGAGCCAGTAGCGCGTGAGGCGGTACGCGCCCGTCTCCGCGACGACCAGGAAGGACTCGTCGCCGCTCGCGGCCAGCCCGTTGGCGAACTGGAGGCCTTCCAGGAGCACGTCGGGCGTGTCCGAGCCCGGTGCCAGTCGCAGGAGGCGGCCCGTTCCGGTGTGCTCGACGAGATCGCCGATCCACTGTTCCAAGGGGTAGCGGCGGCTGGAGACGGTGAAGCAGACGCCGCCGTCGGACAGGGCGATCACATTGCTGCAGAACCGCAGCCGCTCCCCCGCCACCGAGTCGACGAGGATACGGACGATCCCGTCGGCGAGGCCGACGCGCAGCAGCCCGTGCACGGCGTCGCACACCAACAGGGCGTCGTCCGGGAGGAGTTCGAGGCCGAGCGGCCGGCCTCCGGTCTCCGCGATGACCTCGACGCGCGCGGCGAACGGCTCCGTCAGACGATCGATGCGCAGGATACGGCCGTCCTCGACGCCGGTCAGCACCCGGCCGCGGGCATCGGCCACCACGTCCTCGGGGCCACGGCCGCCGATCGCGACGTAGTGCCGGGGGACGAGAACGGTGGGCCGGTCCATGCGTTCGTGCCCTTCGCGGTCGGGGGGTGTACGCCGCTACCAGCCCTTCTCGAACATCCGCGCCACTTCGGCGATCCGCACCTCGTCGCGCCGGTAGTAGGTGCGCAGCCGGATCCTCTTGGTGCGCAGCAGGCCGATGGCGGTGAGCAGGCCGAGGTGGGTTTCCGCGACCGAGCGGGACACCCCGAGTTTCGCGGCGACGGAGGCCGCGGTGACTCCGTCCTCGACGGGGTCACCGTGCCGCTGCGCCGGGAAGTGCCCGGCCGGATCCTTGAGCCACTCCAGGATGTCCAGCCGCCGTTCACTGACGGGAGTCCTCAACATCGCGCCCCCTCCGTCCTGGCCTCCTGCGACCGCGTGTTCCCACTCTTCCGCAGACCAGACCACCCCGTCCGGAACTTCGCCACGTTTGTCCGATATCGAACGCCCATGCGCTCCACACGCAGTCGCGCCGACACAGGCGGTCACCTTGCAGTTGCCGTTGGTCAGCCCCGACAGGTACTGGTACGTCTCCACCTTGTAGGCGGCGGACGAGTAGTGGCTCATCCGATTCGAACCCGGTGTTGGTCAGGGTGCTCGCCGCCTGGGCGGTCTGCGCGGGCAGGGCGCTGAGCGCGAGGCCCCGCCGCGAGCGGCAGCAGCAGGACTCTCAGGGTGCGTCTGGGATGGGACATCGTCGTCCCTCGTCCCTTCGACGTGCATGGGGATGCGGGCGCCCCCTCGCCGAGGAAGTGAGGGGTCCCCCTCCGCCCGCGGCTCGTGGCACGCACGGGCGGAGGGGAGTCGGCTCAGCCGTCGAGTCGTACGACCCGCACGGCTCCCGCGGGCACCGCGAGGCGGCCCGCGGCGCGTTCGCCCGTCAGCAGCTCGGTGCCGTGTGCCTCCAGCGGCACCTTCACGTCGGACGGGCTGTGGTTGATGGCGAACAGGAAGGTGCCCGACTCGCCGGTGCGGCGCACCACTTCGACGTCGTGCGGCAGGTCGGCGCGCGGCGCGATCCGGGCATCCTCGGTGGCCCAGCCGAGCAGGGCGTCCAGGCCGTGCGCGTCGAGGCGGGTCGACACGTACCAGGCGGTGCCCTCGCCGAGGCCGTGCCGGGTGACGGCCGGGTGGCCGGCGGTGAGGCCGTCGGCGTACGTCCACACGGTCTCGGCGTCGCCCGGCACCACGAACTCGGTCCATACGTCGCCGGTGAGTTCGGAGCCGTCCGGGCCGGTGATGCGCACCGTGTCGCCCTGCAGGAGCGGCGAGAACTCCTCGACGGTCAGGCCGAGGACGTCCCTGAGCGGGCCCGGGTAGGCGCCCTCGTGCACGGCGTCGTGCTCGTCGACGATGCCGGAGAAGTACGACACGACGAGGGTGCCGCCGTTCTCGACGTACGCGCGCACATTGGTCCCGGCGGCCTCCGTCATCAGGTACAGGGCGGGGACGACGACAAGGGGATACCTCGACAAGTCGGCTTCCGGGTGGGCGAAGTCGACCGTGAGGTGGCGGTCGTACAGGGCCTCGTAGAAGGAGTCGGCGCGTTCGCGCGCGTCGTGGTCCTCGGTGGGGCGCCACTGGAGGTTCTGCGCCCACCAGGAGTGCCAGTCCCACAGGACGGCGACGTCGGCCTGGGTGCGGGTGCCGCGCAGTGGGCTCAACGAGTCGATGGAGGCGCCGAGTTCGACGACCTCGCGCCAGACACGGGTCTCGGTGCCGCCGTGCGGGAGCATCGCCGAGTGGAACTTCTCGGCGCCGCGCCGGGACTGCCGCCACTGGAAGAACAGGGCGCCGTCGGAGCCGCGCGCGACGTGAGCGAGAGAGTTGCGAGCCATTTGGCCGGGGGCCTTGGCGGGGTTGCGGGGCTGCCAGTTGATGCCCGATGTGGAGTGCTCCAGGAGCAGCCAGGGGGAGCCGGACGCGACGGAGCGGGTGAGGTCGGCGGCCATCGCCAGGTTGACGTGGGTGCGGCGGCCGTCGGTGATCAGATAGTGGTCGTTGGTGACGATGTCGACCTCACGGCCCCAGGCCCAGTAGTCGACGGAGTCGCACTGGCTGAGCGCGGTCATGAAGTTGGTCGTGACCGGGACGCCGGGTGTCAGTCGGTGCAGGATGTCCCGCTCCGTCACGAAGTTCTCGCGCATGGTGGCGTCGGCGAACCGCTTGTAGTCCAGCGCCTGGGCCGGATTGCCGACCGTCGGGGTGACGCGCGGCGGGTTGATCTGCTCGAAGTCGGCGTACCGCTGTCCCCAGAACGCGGTGCCCCACAACTCGTTGACCGCGTCGACGGTGCCGTACGTCGTCGCCAGCCAGCGGCGGAAGTGCGCGGCGCAGGAGTCGCAGTAGCAGGCCGAGACCGGGACGCCGTACTCGTTGTGCACGTGCCACATCGCCAGGGCCGGGTGGCCGGCGTACCGCTCGGCCAGCTTCGTGGTGATGTTCGCGGCGGCCTCGCGGTAGTCGGCGTTGCTGTGACAGATGGCGCCGCGCGAGCCGAACTCGTAGCGGATGCCGTCGGCGGCCACGGGCAACGCCTCGGGATGCTTGCGGTAGAACCAGACGGGCGGTACGACGGTGGGGGTGCCCAGATCGACGCGAATGCCGTTCTCGTGGAGCAGGTCCAGCAGCCGGTCGAGCCAGCCGAAGTCGTACACACCGGGTGAGGGCTCGAGCAGGGCCCAGGAGAAGATTCCGACGCTCACCATCGTGACGCCGGCCTCGCGCATCAGCCGGACGTCCTCATGCCAGACGCTCTCCGGCCACTGCTCGGGGTTGTAGTCACCACCGAAGGCGAGCCCGGTGAGGCCCGTGGGGGTGGTCTCCGGCATGGATCTCTCCCATTTGGTTGAACGTTTTGGGAACGTACACACACCGCGCCGATCGACGCGAGGCCCAACATTCCCGCACTGCACCAACCATTGACAAGGGCCATGGATGTTTCTCTACTGTGAACGCTCACAGCTCCCAGCACCTCACAGCTCCCAGCACACCGCGCACGGCCGGTCTGCTGATCCAACGCCTTCAGGCCCTTGTCACGGGAGAACACCCATGCAGTTCACGATGCGCCGCCGCTTCGTGGCCACGTCGCTCGCCGTTGCCCTCGGTGCCGCCACGCTCGCCGCCTGCAGCTCCGACTCCGAGAACAAGGACTCGGCCGACTCCGGGCGGGTCTCCCTGACCTACTGGGCCTGGGCCCCGGGTACGGACAAGGCCGCCGAGATCTGGAACAAGAAGAACCCCGACATCCAGGTCACGGTGAGGGAACAGGCCTCCGGCGACGACCTGGTCACCAAGGTCATCACGGCGGCCAAGGCCAACAAGACCCCTGACCTGGTGCAGGCCGAGTACCAGGCGATACCCACCCTGGTCAGCAACGACGTCCTCGCCGACATCGCGGACGAGGTGAAGGACGCCGAGGACAAGTTCGCCCCCGGCATCTGGCAGCAGGTCACACTCGGCACCGACAGCGCCTTCGCGGTCCCCCAGGACTCCGGGCCGCTGATGTTCTACTACCGCGAGGACCTCTTCAAGAAGTACGGCCTGACCGTCCCCGCCACCTGGGACGAGTTCGCGGAGACCGCCCGCAAGCTGAAGAAGGAGGACCCCTCCAAGGCGCTCACCACCTTCTCCTCCAACGACTCGGGTCTCTTCGCGGGCCTCGCCCAGCAGGCCGGTGCGAAGTGGTGGACCGCCGAGGGCCAGAAGTGGAAGGTCGCCATCGACGACGCGGCCACCAAGAAGGTCGCCGACTTCTGGGGCGGACTGGTCGAGGAGGGCGCCATCGACAACCAGCCCATGTACACCCCGGCCTGGAACAAGGCGCTCAACACCGGCAAGCAGATCGCCTGGGTCAGTGCGGTCTGGGCCCCCGGCACGCTGACCACCGGTGCCCCGGACACCGCGGGCAAGTGGGCGATGGCCCCGCTGCCGCAGTGGAGCAAGGGTGAGAACGCCACCGGCAGCTGGGGCGGCTCCTCCACCGGAGTCACCACCAACTCGAAGCACAAGGAGGCCGCGGCCAAGTTCGCCACCTGGCTGAACACGGACCAGGAGGCCATCGCCGCCATGGCGGAGGACGGCAGCATCTACCCGGCCGCCACGGCCGCCCAAACCAGTGACGCGCTGTCCAAGGCCCCGGACTTCTTCTCCAACCAGCCGGACTTCTACGCCAAGGCCGCCGAGATCACGAAGACCACGGCACCCTCCGCCTGGGGCCCCAACGTCAACGTCGCGTACACGACCTTCAAGGACGCCTTCGGCAAGGCCGCCAAGGCCAAGAGCAAGGACAGTTTCACGTCCGCGCTGACCGCCATGCAGGACGACACCGTCGCCGACATGAAGAAGCAGGGCTTCGAGGTCGCCGAGTGATGTCCGGCACCACCGAGAACACCGGCAAGGTGGCGCACGGCTCCGGCCGTGCGCCCCGCACCCGCGCCACCGGTGGAGGCGTACGGCGCGCCCCGTACGTCTTCCTCCTCCCCGCCGTCGTCCTGTTCCTGCTGTTCTTCGTCCTGCCCATCGGCTACGCGCTCTACCTCAGCGTCCGCAAGGTCGAGGTCAAGGGTCTGGGCCTGGGCTCCGGGGCCCGCAGCGAGGTGTGGGCGGGGCTGTCCAACTACACCGCCGCCCTCTCCGACTCCGAGCTCATCGACGGCGCCCTGCGCGTCCTCGGGTACGGCGCGATCGTCGTCCCCGTCATGCTGGGCCTGGCGCTGCTCTTCGCGCTGATGCTGGACGCCGACCGGGTGCGGCTCACCACGTTCACCCGGCTCGCGATCTTCCTGCCGTACGCCCTCCCGGGGGTGATCGCGGCGCTGCTGTGGGGGTTCCTCTACCTGCCGAGCGTCAGCCCGTTCTACTTCCTGCTCGACAAGGCGGGCCTGCCCCAGCCGGACCTGCTGGACGGCGGACCGCTGTTCATCGCGCTGTCGAACATCGCGATCTGGGGCGGCACCGGATTCAACATGATCGTCATCTACACCGCGCTGAGGTCCATCCCGGCCGAGGTGTACGAGGCGGCGAAGCTGGACGGCTGCTCCCAGGTGCAGATCGCGTTGCGGATCAAGATCCCGATGGTGACACCCTCCCTGGTGCTCACCTTCTTCTTCTCGATCATCGCGACGCTGCAGGTGTTCTCCGAGCCGACCACCCTCAAGCCGCTGACCAACTCCGTCTCCACCACCTGGAGTCCGCTGATGAAGGTGTACCAGGACGCCTTCGGCAACAACGACATCCACTCGGCCGCCGCCCAGGCCGTGATCATCGCCGTCGCCACCCTCGTCCTGTCCTTCGGATTCCTGCGCGTCGCGAACGCCCGCTCCAAGCAGGAGGAAGCCCGATGAGCACTCTTGCCGTCCGGAAGGCCGCCCCGGCGGCCGATACCTCGCCGGGCACCCAGAGGCCGCCGCTGCGCCGCCGTATCGCCGTCGTTCCCACCCTCGTCCTGCTGCTCGGGGCCATGTACTGCCTGCTGCCGGTCACCTGGGTGATCATGGCCGCCACCAAGTCGGGCACGGAGCTGTTCTCCACCTTCACCCTGCTGCCGGGCACGGGCCTCGCCGACAACCTCGCGGATCTGAACGCCTACCGCGACGGCGTCTACTGGCAGTGGATGGGCAACTCGGCCCTCTACGCGGGGCTGGGCGCGCTGCTGTCGACCGCGGTCTCCGCCGTCTCCGGCTACGCCCTCGCCGTCTACCGCTTCCGCGGCCGTGAGACCGTCTTCAACATCATGCTCGCGGGCGTGCTGATGCCGCCGGTCGTCCTCGCCATCCCGCAGTACCTGCTGCTCGCCAAGACCGGCCTGACGGACTCCTACGTCTCCGTGCTACTGCCACTGATCCTCTCCCCGTACGGGGTCTACCTGGGTCGTATCTACGCGACCGCGGCCGTACCCGCCGACATGGTGGAGGCGGGGCGCGTCGACGGGGCCGGAGAGTGGCGAATCTTCGCGCGGATCGGGCTGCCGATGATGGTGCCCGGACTGGTGACGATCTTCCTGTTCCAGTTCGTGGCGATCTGGAACAACTTCCTGCTGCCGTACATCATGCTGAGCGACGACGAGAAGTTCCCCATGACCCTCGGGCTGTTCACGCTGCTCGCCCAAGGCCACAGCGAGCCCACGCGCTACACCCTGGTGATCACGGGCTCGCTGCTCGCGATCATCCCCCTCATCGCCTTGTTCCTGGTCATCCAGCGGTTCTGGAACCTCGACCTGCTGTCCGGAGCCGTAAAGTCATGACCATGAGCAACACCGGGGGTCGGCGCAAGCCGCCGACCATTCACGACGTGGCGCGCGTGGCGGGAGTCTCCCGGGGCACCGTGTCTCGCGTGCTCAACGGCGGCCACTACGTCAGCCCGGCGGCGCAGGAATCTGTCAACGCCGCGATCCGCAAGACAGGTTACGTCGTCAACCGGCACGCCCGTTCGCTGATCACGGGGCGTTCGGACTCGATCGGCTTTCTGCTGACGGAGCCGCAGGAGAAGCTCTTCGAGGACCCCAACTTCAATGTTCTGCTGCGGTGTTGCACCCAGGCGCTGGCCTCGCACGACATTCCGCTGCTGCTGATGCTGGCAGGGACGGAGGCCGAGCGGCGCCGGATCACGCGGTACATCACGGCCGGTCACGTCGACGGGGTGCTGGTGGTGTCCAGCCACTCCGCCGACCCGGTCGCCGAGCAACTGCACGAGGCGGGGGTGCCCCTCGTGCAGTGCGGCAAGCCCATGGGGCGCGGCTCCAAGGTGAGCTACGTGGCGGCGGACGACCGGGACGGCGCCCGCGACATGATGCGCCACCTGCTGTCGCTGGGCCGCCGCCGTATCGGCGTGGTGAACGGCCCGATGGACACCCCGGGCGGTGTCGATCGCCTCGCCGGCTACAAGGAGGTGCTCACGGAAGCGGGCCTGGAGATCGACGAGCGGCTCATCGTCTCCGGCGACTGGGGCCGGGCAAGCGGCGAGGCGGGCGCCGAGCGGCTGCTGGCGCAGGCCCCGGACATGGACGCCGTGTTCGTGGCCTCCGACCTGATGGCGCAGGGCGCCCTGACGGCACTGCGCCGAGCGGGCCGCAGGGTCCCCGAGGACGTGTCCGTGGGCGGCTTCGACGACTCCACGGCCGCGACGGAGTCCACCCCCGCCCTCACCACGATCCGCCAGCCCTACGACCGCATCAGCAGCGAGATGGTGCGCGTGCTGCTGGCCCAGATCGGGGGCGAGGACCCGGCGGCGGTGATCCTGCCGACGGAGCTGGTGAAGCGGGAGTCCACGTAACGGCGCAGCGGAGCAACCGGTCAGGATCCAAGAAGCCACCCGCCGCCCCCCGCCCTAGCGTGAAATCAGCGCCGCAACCCCTCGGCGCGAACCCGGCGCGAGTCGTCGGGTCACGCTTCACCAAGGAGTCCGCCATGACCGCCGGTGTCAACACGATCATCTACCCCGTCAAGGACATCACCCGGGCCAAAGCCCTGTTCAGCGCCCTGCTGGAGGTGGAGCCGTACGCCGACGAGCCCTACTACGTCGGCTTCAAGGCCGCCGGCCAGGACGTCGGCCTCGACCCGAACGGGCACGCCAAGGGCATGACCGGACCGGTGCCGTACTGGACCGTGACCGACATCCGGGCCCGTCTCGCGGCCCTGCTGGACGCCGGTGCGGAGCTGCTCCAGGACGTCAAGGACGTCGGCGGCGGGCGGCTCATCGCCTTCGTGAAGGACGCGGACGGGAACCTGGTCGGGCTCCTTCAGGATCCTGCCTGAGCCGTCTTCGAGTGCCGTTCACGTGTTCATGCATGTGCATTAACATTGGGTGCATGGCAGTCGACACGGCCGAGGCCCGGCTCGAGGAACGCTGGCGGGACATCCTGTCGGTACACGCACGCACGATGTGCGAGATCGACCGGGTGCTGCACCCGCACGGGCTGGGGGCGAGCGATTTCGAGGTCCTCGACATCCTCGCCTCCGCCTCGCCCGACGAGGGCGACCAGTGCCGGGTGCAGAACCTCGTCGGCCGGGTCCATCTCAGCCAGAGCGCACTGTCCCGGCTCATCGGCCGGTTGGAGAAGGACGGCCTGGTGGAGCGCTCGATGTGCGTGGAGGACCGGCGCGGCGTCTGGGTCGCCCTGACCGGCAAGGGCCGCGACCTGCACGCGGAGGTGCTGCCGTTGCAGCGGGCGGTGCTGGGCCGGATGCTGGGCGGCTGAGGCACGGGCCGGTGCGTGCGGCCGACCCCCACGCGGGGGGGATGTCGCCGATGGCGTACGTGAGCGCGGTGCGGCTGCAGCGTGTCCATGGTCAGCTGCGTGCCCAAGCGCTCTGCTCGAAGTGCCGCGATGGGCCGTCGTGGGTCCGCGTGCTTGAACCGCAGCCCCCCGAGGAAGCCTGCGGCACCATCGTGGCTGGTCGCGCCCGCGCGGCGGAGCCGCATATTGACACAGCCCCGCGCCCCTTCAAGGCGCTGCGGCTGCTCCCCCTCCGATACGCAGTGGCCGGCCCCGCCCCACTCACCCGCGCGGGCGGGCCAGCAGGGTGCGTACTCCCTCCGAGGTGAGCGTCAGCGGATGCCGGGAGGCCCCGTCGATGGTGAGGGCCAGATCGTCGGTGGGCCACTGTGCGGCGAGGGCGCCCAGCGGCACCAGCCGGTAGCGGGAGACGAACGGCAGCAGCCCGGCCAGCTCCGGTTCCGAGGTGAACACGGGCACGGTCGGTTCGCCTCCCGGGTGCTCGATGACCGGCAGCGCCACGGCGCCGGGATCGGTGGCGTCCTCGTCGCTGACGTCGTCGGGCACGGGCACGAGCACCTCGCTGCTCGCGAGCGCGTCCAGCGCCGCCGTGTCCTCGGTGTTCTGGGCCAGCACGTCCAGCGCGCGCTGGGCCGCGGTGGCGGGGGTGTGCGGTGTCTCCATGGCAGATTCCCTGGTAGCGGCGGTCGTACGTGCCTGTTCGGAAGAGATGCGGGCCCTGCTCGCGTACCCCATCCGGAGCAGCGCATTCATCCGGGATCAGGGGATCAGCGGGATGTGGTCCGAAGGCAGGCCGAGGCGGTCGCAGCCGACCCGGCGGTACAGCGGCTCGGCCATGCTCGGGCCCACATGTGTCCAGTACGTGGCCGCGTCCCGGAAGTAGCGCTGCATCCGCTCGCCGTCGCGGGCGTGCCGGGAGCCGGCCGTGCGGAAGAGGATGCCCTGGAGCACGTCCCAGACCATGCGTCCGGCGTTCAGGAACATCAGCGCGAGCCGGTTGTCCTCGGCCACGGTGAAAGGGGCCTCGCCGGTGGCGTTGCGACGGCAGGTCTCCATCCAGTCCTCGGCCGTGCGCCGCAGCGCCGCCTCGGCCGTGTGGACGACGCCGAGCGCCTCGCCCAAGTGCCGCTGGTAGTCGTGGAGTTCGGACCGGGTGCGGTCGGGTTCCAGGGCGAGGGCACGGGCGGCGAGGATCCGGGCGTACTCGTCGGCGGCGGCGTACGCGGTGCCGACCATGATGGCGGCCAGCTCTCCGTGGAAGAAGCTCGGCGCGCGCCCGGCGTACATGGGGTTGCCGTGCAGGCGTGATCCTGTGCTGCCGCCCTCCACCGGCAGGTCGAGCAGGCTCGCCTCGATCGTGCAGTACGCGGGGATGCGGGCCTGTTACATGTGGATGCTGTTGGATCCGCTGCCGCGCAGGCCGAGCACGCCGTACCAGTCGTCCAGGACCGTCCACACCGAGCGCGGGGCGACGAACAGCACCGGCGGTCCCGGCGGGTCGCCGGGCTTCTCGGGGGCGCGCAGGGTCTGGCCGACGTAGTGCGTGGAGTAGGGCGCGCCTGAGGAGTACGGCCAGGTGCCGTCGAGGACGATCCGGCCGTCGCCGTCGGGCTGTGCGACCCCGATGGGCAGGACCGTGGAGGCCGCCCGGAAGTCGCCGTCGGTGCCGAAGATCTCGTCCTGCGCCTTCTCCTCGAAGACCGAGGCAACCTGGAGGACGTGTGCGGCGGTGAGGGACAGGGCCCAGCCGGTGGAGGGGCAGCCGCGGGCGATCTCGGTGACCACGCGGTAGAACACGGGCAGGGCGAACTCGTAGCCGCCGTACCGCCGCGGCTGGAGGATCCGGTAGAAGCCGGCCCGCAGGAAGTCGTCGTGGGTGTCCTTGGGGTAGTGCGTCAACCGTTCGGTCTCCGGCTGGCGTTCGAGCAGCGCGGGCCGGAGCGCTGCGGCCCGTTCGATGATGTCGCGTTCGGTCAGTCCGGGTTCGGGAGCGACGATCACGGTGCCTCCTGAGGTGTGGGGCCTGTCCGTTCGTGACGCGATATGAGCGATTGAACACGGCAAGTGGTCCGGGGTACCGACCGGATACCGCCAACTAGGTGCGCGTGGGGGGAATCCGGGGTGGTGCGGGGGCACTTGGGCCTGGGGCGTGCCTCGTGCGCCGCTCAACGGCATCACTCGACGGGGCCGGTCACGGGTAGCTGTAGCCGCGGAATCTGACAGTCCGCACATGGACTGTCACTCATGGCGACACGAGAGAAGGAACCATGTCGGTCGAGACCGATATCGCGCCCCCGGCGGACGCAGCGGAACGAGAGCAGCAGAGCCTCGGGACCGCCGCCGCGCGGAACCTCGCGACCACGACCAAGTCCGTACCGCAGATGCAGGAGATCAGCTCCCGATGGCTGACCCGCATGCTGCCGTGGGTGCACGTGCCGGGCGGCACCTACCGCGTCAACCGGCGCCTGACCTGCACGATCGGCGACGGACGGGTTTCGTTCGTCAAGACGGGAGCGCAGGTCAGGGTCGTCCCGGCGGAGCTGTGCGAACTCCCGTTGCTGCGGGGCTTCTCGGACGGTGACGCCCTGGGCGCGCTGGCGGAGCGGTTCGAGCAGCGGGAGTACGCCGCAGGTCAGGTCCTGGTGACGGCCGGCGGTCCGGCCGACCATGTGTACCTCGTCGCGCACGGCAAGGTGGAGCAGCTCGGTGAGGGCCCCTACGGCGGTGAGGCCGTCGTAGGTCTGCTCGCGGACGGGGACACCTTCGGCGGCCATGTGCTCGCCGGAGCGGACGGCACCTGGGACTTCACGGCGCGCGCGGCGACGGCCGCCACCGTGCTGGCGCTGCCGCGCTCGGCGTACGAGGCGGTGGCGGGCCGGCACGAGGAGTTGCACGCCCATGTCCAGCAGGCTGGATCGGACCACGGCAGGCCCACCAACCGCTCCGGCGAGGCGGCCATCGCGCTCAGCTCCGGGCACGTGGGCGAACCGGACCTGCCGCGCACCTTCGTCGACTACGAACTCGCCCCGCGCGAGTACGAGTTGAGCGTGGCGCAGACGGTGCTGCGCGTGCACACGCGCGTGGCCGATCTCTACAACCAGCCGATGAACCAGACGGAGCAGCAACTCCGGCTGACCGTCGAGGCGTTGCGCGAGCGCCAGGAGTACGAGCTGGTCAACAACCGGGACTTCGGGCTGCTGCACAACGCGGACTACGGCCAGCGGATCTCCACCCACTCCGGCCCGCCCACCCCGGACGACCTGGACGAGCTGCTGAGCATGCGGCGCGGGACACGTTTCCTGTTCGCGCATCCGCGGGCGATCGCCGCGTTCGGCCGTGAGTGCAACAAGCGCGGCGTCTACTTCAGCAGCGTCGACTTCAATGGTCACCGTCTGCCCGCATGGCGCGGGGTGCCGATCCTGCCGTGCGGCAAGATCCCGGTGAGTCAAACGCGCACGTCGACGATCATCGCGATGCGCACCGGCGAGGAGGACCAGGGCGTGATCGGCCTGTTTCAGACGGGGCTCCCGGACGAGATCGAGCCTGGCCTGAACGCGCGGTTCATGGGCGTCAACGAGCAGGCCGTCATCGCCTACCTGGTCAGCACGTACTTCTCGGCGGCGGTGCTGGTGCCGGACGCGCTCGGCCTGCTGGAGAACGTCGAGGTCTCCCGCCCGAGCGGGAGCTGACGCCGGTGTCCGTGATCTCCAGGGTCCTGGCGCCCTCCGCCGGCGCCGAACTCGCCGAGCTGGTCGCGGCGTTGCTGTCGGCGCGGGTCAGCGCACAGCTGCGGCTGCCGTCAGCTCCGGCCAGAGCTGGCACGTCGGCGGTACGTCCGGTCGGGGCCGCACTCCCCACTCCGCCGCCCGCCGCCGTCGTACGACTGCCGGGGCCGCGCATGCCGACGGGTCCCGCCGGTCTCGGTACGTCGGCCGCCCGCGCGTTCACCCCCGGTCCGCCCGCTCAGGCGCCGCCCGTCGAACCCGGTGCGCGGCTGCACTGTCCGCCCGCCGTCCGTGACGACCCCGCCCTGGGCGAGACCGTCAACGAGCGGCTGGTCGAGTGGGCCGAGGAGGTCGGGATCTATCCCGGCCAGCTCGACAAGGTCCAGCGGGCGGGCTTCGGCCGGCTGATCATGCTGGCGCACCCCGAGTCGGACGATCCCGACCGGCTGCTGGCGGCGGCCAAGTGCGCGCTGTCCGAGTGGTCCGTCGACGACCATTACATGGACGGCGAGGTGGAGGAGGCCCGACCTGAACTGCTGGGGCAGCGCCTCGCGATCGCCCACTCGGTGATCGACCAGGCCCACCTGCCGCTGGCGTACGCGCCGCAGCTGGAGCGGGTCGTACGGGCCGACCCGGTGATGCGGGCCCTGCGCGCGGGGCTCGACGACCTGGCCCGGTACGCCACCAGCAGCCAGGTGCGCCGGCTGCGCAACGAGTTGTCGATCATGTTCGTGGCGTACAACCAGGAGGCCGTCTGGCAGACGGGCGAACAGACGCCGCCGGTCTGGGAGTTCCTGATGCACCGGCACGAGAACAGCTTCGTGCCCTGCATGGTGCTCATCGACGCGATCGCCGGCTACGAGCTGTCGCAGGGCGAGTTCTCCGACCCGCGGGTGCGCCGTGCCTTCACCGTGGCGGGGTCCGCGAGCGTGATCGTCAACGACCTGTACTCCATGGGCAAGGAGAGCCCGACGGACTTCAGCCTGCCCCGGCTGATCGCCGCCGAGGACGACTGCTCGCTGGAGGAGGCCGTCGAGCGCACCGTCGACATCCACAACGAACTCATGCACACCTTCGAGGCGGAGGCGGCTGCCCTCGCCCTCACCGGCTCCCCCGAGCTGCGCCGCTTCCTGGCCGGCATCTGGGCCTGGCTGGGCGGCAGCCGCGAATGGCACGCCCGCAGCGCCCGCTACACCACTGCGGCCTGACGCTCTCTCACATCACTTCGTCAGCAAGGAGATTGATTCGCCATGTCCATCATCGACACCCCCGTGAACACCGTGCACCACGTCCTGCGCACCGCGTACCAGAAGTCCGTCGCCGCCTACTGGAACGCCGAGAAGAACCCGGTCAATCTCCGCCTCGGCGAGGTCGACGACCTGTACCACCACCACTACGGCCTCGGCGAGTACGACCGGTCCGTCCTCGAAGGCCCGGCCGACACCCGCGAGCAGCGCATGATCGAGGAGATGCACCGGCTGGAGACCGCGCAGGCCGACGTGCTCCTCGACCACCTCGGCGACATCCGCCCCGCGGACCGTCTGCTGGACGCCGGTTCCGGCCGCGGCGGCACCAGCATCATGGCGAACGGCCGCTTCGGCTGCCACGTCGACGGCGTGAGCATCTCCGAGCAGCAGGTCGCCTTTGCCAACGACCAGGCGGTCAAGCGGGGCGTGGCCGACCAGGTCCGCTTCCACTTCCGCAACATGCTCGACACCGGCTTCGCGACCGGCTCGCGGCGCGGCATCTGGACCAACGAGACGACGATGTACGTCGATCTCTTCGAGCTGTACGGGGAGTTCGCGCGGCTGCTGGAGTACGGCGGCCGGTATGTGTGCATCACCGGGTGTTCCAACGACGTCCAAGGGCTGCGGTCCAAGGCGGTCAGCAAGATCGACGAGCACTACACCTGCAACATCCACCCCCGCAGCGAGTACTTCAGGGCCCTCGCCGGGAACGGTCTCGTGCCGATCGACGTGGTGGACCTGACGCCCGCGACGATTCCCTACTGGGAGCTGCGGGCCAGGTCCGAGGTGGCGACGGGGATCGAGGAGGCGTTCCTGACCGCGTACAAGGAAGGCAGCTTCCACTATCTCCTGATCGCGGCGGACCGGATCTGACCGAGTGCCCTCTCTCGATCACGCTGCCTGCGTACAGAGGAACAGGTGCCGGTCCTGGTCGTCGGCGAGAGGGTCGGCGGTGTGTGCGGCTCTGCCGTCGACGGTGGAAGGCATGACGAAGGCGCAGGTGGCGGAGGTGTCCTCGCGGTAGTTGGCCATGTTGGCGCGGAGGATCGCCTCGGCGAGCCGGTCGGTGTGGTCGGTGCGCAGATCGGTCGGCAGGCGCAGGGAGGGTGGCCGCGGTCAGGGTGCTCCAGTAGTGGGGGAAGACGTCCCCCCACAGGCGGTCGGCGCCGCACCAGAAGCCGTCCCAGTGGCGGATCGCCGCCCCGTGCAGCCGAGCGTGGGGCTGCGGTCCTCATCCAGGACGGCCCGCCGCCGGACTGACCGCGAAGAGCCCCCTCCCGACTGCTGGTGACGGACCGCAGGACCGGTGCGGCAAAGGCCGAGCACGTCTACGAGGCCGACCGGACGAACACGGCCTGTGCATGCGCCCGTTCGCCTGCCCCACCCACTGACCGACGGCAGTTTTTCCTTTCTGTGGACAAAGTGTGGACGCATAGGAGCCAAGTACTTACGCTGAGCGTCGCTTTGCCACAGAAGTCTGCGTGCGTCGCCGCCGAACAACGCAGGAGGAAGAGTGAAGCCACCCCCCGAGCGCCACGAATCCCCCGGGCATATAACCCGCCTCGTCCGTCACAGAGTTCGAAGAGCCACCGGGTTGCTGCTCACCGCCCTCCTCGGCGGCGCCCTCGTCAGCCCCGCCGCGGCCGACGACGTTCCCCGGCCCTTCGCGGACCTCCCGCCGCAGGAACCAGGCGTCACCCTGCGGGTGTTCGACATCCAGTCCCCGCTCAGCAAACTGTGCGATCTCAAGCCCGCACAGACGCCCAATGTCGACAAGCTGATTCCGGCGGCCGACTGGACGTCCACCGACGGCTTCGGGTTCAGCGACAACTTCGTGTCGCAGATCATCGGCAATCTGAACGTGCCCAAGGACGGCGGGTACACCTTCCGGCTGATCAGTGACGACGGATCCCGGCTCTTCCTCGGCGACCAGCAGGTCATCGACCACGACGGGCTGCACGGCGCCGAGCCCAAGGACGGCGGGATCACGCTGAACGCGGGCTATACCTCGCTGCGCATCGACCACTTCGACGCGGGCGGCGGTCAGCAGGTCACGCTGCAGTGGAAGCCGCCGGGGGCAGCTGAGTTCACGGTCGTGCCGAACTCCGTGCTGAGCACGGACGCCGGGGTCGTCAGAGTCACGGCTCCCGGACGCAAGGAGTGCGAGGGGACGTACGACACCCCGGGCGACGGGCTGCCCCTGACCGAGGTCAACCCCGGCTACAGGCTGACGAATCTGCGGCCCGAGGGCTTCGAACCGCAGGTGTCCGCGATGGACTGGCTGCCCGACGGCCGGCTCGCGATCTCCACCTGGGGCGGCAGTGAGCAGACCAAGGGCGAGGTGTACCTCCTGGACCACGTCACCGGCGACACCGGACCCGACAAGGTCACGTACAAGAAGATCGCCGACGGGCTCAAGGAACCCATGGGCATCAAGTACGTGGGCGGGAAGCTGTATGTGTCGGAGAAGCATCAGCTGACCGAGCTGAACGACACCAACGGTGACGATGTGACGGATGAGAAGAAGAAGATCGCCGAGTGGCCGTTCGGCGGGAACTTCCATGAGTTCGCCTTCGGACTGCTCTACGACAAGGGCGACTTCTATCTGAACCTGTCCGTCGCGATCAACTACGGCGGCGCGACCACCGACCCGCAGCCCGCCCCCAACCGCGGCACCACCATCAAGGTCAACAAGGCCACGGGCAAGGTCAGTTACCTGGCCGGCGGCCTGCGCACCCCGAACGGCATCGGCCGCGGCCCCGACAACGAACTGTTCGTCACCGACAACCAGGGCGGCTGGCTGCCCGCCTCCAAGCTGGTGCACGTCGAGCAGGACCGGTTCTTCAACCACTACATGAACCCGGACGGCCCGTACGACGACAAGCCCGTCACCAAGCCGGTGCTCTGGCTGCCGCAGAATGAGATCGCCAACTCGCCCAGCACACCGATGCGGTTGAAGAAGGGCCCGTTCGCCGGGCAGATGGTGTTCGGTGACGTCACCTACGGCGGACTGCAGCGCGCCGATCTCGAGAAGGTCGACGGCGAGTACCAGGGCGCGGTGTTCCGGCACACGCAGGGCCTCGAGTCCGGCATCACCCGGATCAGCGAAGGGCCCGACGGTGCGATCTACACCGGCGGTCTGGGCGCCGACGGCAACTGGGGGCAGGCGGGCAAGCTCCGCTTCGGCCTGCAGAAGCTGACCCCGAACGGCAAGACCGCCTTCGACATCAAGACGATGCGCGCGACCCCGAACGGCTTCGAACTCACCTACACCAAGCCCCTGTCGAAGGAGACCGCGGCCAAGCTCACCGAGGGCGCGTACTCCGTCGAGCAGTGGCGTTACGCGCCGACCCCGGCGTACGGCGGCCCGAAGATCGACGAGGAGTCGCTGCCGGTCACGTCGGCGAAGCTCTCCAAGGACCGCAAGAAGGTCCAGCTCACCATCCCCGGCCTCAAGACCGACCGCGTGGTGCATGTCCGCTCGCCGCGCCCGTTCTCGTCCACCGAGGGCGAGCAGCTGTGGTCCACCGAGGCCTGGTACACGCTCAACGCCAAGCCCGGACCCGATGAACCCGTCACCACGTACGACGCCGAGTCCGGCCGCCTGTCCGGCAGCGCGGGCACCGACACCGAGCACGCCGGATACACCGGCGGCGGCTTCGTCGACGGCTTCGGTGAACAGGGCGCCAAGGTGAGCGTGGACGTCGAGGTCGGCAAGCAGGGCGCGTACGACGTGGGGCTGCGCTACGCCAACGGCCCGCACCCTGCCCCGGGCACGAAGACGGTCGGCGTCTCCGTCAACGGCGGCGAGGCGAAGCAGACGAGACTGCCGTCGACGGGCGAGTGGAACCGCTGGTCGACGAAGACCGAACGCTTCGAGCTCCGCAAGGGCCGCAACACGATCACGTACTCCGTGGGCGAAGGCGACACCGGCCACGTCAACCTCGACGCGGTCGACATCCGCCGCCCAGGCGCGCGGATCGACCTGTTCTCCGGCGGCAGCATCTCCACGGCCTGGCAGCACACCGACGGCCGCAGCGCCGAATGGCCGCACACCGCCGAGAAGTCCATGGAGGTCTGCTGCGGCGACCTGCGCACGAAGCAGCACTTCGGCGACTTCAAGCTGCATGTCGAGTTCCGCGTCCCCAAACTCCCGGACGACGTCACCGGCCAGGACCGCGGCAACAGCGGTGTCTATCTCCAGGATCGGTACGAGGTGCAGATCCTCGACTCGTACGGAGACACGGATCTCGCGAACAACGAGGCGGCGTCCGTCTACCTGAAGAAGGCCGCCGACCTCAACGCCGCGAAGCCTCCTGAGACATGGCAGACGTACGACATCACCTTCCGTGCCGCGCGCTTCGACGGGGACGGCAAGAAGGCTTCGGACGCGCGGGTCACGGTGATCTGGAACGGCAAGAAGGTCCACGACGACGTGGCCATCGGCGGGCCGACGGGTGGTGGTGAACCCGAGTCGGCCGCGCTCGGTGCGATCCGCCTCCAGGACCACGGCAACAAGGTCCGGTTCCGCAACGTGTGGGTGGAGCCGCTGTCCTGACCGAGAGGCAGAGCACACCTCGACCGTGCCGGCGGCTCACCGGGCCGCCGGCAGGGTCTTGCCCACACGGGCGAGCGGGGACAGGGCAATGACAGTCTTTGCGTGCAGCTCTCGGCCTTTCGCGTACGCCGCGGCGCACTCTTCCAAGGTCATGCGCGCCGCGCACGACATGTCGATCTTGTTCGGCCTGCGGGTGTCTGGCTGTCTCATGCTCATGGGTTGCCGCTCAAGATCAGTCTCAGATTCATGGCATTTCTTCAGACGGCGGGCCCTGTACACGGAAGGATGGGCGACATGACATTGCCTGCCCTCCCCGAGGAGTCCTTTCAGCGCGTGCTCTGCGTCGTCGCGCACCCTGACGACATGGAGTACGGCACATCCGCGGCCGTCGCTCGCTGGACCGCGCGCGGCATCGAGGTCGGTTATCTCCTGCTCACCCGCGGCGAGGCCGGCATGCCGAACCCTCCCGAGGAGACGGCACGCCTGCGCGTCGCCGAGCAGAAGGCCGCCTGCGCCGTCGTCGGCGTCAAGCACCTGACCGTACTCGAACATCCGGACGGCGTGCTCGTCTACGGCCTCGACCTGCGCCGGGACATCTGCCGGGAGATCCGCCGGTTCAAGCCCGACGTCGTACTCGGCACCGGCTACGACATCGAGACGCCCTATGGCTTCGACCAGGCCGACCACCGCGCGGCCGGGCTCGCGACGCTCGACGCGGTGCGCGACGCGGGCAACCGGTGGGTCTTCCCGGAGCAGGTCGACGACGAGGGCCTCGAACCGCACTCCGTGCGCTGGCTCATCGTCCCCGGACTCGCCGGCTCCGGCGCGACCCACGGCGTCGAGGTCACGGGTGAGCCGCTGCGGCGCGGCGTCGCCTCGCTCAAGGCACACGCCGCGTACCTGGCCGCGCTCCCGGACCACCCTGCCCCCGAGGACTTCATCCCGAAGTTCACCGCGCTGAGCGGCAAGGCCATGGGCGTCGAGCACGCCGTCCTGTTCCGCGCCCACGACCTGCAGGCACCACCGGAGTTCTTCACCGAAGCCGTGGAGGACTGACTCCTTGAGTGAGTCAGCGTCAGTCCTGCGGAGTGAGCGGGACGATCCGGATTTCGCGGTCGGTCCTCTGTGCGTCCTCGTCGTACAGCGGGAAGACGCGCACCATCCGGGGCCGGAGGAGCTCACGCTCGGCCGGGGACGCGACCCGGGCGCGAGCGGTGAACCGCCGGCCGCCGACCTGCACCCCGACGCTCGGGTCCGCCCGGAGGTTCTTGAACCACGCCGGATCCTCGCCTGCGGTGCCGTAGATCAGGCACGGGCGGCGCGGAATGCCGGTCCTGCATCCGGTCCTGGCGAGTACGAGCGTGTGGACGCCGTTCGACTCGTGTCCCTCGCTGCCACCGAAGGCCAGATACGTACGAGTCTGCTCAGCGACCCAGTCCCATCGCGAGTCGGTGGCGTGGTCGAGGTCGGCCACCGGCGTGTGGAACGTCGACAACTCGACCCGGCCGTGGCCGTCCGGCGTCCGCACGACGGCGAGGTCCGCCTCCCTTCCTCTCAGTTCGACCGACTCGAGAGGAAGGTCGCAGCGCCGGCTGCCGGCCAGCCAGGTAGTTGCCCGCACTCAGTCCGAGTCGCTTGCCGCGGGGGCCTCAGCCCTTCGGGAGTCGGACGTGTCGGAGTTCACGCCTGGTACTCGGTGAGGTCGATGGTGTGGACGCGTAGCGGATAGCCATATACCGGGTGTGTCGTCTCACGCTCGGGTGCCATGCCGAGCTTGCGGATGATGTCCTCGGAGGCGTCGTCCCCCACCCGGTTGATGCTGATGACGCGGTCGAGGCCGCGGTCCTGGAGTGCGAACTCCAGTGTGGCGTGGGCGGCTTCGGATGCGTATCCCTGGCCCCAGAACGATGAGCCGAGCCGCCAGCTGATGGCCACGGCGGGCAGTACCTCCGGCAGGAACTCGGGCACGGACAAGCCGGTGAACCCTGCTAGTTCCCCCGAGGCCAGCAGCTCGACGGCGAAGAGTCCGAACCCTTCCTCGTCCCATTCCTCCTCCCACCGCTCGATGGCTTGTGCCGTGTGGTCCAGGTCGCGCACCGAGCCGTCGTCGATCCAGTGCATGACCTGGGGGTCCGCGTGGATGTCCGCCATCGGCGCGAGGTCGTCGTCATGCCAGCGACGCAGGAGGAGGCGGGGTGTGCGGATCTCGGTCATGGCGCCCATCCTGCCGAAGGCAAGGGCCTTACCGGTAATCCTGCGCACGCCCGTGCTGCCGCTCGGGGACCGCAAGGCATCAAGCCGCCTGCACCGCACACCGTGACGTGTGGCACATCGGGACCCAGTCGCGGCAGCGCTCGGGGCGGCGGCCTATGTGGTCGCGGCCCGGGCCGACCTGGTCCCGCGGCTGCCGCCACGTCGTCTGGTGCGCCAGAGCGTCTGGGGTGTCGCAGGCGTGCTGCTGCGAGGTTCGATCGGTCTGGCGTCCTCCGCTCCGACCGGCCGACCGACCGACCGATTTCACCCGCTGGGATCTGGCGCTGCATTCCCCGCTGTGTCTGGCGCTCGGGGGGTTGACGGCATACGTCGCCGCCTCCACTCGCGACCCTCACCGTCCAGACCGGCGCCATGTCATCAAGAGACTCAAGGACCCCACGAATCGAGGAAGCTGACGATGACACGGTTGATTCCCCGACTGGTGATCACACTGACCGCAGTGCACTTCGCGGTCGCCCTGATCGCAGCCAGGCGGGACAGCGCAGGGGTGAGCCGTCGGACACCTGCTGTCGACAACTACCGACCGTGAGCAGTGCGGTGCTGCTGGACGTGCAGTCTCTTGAGCGCATGCCGTCGCACCCGTAGGGGTGGCCTGGCACGCACTTCCGCGACGTCTACTCCAGCAGCCGTTGCCTGATCAGTTCCATCACTTCCGCTCGGCTGTACTTGCCGTTGTCGGCGGCGTTGAGGTGGTTGCCGATGCGCACCGAGACGGCGAGCAGGCAGCGGGCCTCGACCTCGCTCTCGTCGGGGCAGAAGGAGGAGAACAGGGAACGCAGGTAGTCCATACGGCGGTTGTCGACGCGGCGCAGGCGCTCGGCGACGGCCGCGTCTCGGCGGGCCCAGTCGCGGATCGCGATGTCGGCGGTGATGCCGCGCACCGGCCCGTCGGCAGCGGCAACGATGGCGAACAGCCGCTCCAGTCTGGCCCTGGCATCTCCTCCGCCGCTGTCAACCTGTTCGATCACGCTCTCGGTGACCTCGTACTCCCAGGTGTCGAGCATTTCGGTGAACAGCGCAGCCCGGTTGCGGAAGTATCCGTAGAAGCCGCCCTTGCTGACGCCGAGAGCCTGGGCCAGTGCCTCGATCCGGACGGCTTCAGGGCCGCCCGCGGCGAGGGCCCGCAAGCCTTCCTCGATCCACTTGCCGCGTGGCGTGCGGGTGGCGCCCATCGTGTGCATCTCCTCACGTCCCGGCCAAGTATACGGAGGCGTATAGATCGCCCTACACTCGATATATACGCCACCGTATAGACAGGGGCCTGCGCATGCGACTTCCCCGAACCGCCCACACCGACCGTCCCTGGCGGATCCACGAGATCGCCGGCGACTTCACGGTCGAGGACGTGTGGGCACTGCCCACCCCCGGCGGACCCGACGACCTTGAGTGGCTGGTGCGCCAGATCTCCGAAGGGATCAGGGGCGGGGTGAAGGGAGAGGGGCTCGTCTCCCGCGTGCTCTTCGCCGTCCGCTGGAAGCTCGGTGCGCTGTTCGGCTGGGACAAGGCCACCGCCGGCATCGGCACCCGTCTGCCTTCTCTGCGCGACCGGTTGCCTGAGGACCTTCGCGAAGGTCCTCAGGGTCCCGACCTCGGCTCGTCCCCGTTCACTTCCCTCTATCAGAGGGACGACGAGTGGGCCGCCGAGATGGGCAACAAGACCGTTCACGGGGTGCTGCACATCGGCTGGGTTCCGGACGGGGTCGGCGGCCACCGCGGCCAGATGGCCGTCCTGGTGAAGCCGAACGGGCTGCTCGGCACCCTCTACATGGCCGCCATCAAGCCCTTCCGGTACATCGGGGTGTACCCGGCGCTGATCCGCTCCATCGGCCGCGAGTGGCAGGCGAACGCCGCCGCACGGAGCGCGCGCTGACGGAGCGAGAATGCCGTTGATGATCCGCAACTGCCGGTACGGCTGCCGGGATGGTCTAGTCCCGCCGGAACTCCCGGGCCGGTACGGCATCGGCACGGCCGGGTCGCCGATGCGCAGGCCGACATCGACACCTGCCCGGTGTCTGGCATACAGGCCGGCGCCGGGGCCTGAGGCATCACGCCACCGTCAAATCACCGCCGACAACGCATCACGGACACTCGTCGTACCGACCCCGACGAGCCGCTGAACCACCTCCTCTTCGAGCAGGCATGAGGGCTGGACGCATGGCTCGGCCATGAACTATGTCGTCCCGCCACATGTGCCCCCTGACCTGCATGTTCCTACGGTGTCCCGACACGTACCCGTCCCCACCGCACACGAGGAAGTGGCGCACAAGCAGGTTGGCGGCGTCGATGGCGGCCGCGGCGAGTGCGGCGAAGGAGCCGAGCAGCGCGATCTGCTCCCGCTCGAAGACCCGGGCACGCCGGTCGGCCGCGAACAGCACACCGATCACATGGTGCATGTGCCGCACCTTGGACAGGCCTTCCAGTCCATGTTTGGCGGCCACATAGGCCGACTTGAAAGCCGAGGCGCGCAGCCCATGGACGGAGGACACATTCACGATGCGGCCCCAGCCCTGTCCCTTCGGCGAGCGCCTCCAGCCCCTCGGCGTCCCGGTCGACCGCTCTCACCTGGGCCCCGGCTTGCGCCAGCCGCAGCGCGCAGGCGCGGCCGATGCCGCCGGCGGCGCCGGTGACTAGGGCGGTACGGCCGCCGAGATCGAGCGAGGGAGCGTGGGGTCCCGTTAGGGCGCTGCCAGCCGTCATGCCACGACCCTAGGCAGTACCGACACCTCGCCACATGTGCTCAACACCCATACTTCAGCTGGAACTCATAGGGTCGAACCACGTGGGTGCGTCCGACAGTGCCTGCTTGACCCGCAGCAGTCCGAACTCGTTCAGCTCGGGCAGGGCATCCACGTCGAACCAGCCCACCTCCAGCGACTCGTCGTCGTTGACCCGCGCCTCACCGCCGACGGCCCGGCACCGGAAGGTGATGTCCATGTACTGGCAGATGTCGCCGTTGCCATAGGTGACCGGATCCAGCGCCTGAACGAGAACGACCCGCTCGGCGACGCACCGCACGGCGGTTTCCTCGTGGACCTCCCGCACCGCGCAGGCGGCGGGCTGCTCCCCCGGATCCGGGATGCCGCCGATCACCGACCACCTGCCGGTGTCGGTACGACGGCCCAGCAGCACTCTGCCCTCGTCGTCGAAAACGATGGCGGTGACTCCGGGGAGCCACAGCAGCTGTTGGCCGGCCGAGTCGCGGATCGTGCGGATGAAGTCAGGAGTAGCCATGCGACCGACCCTAACGGGCCCGGTCGCTCACCCCCGGGGGCGTTACGACGGCGTACGACTACACGTCACGAGCGCGTCGCCCGCGCACACCGGCCCCGATGGCCCAGCCGAGCCCGCCCGCGGCGATCACTACCAGGGCGATCTCCGGGAGGATGCCCAGCTTCGTGGCGGGCGTCTCGGAGGAGCGCAGCGGCACCTTCTGGACCAGTGAGTCGGCGACGAACATGCCCGTCTTCTGGGTGATCTTCCCGTCCGGCATGATGATCGCGCTCACCCCGCTGGTCACCGGCACGGTGACGGTCCGGCTGTGCTCGACGGCCCGGACGCGGGACATGGCGAGTTGCTGGTAGGTCATCTCACTGCGGTCGAAGGTCGCGTTGTTGCTCGGCACGGAGATCATCTGCGCGCCGTCGGTGACCTCGGAGCGCACGGCCCAGTCGAAGGCGGCCTCGTAACAGGTGACCAGGCCGACCTTGGCGCCGTCCATGGTGAACACGCCGGGCTCGCTGCCCCGGCTGAAGTCCTGGCGGACCATGCTCGTCCAGTCGCTGTTGATGGCCCCGATGAGCGAGCGCAGCGGCAGGTACTCGCCGAACGGCTGGATCTGCCGCTTGTCGTAGGTGTCGATGGGTCCCTTGACCGGGTCCCACAGGATCTGCTCGTTGAGGAGCTTGCCGTCCCGTTCGACGACGCCGCCGACCGAGATGGGCACGCCGATCGCCTTGGCCGCCCGGTCGATGACGGCTCGGGCGTCGGCGTTGGCGAACGGGTCGATGTCCGAGGAGTTCTCGGGCCACAGCACGAAGTCGGGCTGAGCAATCTTGCCCGCCTTGACCTCGGCGGCCAGCCGCTCCGTCTCACGCGCGTGGTAGTCGAGCACGGCCCGCCGCTGGGCGTTGAACTCCAGCCCGGCCCGTGGCACGTTGCCCTGGATGACGGCGACGGTCGCGGTGCCGTCCTCGGCCTTGTCGCTGACCAGCGGCCGGGCGGCCAGGGCCCCGAGCACCGGGACGGCGACGCTGAGCAGCGCGACGGCGGCGGCTCCACGCCGGATGGAACGGGTACGTCGACTCTCCAGGGCCAGGCGTACGACCTCGTACAGGCCGAAACCGCTCAGCACGACCGCAAAGCCGAGCACCGGGGTGCCGCCGACCGCGGCGAGCGGCAGGAAGATGCCGTCGGCCTGGCCGAAAGCGATCTTGCCCCAGGGGAAGCCCTCGAACGGCATACGCGCGCGTGCCGCCTCCGAGGCGATCCACACGGCGGCCGCCCACACCGGCCAGGCGGGCAGCTTGGACACCGCGGCGATGCCTGCGCCGGCCAGCGCCACGAAGATCGCTTCGATCGCGACCAGCGCGAGCCAGGGCACGGAGCCGACCTCCACGCCGGTCCACACCAGCAGCGGCAGCAGGAAGCCGAGGCCGAACAGGTAGCCGAGGCCCAGGCCCGCCTTCCAGCTGCGACCGCGCAGCACCCAACCGAAGACCGCGAAGGCCGGCAGGGCGAGCCACCACAGGGTGCGCGGCGGGAAACTGACGTACAGCAGCACTCCGGAGAGCGTCGCGACGGCGGCCGGAACGAGGCGCGCGAGGCGGGTTCGGCGTGAGGCGGGCGCGTTCTGCGGCTGCAGCTGGTCCGACTCGTCCACGGAGGTTGCGGTGACGGTCACTCCGGGAGTGTACGGCGGGTGACCTTGCCGCCGACAGCGCGGTCCACGGGACGGTACGGGCGTTCTCCCAGCTCGTGCGCCGCATCGTTCCCGCGCGACTCGGCGCGACTCATCCACAAAACGTTCATCAGCCGTTACGGTGTGCCGGAGCCTCTGTCGTGCGACCGCTCAGGTCGGGACGGCCGGGGTACGTCACAGGTCGGGGGACCGGGTTCGGGGGGCGGGGTGGGTTCTACGGGGATGACGTCTGCGGCCGGTCCGGAGGAGGTCGGCGACAGACGAAACGTTTCGGACGCGGCGGGTGTCGCGATGCTCGGGGCCTGCGCGGTCTGGTCGCTCATCACAGCGACGGTGCATGGCGGCCGTCCCGAGGGTGTGCTGCTCGCCATCCTGGCGGTGGCGGCCGGTTATGCCGCGGGGCGGATCTGCGGAGCGCTCCTGCCGGTGGCCGCGCCCGGTGCCGCGGCGCTGGCCGGTCTGGCCCTGACGGTGGCCGTTCCGCAGCTGGCACCCGGGCCCGAGATCGTCGCACCGCTCGGCCACGCCGGCGCCACCGCCGCGGTACTGATCCTGTCCACCGGCTCCGCATGCTGCGCGGCCTGGGCTGCGTCGGCTCCGCCGCTGCGCCTCGCCCTGCGCGGGCTGGCCGCCGGGATCGCGGTGACCGCGGCCGCCCTCGGCTCGACCACCGGTTTCGTCCTCTGCGTGGCGGTGCTGCTGTGCTCGCTCGCCGCGGGCCGGATGCACCACCGCGGCCTGGGCATCGCAGGGCTGGCCCTGGTGACGGCCCTGATGACGGGCCTGCCCTGGGCGGTGGCCGGGAACGCGGTGCCGGACGGGTTCGCCGGATATCTGGAGGGTCAGCTGACCCGGCACCGGATCGAGCTGTGGCACGACGCCCTGCACATGGTCCGCGAGGATGCCGCTTTGGGCGTCGGCCCGGGGCGTTTCGGTGAGCTCAGCACGACGGCCACCCAGACGCTGCTGTCCGACGGCAAACCCCACTCCGCCCCGCTGCAGCAGGCGGCCGAACAGGGTGTCGTCGGCTTGGCCCTGCTGGCGATGGTCTTCTGCTGGGTGCTGCACGCCTTGTGGCGCACTCCCCGCTCCACTCCGGTCGCGCTCACCGCGGGCGCCGCACTGACCTCGCTGGCGGCGATCGCCGCGGTCGGCAACGCGATGAGCTTCACCACCGTGTCCGTGGGCGCCGGGCTGCTGGCGGGCCTGGCCACGGCACGCCCGCTCACCGACGAGCCATCCCAGCGGACCTGGGACACCCGCCCGCGCGGTGACCGCCTGACACCGTGAAGCCGCGGAACAGACCGCGCGCGTGAGGTCAGTGCACCGGTCCGGGCGCGTTCGGCCGCAGCCGGGCGCGAATGGCTCGTACGGCGGCCTCCGCGTCGTCCACCGTGATGGTGAACGTATGGCCGTCCCACAGCCGCAGCACCACTCCCTCGCCGCGCCGTACGACGACCGCGGTGCCCTTCTCGGGCCGCCAGCGATAGCCCCAGCCGCCCCAGTGCCGGGGGGTGATCTCCGGGTCGAAGTCGGCGCCGGCGACATGGGCCAGCGGAATGCGGCGGCGGGGCACGCCCATGTGCCCGCAGCGGACCTCGACGCACTCCTTGTCGAGCTTCAGGTCGACGTGGACGAAGGCCAGGGTGCCGAAGAGAACCAGCAGTCCCGCGGCGATACAGCCGACGACGGCCATGACGAGCGGAGCGATACCCGACGTCCATGTCCATGCCGGGTCGACGGCGAGTTCGATACCGAGCGCCATGCAGCCCGCCCCGACGAGCGCCAGCAGCCACTGGATCCGGTTCGTGGCACGTCCGGTCCAGACGTCGGGGTGGTGCGCGGCGTTCGCCTCACGGGGGTGGTCCCTCATGCCTACGAGGTTACTCAGGTTTCGCTGCGCGGCTACCGCGTTGCACAGGGTGACTGCGCCAGGCGGGCGCCCGCTGAGGTATCGGCGTCCGTTTTGTGCCGGTCGGTCACCGGGCAGGGCTGATCGCCGGGAGCTGCCGGCCCTCCTCGTAGGCCAGGGCGGGCGTGGGCAGCACGCCCTCGCGCCCGCTCAGCAGCACCGTCAAGGTGCCGTCCGCGGCGGCCTCCGGGGCGGGCAGCTCGCCGATCCGGCGCAGCGCCTGGGCGGCGACCGCTCCGGCGGAACCGTGCAGGACGAGCGGCGGGCGGCCGGGGCGCTGCACGGCGGTGCGGATGCGTTCGGCGACCAGTTCGTAATGGGTGCAGCCCAGGACGACGGTCGTTACATCGTCGGGGGTCAGCGCTGCGGCTGCGGCAACGGCGGCGGTGATGGCGGCCTCGTCCGCGTGTTCAACGGCTTCGGCCAGGCCATGACAGGGCACCTCGGTGACCGTCACACCGTCGGCGAAGTCCCGGATCAGACCGCGCTGGTAAGGGCTGCCGGTGGTGGCCGGCGTCGCCCAGATCGCGAAGGGGCCGCCGCCGGCCGCGGCCGGCTTGATCGCCGGGACCGTACCGATGACCGGAATACCGGGTTCCAGGAGGGCGCGCAGGGTGGTCAGCGCATGGACGGTCGCGGTGTTGCAGCCGACGATCAGGGCGTCGGGCCGGTGGGCGGCGGCCGCCTCGGCGACGGCGACGGCGCGCTCCGTGAGGTCCTCGGTGGTCCTGGGTCCCCAGGGCATGCCGTCGGGGTCGAGGGAGAGGACGAGATCTGCGTCGGGTCGCAGACGCCGTACCGCGGCAGTGGCCGCCAGCAGACCGATTCCGGAGTCCATGAGCGCGATCTTCACCCGGCCACGATAGACGATGTGCCGTGTGGCACCGGAGCGGTGGGGCAGACTGCGCGGGTGAGTGCCATCGCGTGGACCGCCGCCGCATCACTGGTCGCCTGGCTGTGGCTGCTGCTGGGGCAGGGCTTCTTCTGGCGTACGGACGTACGCCTGCCGTCGCGTCGCGAACCGGGGACCTGGCCTGCTGTCTGTGTCGTCGTCCCGGCCCGGGACGAGGCCGCCGTACTGCCCGAGAGTCTGCCGTCGCTGCTCGTCCAGAACTATCCGGGGCGGGCGGAGGTGTTCCTGATCGACGACGGCAGCACGGACGGCACCGGGGAGTTGGCCCGGGCGCTGTCCCGGCGGCACGGCGGGCTGCCGCTGACCGTTTCCTCGCCGGGTGAGCCGCCCAGGGGCTGGACCGGCAAGCTGTGGGCGGTTCGCCACGGCATCGGCCTGGCACGCGCGCGTGACCCCGAGTATCTGCTGCTGACGGACGCCGATATCGCCCATGCCCCGGACAGTCTGCGGGAGTTGGTCGCGGCAGCGCACGCCGGAGGTTTCGACGTGGTCTCCCAGATGGCCCGGCTGCGGGTGGCGAGTGTGTGGGAGCGGCTCGTCGTGCCCGCCTTCGTCTACTTCTTCGCCCAGTTGTATCCCTTCCGCCGGATCGGCAAGCAGGGGGCGCGGACCGCGGCCGCGGCGGGCGGCTGTGTGCTGCTGCGGGCCGAGACGGCCGAGCGGGCGCGGATCCCGGACGCCATCCGGCACGCCGTCATCGACGATGTGGCACTCGCGCGTGCCGTCAAGGACGGCGGGGGTCACATCTGGCTGGGGCTGGCGGAGCGGGTGGACAGCGTGCGCCCGTATCCACGGCTGTACGACCTGTGGCGGATGGTCTCGCGCAGCGCGTACGCGCAGTTGAGGCACAATCCGCTGCTGCTCGCCGGTATGGTCGCGGGGCTCGCGGTGGTCTATCTGGTGCCGCCCGTTGCCCTGGTCCGGGGCCTGGCCGCGGGCGATGCGGCGGCTGCGGTCGCCGGTGCCCTCGCGTGGCTGCTGATGACGGGGACGTATGTCCCGATGCTCCGTTACTACCGGCAGCCCCTGTGGCTCGCTCCGCTGCTGCCGTTCACCGCGTTCCTGTATCTGCTCATGACGGTCGATTCCGCGGTCCAGCACTACCGGGGCCGCGTCGCGGCCTGGAAGGGCCGCACCTACGCACGTCCGGGCGCCGTCCCCGACGAGGGCTGAAGCCCGGTCACTTCCTTCCGGGCGTCCAGTTCATGCCCCAACCGTAGGCGTAGTCCACCGTCCGCTGCGGGCTGACCCCGCGCTCCGGCACCAGGTAGCGAGCCTCGCGCTGGACGACCAGGTCACTGCCGGTGTTCGTGATGAGGACGAGCGCGCACACCGTCGAGGGGACGGTGCACTCGTCGAGCGAGAAGTCGATCGGGGCGCCGTGCTGCGGAGTGAGGGTGACCGTGGCGTGCAGGTCGGCGAAGGAGCGCGCGCCCTCGTAGATGGTCACGAAGATGAGGATGCGCCGAAAGGCCTGTTTGTGGTCGAGGTTGACGGTGAGGTTCTCGCCGCTCGCCATGGCGCCGGTGCGGTCGTCGGCGTCGAGGTGGATGAACGGGGGCTGGTGCAGCGCGCCGAAAGCGTTTCCCAGGGCCTGGACGACTCCCTTGCTGCCATCGGTGAGTTCGTACAGCGCGCACAGGTCGAGGTCGAGGTCGGAGTGCATGGCGACGGCACGGCCCAGCTTGCTGGCCCAGCCGGAGAACTGCTTGCGCACCTCCCAGTTGAGGTTCACGCGCATCGCGCCCGAGGTGCCGCCCTGCTTGGTCAGCGACACCGAGGGCGACGCCTTGGTCAGCGTCACCTTGCTGAGGCTGACCGGTGCCGCGGGGGGCGCCGCAGGAGGGGGTGGCGGCGTGGTCACCGGGGCTGCGACGGGCGCCGGCGGAGTGGGGGCGGCCTGCTGCGGCTCGTCGACCGTGATGCCGAAGTCCCTGGCGAGGCCCTCGAGCCCGCTGCCGTACCCCTGGCCGACGGCGCGGAACTTCCAGGCGCCCTGGCGGCGGTAGAACTCACCGAGCACGTAAGCGGTTTCTACCGTCGCGCCCGTGCTGTCGAAACGGGCGACCACGGTGTTCTGGGCGGCATCGCGGACCTCGATATAGAGGTCCGGCACCTGTCCGAACGTACCGCCGTCCGCGGATGCGGCCAGGACCACCGTCTCGATCGCGGGCTCCACGCGCGCGAGGTCGACCAGGAGACTGTCGACCACCAGGCCGTCGGCGTCCCGCTTGCCCTCGTGGCGCACCGCGCCCGAGGAGTGCGCCGGCTGGTTGTAGAAGACGAAGTTGGCGTTCGGACCGGACCTTTCCGCCCACCAGCAGCAGTGCCGACGCGTCCGCGTCGGGCACTCCCGGGCCGGAACGCCGGCCCAATTCGACCCGCAGTGCCGTCGTCGGCACCGGAGCATTCGATCCTTTAGGCATTGACATGTCCGCCCCCATCGCGAGTCACCGTGCCAGGTCGTCACGCCCCGGCAGCCCATTGGGTTCTGTCCTGCTCGACCAACCTATTCTCCAGCACGGCGAACTCCCATGAGGAGCCCAGGAAGATCACTGTCCAACCGCCGGTAACCTGCGCGGAACTCGGCATTTACAGGATCCGAACCCCCACCGCCGCCCCTTTTTGCCAAGTTCGCTCGCATTGGGGATCCCGCGTCACGGCCGACACGGAAAACAACCCTCTTATCGGTCTCCCCAACCAGCACATCGTGGGCTTAACTTATGTGCCATGACCTCCCCCCGCTCCACTTATGGCGGCGGCTACTACTCCGCCTCCTTCCCGGACACTCCGATCTACGACAAGCTCGTCGCCGAGCGGGGTACGCCGCAGATCGCCCCGATCCGGGTCCCTGCGGCGTACGACATGCCGGGCAGCCACCTGCCCGCGCTGCCGTCGGCGCTGCCGGCCCTTCCGGCCGCCCCGTCCCAGCCCTCCTACGGCTACCCGCAGGCGCAGCAGCCGGCCCCGCTGCAACAGGCACCCGCGGCCCACATCCCGCAGCAGGCCGGTGCACCCCGCGGCTATCCCGGTCCGCAACAGCAGCAGCCGCGCCCGATGGCGCCCGGTACGGGCTACGAGGCGATGCGCCCCGCGGCTCCCCGGCCCACCCCGGCTCCGTACCAGGACCCGTACAACAACCAGCAGTACCGCGGCTACTGATCCTCCACCGGAGCTGTCGCTTCCGGCTGGCACGATGGCCCCATGGGGAACGCGCAGCTGCAGTCGATTCATGTTCATCCAGTCAAGTCGGTCCGGGGCCAGGCGCCCCGGGAGGCCGTCGTGGAGCCCTGGGGCCTGGCCGGAGACCGACGATGGGCGCTGATCGACGACGGGGGAAAGGTCGTCACGCAACGCCGGCAGCCACGCCTGGCGATGGCCGCCGCCGAGCTTGTGCCCGGCGGCGGCGTTCGGCTGTCCGCACCCGGTATGGATCCGTTGACGGTTCCCGTCCCGGAGCCCATCGGCGCGGTGACGATGGAGATCTTCCGTGACAAGGTCGACGCCTTCCCGGCCGCCGACGCGGCGGCGCACGCCTGGTGCAGTGACTATCTCGGCGCCGAGGTGCGCCTCGTGCACATGGACGCCCCGGCCACACGCCGGCCCGTCGACCCCGAGTACGCGCTGCCGGGCGAGACCGTCACCTTCGCCGACGGCTATCCGCTGCTGCTCACCTCGGCCGCCTCGCTCGACGCCCTCAACTCCCTGATCGCCCAGGGCGATCACCCGGACGAGGGCCCCCTGCCCATGAACCGCTTCCGGCCGAACATGGTGGTGTCGGGCACCGCCGCCTGGGCCGAGGACGACTGGTCGCGCCTGGCCATCGGCGAGGTCGTCTTCCGAGTCGCCAAGAAGTGCGGGCGCTGCGTCGTGACCACCACCGACCAGGGCACCGCCGGACGCGGCAGCGAGCCCCTCCACACCCTCGGCCGACATCGCCGCCTCGCCGGCAAGCTGGTTTTCGGACAGAACCTGGTGCCCCAGTCACGCGGCACGATCCGGGTCGGCGACCCGGTCAGGATCCTGGAACGAGAGTGATCCGCTGCCGCCCGGCGGGCGGGAACTCGGCTCGGGGGGCGGCACGTTGGGATGGTGGGATTTCGTGAGAAGTTCATGAGAGGCCCGATCGGGGGTGATTTCGCTCTCTCTTTGACCGGGCCCCCGCGTGAACGGCTCCGCCGGGGGTTATCACGGAGCGGGAAGGGGGTGCAGGACCGTGCGAACCATCAGCGGACTCTGGCGCTGGCGGCACAATCCGCTGCGCCGCACGACCGATCTGGCCGAGGCCTGGGCCGCCCTGGTAGCCCTGCTGCTCATCCTGGCCGCCGCGCCCGTGGCGGGCAGCGTGATCGGCAGTGTCGCTCAGGACGCGCTCCAGCAGTCCGTCCGGGAACAGCGCGAGTCGCGTCATCCGGTGACAGCGACCGTGGTGCGCAAGCTGAACGGCTCCGCGCCGGACGCCGACCCCGAGACCTCGTCCGCGCGGGACACACGCAGTCGCGTCCTCGCCGACTGGACCGCCCCGGACGGCACCGCGCAGCACGGGCCGGTCACGGCCCACCTCGAAGACCCGCAAGCGGGCGACCACTTCATGCTCTGGACGGACGCCCACGGCCGCATCATGGCCCGCCCCCTGGACTCCGCCACGGCGACGACGCACGCGGTCCTCGCCGGATTCGGCGCCACTCTGCTCACCGCGGGCCTGGTCGAGGGCTCCAGGCGGCTGATCGTCTGGCGCATGGTCCGCCGCCGGTACGCCCGTTGGGACCAGGCCTGGGACCGGGCGGGCCCCGACTGGGGCCGGACCGGCACCGGCAGTTGACGGCCTTCCGGCTCTGGTCAACCCACTGCCTGCGCGCACGCTACGGTGGACCGGCCGAACTCTCTTCGGCGTCAACCCGCGCGCGAGCGAGCCGCAGGGGCGGCTGAAGCGCCCCGAAGGCGACGAGCCATCAGTACGACCGAGGTGGGGGCACAGCAACGCCATGGCACAGGGCACGGTCCAGGTGACGCACACCGGCACATCGCGGTGGCGCCGCCGCACGGGTGAGTACGCATCGCTCGCCGCCGCCCTGGAGGCAGCGGCCGACGGCGACGTCCTCACCGTCGCGCCAGGCACCTACCGGGAGAACCTCGTGGTGCAGCGGGCGGTGACCCTGCGCGGCCCTGAGGGCTCCCCCGGCTCCGTCCGCATCGCGCCCGTGGACGGTGTGCCGTTGACCGTGCGTGCCTCCGCGGTCGTACAGGACCTGCATGTGGAGGGCCAGGACGCGGCCGCGCCCGCGCTGCTCGTCGAGGAAGGCGCACCCGAGCTGTCGGATGTGCGGATCGTCACGCGGTCCGCGGCAGGCATCGAGGTACGCGGCGGCGCCCGGCCGACGGTGCGGCGCTGCACCGTCGACAACCCGGCCGGCATCGGCATCGCCGTACTCGACGGCGGGGGCGGGGTGTTCGAGGAGTGCGAGGTCGTCTCGGCCGGCCAGTCCGGGGTCGCGGTACGCGGGGGTGCCCACCCGCGCCTGGAGCGCTGCCGCGTCCACCACACGTCGGGCGCGGGCCTGACGGCGACCGGGGAGAACTCGGCGCTGGAGGCCGTGGGCTGCGAGGTGTACGAGGTCCGGGGCAGCGGCGTGCAGGTCAGCGGCCGGGCCACGGCACATCTCACCGACTGCGATGTGCACCGCACCACCGCCGACGGGGTCACCCTCGACACGGACGCCGTGCTGACTCTGGCCGACTGCCGCATCCATGACATCCCGGAGAACGCGGTCGACCTGCGCTCGCGCTCCGTGCTGACGCTGACCCGCACGACGGTGCGTCAGTTCGGCCGCAACGGCCTGTCGGTGTGGGACCCGGGCACCCGCGTGGACGCCAACCAGTGCGAGATCTTCGACAGCACCGGCGACTATCCCGCGGTGTGGGTCAGCGACGGCGCCACCGCGGTCCTCGACTCCTGCCGGGTGCACGACGTCCCGGACGCGCTGTTCGTCCTGGACCGCGGCTCCCGCGCGGACGTCGTCGACAGCGACATCTCCCAGGTGCGCAACACGGCCGTGTCGGTGAGTGACGGAGCCACCGCACAGCTCGACGACTGCCGTATCCGGGACGCGGCGACGGGCGCCTGGTTCCGCGACCACGGCAGCGGCGGCACCCTCAACGGCTGCACGCTGGACGGCATGCAGACCGGCGTGATCGTCACCAAGGGCGCCGACCCCACCATCGAGCGGTGCACGGTCGACTCCCCCGCGGAAGCCGGTTTCTATGTGTCGGCGGGCGGCCGTGGCAGCTTCCTGAACTGCCGGGTGACGGGCAGCGGTGGCTATGGCTTCCATGTGATCGACGGCTGCCGTACGACGCTGAAGAAGTGCCGTACGGAGCGGTGTGCGCGCGGCGGGTACGAGTTCGCCGACGGCGGGCCGGAGACGGCCGGTGCCGGTCCGGTCGTGGAGGACTGCAGCAGCGACGAGAGCGGGGGCTTCAGGCCGCCCGCGGCGCGGGAGACGGTGGTGCAGACGGTCAGTCAGTCGCCGGGCCTGCTGGGCGCGATCCCGGGGCAGCGCACCACCGAACAGGAGCCGCTCGTCGCCGCCACCCTGCCCGAGAAGCCGACGCGGACCTCGAAGGACGTCCTCGGTGAACTGGACGCGCTGGTCGGCCTGGAGAGCGTCAAGCGCGAAGTGCGGGCGCTGACCGACATGATCGAGGTGGGCCGGCGCCGCCAGCAGGCGGGCCTCAAGGCCGCATCCGTCAAGCGTCACTTGGTCTTCACCGGCTCCCCCGGCACCGGCAAGACGACGGTGGCCCGTCTGTACGGCGAGATCCTGGCCGCGCTCGGCGTGCTGGAGAAGGGCCATCTCGTCGAGGTGTCCCGCGTCGACCTGGTCGGCGAGCACATCGGCTCCACGGCGATCCGCACCCAGGAGGCCTTCGACAAGGCGCGCGGCGGCGTGCTGTTCATCGACGAGGCGTACGCGCTGTCACCGGAGGACTCGGGCCGGGACTTCGGCAAGGAGGCCATCGACACGCTGGTGAAGCTGATGGAGGACCACCGGGACGCGGTCGTGGTGATCGTCGCGGGCTACACGGCCGAGATGGAACGCTTCCTGTCCATCAACCCTGGCGTGGCCTCCCGCTTCTCGCGGACCATCACCTTCAGCGACTACAACCCCGAAGAACTCCTGCGCATCGTGGAGCAGCAGGCCGAGGAGCACGAGTACCGGCTGGCACCGGGCGCCTCG
The DNA here is from genome assembly GCF_030499575.1 of Streptomyces sp. DG2A-72. Taxonomy (NCBI): domain Bacteria; kingdom Bacillati; phylum Actinomycetota; class Actinomycetes; order Kitasatosporales; family Streptomycetaceae; genus Streptomyces; species Streptomyces sp. DG2A-72. The sequence goes on from NZ_JASTLC010000001.1 coordinate 783,923, forward strand.
GAAGGCCTGCTGAAGTACTTCACCGCGATCCCCAAGGGCCCCGCGTTCGGCAACGGCCGTACCGCCCGCCAGACCTTCGAGGCGATGGTGGAGCGGCACGCGAGCCGGGTCGCGCAGTTCGAGGAGCCGAGCACGGACGATCTGACGCTGCTCTACGCCGAGGACCTGCCCGACTCGCCCTGACCCTCCCCCTTGCGGCGCGGTCCGGGCAGCTCCGGCCGCAGGCGGGCCAGCAGCCGCTCGCGTTCCTCCGCGAACGCCGGGTCGGCCTGGTAATCGGAGTGGCCGAGGATGGGGGCGGGCAGCGGATGCGTGGCCGTGCGGCCGTAGGCGAGGGGATCCTCCAGGGCGTCGCGGTCCACTTCGGGGCCGCAGTCGCCGGCGAGGCGCACCGGGCCGCCGATCGGGTCGGTGAGGCGGTAGAGGTTGCGCCAGCAGTCGACGTCGTGGTGCAGGGAGCTGAGGGCGGCCGGGCCGAAGTGGGCCGGGAACCAGCGGCCGTAGAGGCGCTCGAGCGGGGAGCCGTACGTCAGCAGGGCGACCCGCTTGCGTGCGGACGGGGTGAGCTGCCAGGCCGCCGCGGCGGCGAGCACGCTGCCCTGGGAGTGGCCGGAGATGACCAGGCGTCCGCCGGTGGCACGGGTCCAGGTCGCGATGCGCCAGGTCAGGTCGGGCACGGCCCGCTCGGCGTAGCAGGGCGGGGCGAAGGGGTGGGCGGCGCGCGGCCAGAAGGTGCCGACGTCCCACAGGATGCCGATGGTGCGCCGGGCGGAGGCGTCCTTGTAGGCGCGCCGGCCCCAGGTGACGAACAGTATGAAGCCGAGGCTGATCAGCCAGGAGCCCAGTGCCTGGGCCGTTTCGGCGGCGCCGTGGAGGAAGGGGTGCGTCGACCCGGTGGCCTTGCTCGGTACCTTGTCGGACACCATGGCGCCCACGAGTGCTCCGGCGCCCAGGAGCAGCGTCGTGGTTGAGATGACGGCCACGAGGAGCGGGGCGCGGTCGGTGAGCGTGGACATGGCGCGGGTGTTCGCGATACGGCGGGTGCGGGTGCGGTCCTGGGGGTCGTCCGGGTGGTCGGGGCGCACCGCACGCAGTTCGGCGCGGCACAGCCGCCAGGTCCGCCACGCCAGCGCGCCGCAGAGCACCAGCAGGACGACGAGCAGCGGCGGGATCACGGACGACTGCCAGGTCAGCAGAACCGGCGGACCGGGGATGGACGCGCGCGTGCCGTCCAGCCAGTCCGCCACCCGCTGCGAGAGGCCGCCGGACATCACGCCACCCAGTGCGCAGGCCAGCATCGCGACGGCGGGTCCACCGAAGCCGCGCATCGCGGCACGGGGGTCGGGATGAGTGCGGTACAGCAGGTGGGCGACCACGGCCAGGACGATGACGAGCAGGCCCTGGAGCAGGGCGATGCCGCCGAAGGTCGCGTCACCCGGCAGCCGGCCGTCCGACTCCCAGCCCTGGCGTTCCCACCCGGCGTACACCAGGGCGAGGACGAGCAGGACGAGCGCCGCGAGCGGCAGCCGTCGTACGAGGTGCTCGTCGAGTTCCTGGTCGAGGCGGTTCTCGCTGCGGCCCCGGCGGCAGATCACCCACAGGACGGCGATGGCGCCCGCGACGAGCGCCCCGACCAGGAGCCACCCCAGTGTGTCGAGCAGTGCGGGACCGCCGGGCCCGCGGTCGAAGCGGGCCGCCGACGTGCCGACGGCGGCGGCGACCGTCAGCAGGCCCGCCGCGGTGTGCGCGGCCCGCAGCCGGGCAACCAGGCGCCGCCCGTACCAGAAGCCGGGCCGGCCCAGGGCGGTGCGGCTGGTGTCCTCGTCGGGCTCGACGGTGCGGACGATCGGCTGCTGGGACTCGTACGCGCTCCAGGTGCGGCGGGAGAGGTACCACAGCAGGCCGGTGAGCGCGGTGGGCACCAGGGCGGCGAGCGCGAGCCGACGGCCCGGCAGGCTCCACCAGCCGCCGGCCGCCGGTGACAGGAAGCCCAGCCAGGAGTGCCGTTCGGCGCACGCGGACCTGCCCGCGCACTGCCATGCCGTCAGGTCGAGGGCGACCTCGCATGCGGCCGCGACGAGCAGCACCGTCAGCGTCAGTCCGGCGAGCCGCACCAGCAGCCCGTACAGCCGCACCGTGCGGTCGCGGCCACGCGCCCTGGGGCGCATCCAGTGGGCGAGGTTGACCACCATGAACGGCAGCAACAGCAGCCACAGGGCGCGTGCGCTGTTGCCGGAGGTGAGGTTGGACCAGACGTAGGCCTCGGGCACCGGTTCGTCGCGGTCGCGGGGGCTGGTCTCCGCGTCGGCGTCGTCGGCGCGCCGGAAGACGGCCGCCGTGTCGTCGCCGGTGATCCGCACCGTCCGCGGATCGTCCAGCATCTTCTCGGGCGTGGCGCCACCGACGCCGTGAACCAGCAGTTCCAGGGCGATGCCGGGTTCTCCGGGCTTCTGGGCGGGTCCGTCCGCCCCCTCGGACAAGACACGTTCCACTGTTCTCGCACTTCCCCCGTGACGCGCCGTCGGCTTCTGTCCGTGCGGGCGTAAGGATCTCCGCTCCGCAGAGGCCGCACACCTCTTGTCACCGAATCTCCCCGATCCGGGTGACAGAAGGACAACGGATGGGACACGAGTGACATGCGCGCGCCGGGACAGCCGGTGACACGCCGACGCCGAGCCGTGAAAGGATGGGTCGTCCGCGTCTCGGACCGGGGAGAATGTGCTTGCCGATGCGGAGCGTGTGCGGGGCGTGTCGGACGGCACTTGGACGAAAGGAACCGAAGCGTACGTGAGTGAGAATCAGAACCTCCTCGCGGAGCAGCGGCGCGCCCTGATCCTGGACGAGGTGCGGCGTCGCGGCGGCGTCCGGGTGAACGAGCTGACCCGCAAGCTCGGCGTGTCGGACATGACCGTGCGCCGTGATCTGGACGCGCTCGCGCGGCAGGGCGTGCTGGAGAAGGTGCACGGCGGCGCGGTCCCGGTGGTCGAGGCGAGCACGCACGAGCCGGGCTTCGAGGCCAAGTCGGGCCTGGAGCTGACGGCCAAGGAGGACATCGCGCGGACCGCGGCACAACTGGTGACGCCGGGCAGCGCGATCGCCCTGTCGGGCGGGACGACGACGTACGCGCTGGCGCACCATCTGCTCGACGTGCCGGACCTGACGGTGGTCACCAACTCGGTGCGGGTGGCCGATGTCTTCCATGCCGCGCAGCGCACCTCGGGCCCGCGGCAGGGCGCGGCGACGGTCGTGCTGACCGGAGGGGTGCGCACGCCGTCGGACTCGCTCGTGGGCCCGGTGGCCGACCAGGCGATCGCGGCGCTCCACTTCGACGTGCTGTTCCTCGGGGTGCACGGGATATCGGTGGAGGCCGGCCTGTCGACGCCGAACCTCGCGGAGGCCGAGACCAACCGGCGGCTCGTGCAGTCGGCGCGGCGGGTCGTGGTGGTCGCGGACCACACCAAGTGGGGGACGGTGGGCCTGAGTTCGTTCGCCGCGCTGGAGCAGGTCGACACGCTGGTGACGGACGCCGGACTGCCCGCGGAGGCACGCGATGAGGTGGCGGAGCATCTGCGCCGGCTGGTGGTGGCGGGCGAGCCCGAGGAGGGCGTGGAGAGCTGACGGGCGTCGCCCCTTGGCGAGGCAGACACCTGACGATACGTCAGCTATGGTGAGGCTGCCCGGTCAACGCCCGCCTCGCTGATGGAGGTTGTCGTCCATGGCTCGCCGTCTGCGCCCGGTGGGGCTCGACTTCGTCGGCTCCGCGCCGGTACGTCTCGTCTTCGCGCGGGAGATCTCCGCGCCGCCCGAGGCGGTCTTCGCCGCGCTCGCCGAGGATGTGCCGGGCTGGGTGGACTGGTTCTCGGCGGTGACGCTGGCCAGGCCCACCGGGGACGGCGCCGGGCGCGAGATCCGGCTCAGGGGCGGCACCCGGTTCCAGGAGACGATCATCGCCGCGAAGGGGCCGGAGGTGTACGCCTATCGCGTCGACGAGACCAACGCGCCGGGGGCTCGTGCGCTGGTCGAGGAGTGGCGGCTGAAGCCGGCCGGGACGGGCACGCGCGTGCAGTGGACGTTCGCCGCCGACGGGACTGCTCTGTTCCGCATGGTGCTGAGGCTCGCCCGCACGGGCCTGGGCCGGGCGTTCCGGGACGCGGTCACGGCGCTGGACCGGCGGCTGGCGGTGCGCTGACTGACGACGGCGCCGGCCGGCTGGACGGCGCGCCGGCTCAGGACGGCCAGATCCCCGTCTCCAGCAGCGACTCGATGGCCGCCGTGTACGGCGCGATGTCCAGGCCCTGCTCTACCAGCCATACGTCCGAGTAGTACTTGTCGAGATAGCGGTCGCCCGGGTCGCACAGCAGCGTCACCACGCTCCCCCGCCGCCCCTCGGCCACCATCTCGGCGACGATCTTCAGCGCGCTCCACAGCCCGGTGCCGGTCGAGCCGCCCGCCTTGCGGCCGATGGCCTGCTCCAGGGCACGGACGGCCGCCACGCTCGCCGCGTCGGGCACCTTCATCATCCGGTCGATGGCGCCGGGCACGAAGCTCGGTTCGACACGCGGACGGCCGATGCCCTCGATACGGGAGCCGCGGTCACAGGTGACGTACGGATCGCCGGTGGTCCAGCCCTCGAAGAAGCACGAGTTCTCCGGGTCGGCGACACAGATGCGGGTGTCGTACTGCATGTAGTGCACATAGCGCGCGAGGGTCGCGGAGGTACCGCCGGTGCCGGCCGTGGCGACGATCCACGCGGGCTCCGGGAACCGCTCCAGCTGGAGCTGGCGGAAGATCGATTCGGCGATGTTGTTGTTGCCGCGCCAGTCCGTGGCCCGTTCGGCGTAGGTGAACTGGTCCATGTAGTGGCCGCCGGTCTCCACCGCGAGGCGCGCGGACTCCTCGTACATCTTGCGCGAGTCGTCCACGAAGTGGCACTGCCCGCCGTGGAACTCGATGAGGCGGCACTTCTCGGCGCTGGTCGTGCGCGGCATGACGGCGATGAAGGGCACGCCGATGAGCCCCGCGAAGTACGCCTCGGAGACGGCCGTGGAACCGCTGGACGCCTCGATCACCGGACGGCCCGGCCGGATCCAGCCGTTGCACAGGCCGTAGAGGAACAGCGAGCGGGCGAGCCGGTGCTTGAGGCTGCCGGTCGGGTGGGTGGACTCGTCCTTGAGATACAGGTCGATGCCCCACTTCTCCGGCAGCGGGAAGCGGAGCAGGTGCGTGTCGGCCGAGCGGTTGGCGTCGGCCTGGACCTTGCGGACGGCCTCTTTCAGCCAGCCGCGGTAGGCGGCATCACTGTGGTCGACGTCGAGGGTCACGCCGGTCGGGGTCTGTTCGGAGGTCTTCACGGCGCTGCTCCTCAGGGGTGTCGTCCACGGCGGTTCGCGCGGCCGTCGCACCGATCATAAGCAGGTTCTGCACGCTTCTCACCTGCATAAACGCAGCTTTGAGCACCTCAAAGGCCACGCTGGGGGTGGCACGGGGGGCGCATACGCGCAAGTGCCGCGGGCGCCCATGCCGACCGTGACGTGCGCACTGGTGCTCCGCGTCGGGTGCGGGCAGACTGCACCGGACGGGAGGCGGGCCCGGGCAGGACACCGGTCCGGAACGGGACTCGAGCCCCGTACGAGGACGCACACTGGATCGACGCACACTGGATCACGAAACGAGCCGGCCACTGCCCATGTGGGATCGCGGCCGGCACCGACGCGCACGAGGGGGCGGGACGGCATGGCGGAGCCGGAGTTCACGGCCACGGGCGTGCGGATCGGGAAGCGGCTGCGCTCGCTCACCCGGGCCGGACAGGTCCGGATCAGCGGCGGCAGGCTGGAACTGCTCACCAGTTACGGCAGCGAGATCGACAGCGCGCCGGTCCAGGCGGTGCGCGCGTCCCGGCCCTGGTTCGCCGCGGAGGACCGGGCACTGGCGGACCTCAACGGCAAGCGGTACCTGCTGACCCTCGGCGACCACGACCCCGCGCCGGGCGAGCCGGGTCCGCCCGCGGCACGCCGGTTCATCGAAGCGGTGCGCAGGGCTGCGGGGCGTAATCGCTGAGCTACGAAGAGTTGCGGTACGGCGTCCCTTGCGTCACGCTGGTCTCACGTCACTCTGGGTTTACCGGCGATAACGCTGCGAACCAGCCCGCCGGCCATGACAGCAGGCGGCAGTTTCACGCACGCATCCTGCTGGATCCGTACGTTCGTGTTCTTCCCACCTCACGTCGGGGAGTCGCAGCCGTGATCAGTCACCCAAGCAGACACTGCACGGTGGAGCTCCAAGCCCTGCCGTCGCGGATCGGACAGGTCCGCAGAATCGTATCGGCACAGTTGCGCTACTGGCATCTGGACACTCTGATCGACCGGGCCGCGCTCGGTGTGACCGAGTTGCTGACCAACGTCCACCAGCATGCGCAGCCCGACAAGATGTGCACCGTGGAGATAGAGCTGCTGCTCGACCGGCTCATGGTCTCGGTGCACGACCACGACCCGCGGCTTCCCGAGGTCGGCGACGCCGACACGCTCGCGACCTGTGGGCGCGGGCTGGCGATGGTGGCCGCCGTCAGCGAGAGCTGGGGGGTCAGGCCGGACGGGCAGTCGGGCAAGGTCGTGTGGTTCACGCTGCCGACGCCTGCGAGGGCGAGGGCGGAGGCGGGGGCGGCTTGTCCGCCGCGGCGGGTGGTGCGGGAGACGGCGGGGGCCGCTTTGGGGGAGGTTGAGCGGGTGGTTGATGCGGGGGTTTGAGGGGGGTGGGGAATTGCTTGGGCGCCGGGAAGGGCTCTATGCCGTTGTAGGGACGGCGATCTGGCTGTGGCCGTCGCGCTGTGTTGGATGGCTCGGTCGCCTTCGGGGGCGCTTGATGCCGGTGTCGAGACGGCGATCGTGCTCAGCGCTTCGCGCCTCCGCGCGTTCGCCGTCTCGACACCGGCGCGCCCCCTACGGCTCCCTCGCGGCCGACGCGTCGGACCAGTGCACGTTGGTGGGCCCTCGCCGTCAGTCGAGGCGAGGGCCCACTGGGCGTGACGTGAGCCCTTGTCGTTACTCGGTGGCGATTGCCCTCAGTACGTCCAGGCGGGCTGCTCGGCGTGCCGGGCGTAGGCCGGCCAGGGCTCCGGCTGCGAGGCCTACCAGAGCTACTACCGCCAGTTGCAGTGGGGGCAGTGCGAAGGCGAAGGCGCTGTCGCTTGCGCCGTCGGAGGCCTTGACCAGGACCCAGCCCAGGAAGGCGCCGAGGGTGAGGCCGCCGACTGTGCCGAAGGCGGCGACGAGGATCGACTCCCAGCGGACCATGGCACGCAGCTGGGGGCGGGTCTGGCCGACGGCACGGAGGAGGCCCAGTTCGCGGGTGCGTTCGTGGATCGCCAGGGTGAGGGTGTTGGCTATGCCCAGGAGTGCGATGAGGACGGCGAGGGCGAGCAGGGCGTAGATGAGGGTGAGCATCATGTCGATGCCGCCTGCCGCGGACTGCGCGTACTCGTCGCGGGTCTGGACTTCCGGGCTGCCGTACTGGTCGGCCACCTTCTGCACCGCGGCCTTGCCCGCGTCCGTGCTCACGCCGTCCTTGAAGGAGACGGCGAGCAAGGTGTCGGCGTCCTGGGTGCGGTGCGGGGACCAGGCGGCGCGGGTGATGACGTAGTCGCCTGCGATTTCGGACTGGCCGTAGACCGCGCGGACGGTGAAGGTCTCCTTCTTGCCGTCGGTGAAGGTGAGTTGCGTCTTGTCGCCGGTCGTGAGGTGCTGCTTGCCGGCCTCGCTGCGGGTGAGGGCGATGCCGTCGGTGCCGAGGTCGCGCAGGGAACCGTCGACCTTGCCGAGGTCGAAGGTGCGCTCCAGGGCGATCGGGTCGGTGACGGTCAACGCCCGTCCCTTACCGTCCACTTCGGCGACGCCGCGGCCGAGTCCTACGGCCGTGTCGACCTCGGGGAGGTCCTGGACGGCTCCGGCGAGACGGGGGCTCAGTCCGCTGCCGCCCGCCCCGAAGGACGGGGTGCTCACGGCGATGTCGCCGGCGAAGGACCGTGACACGGTCTGGTCCATGGTCGCCTTCAGGGAGGCGCCGAACACCGTGAACAGCGAGACCACCGCCACGCCGATCATCAGGGCACTGGCGGTCGCGGCCGTCCGCTTGGGGCTGCGCAGGGCGTTGCGCCGGGCGAGGCCGCCGGTGACGCCGCGGAGACGGTCGAGCGGTCCGCCGAGGATGCGTACGGCCGTGGAGGAGGCGACCGGGCCGAGGACCACGAAGGAGACCAGGGCCAGGACGGCGCCGGTGGCGGCCAGCCAGATGGACGGGGTCATCAGGACGCCGGTGAGCGTCACCGCGACGGCCAGGGCGGCGAGGCCCGAGCCGAGGACGGCGCGGAGGCGGGAGGCGCCCGAGTGGTCGACGGAGGTCTCGCGCAGCGCGGCCAGCGGTGCCGTGTGGCCGGCGCGTACCGCGGGCAGCAGGGCGGAGCCGAGGCAGACCACAATGCCCACCGCGAGCGGCAGCAGCATGGACAGCACGCTGATGACCAAGTCGCCCTCGGGGAACGGGAATCCGATCGCCGGGAACAGTGCCTGCAGTGCGGCCGCGATGCCGATTCCGCCCGCCAGTCCCGCCAGCGAGGCGGTCACGGCCACCACGGTCGCCTCGACCAGGGTCGACGCGGTCACCTGGCGGCGGGAGGCGCCGAGTGCGCGCAACAGGGCGTTTTCGCGGGTGCGTTGGGCCACGACGATCGCGAAGGTGTTGTGGATGGAGAAGGTGGCGACGAGCAGGGCGATGCCGGAGAACACCAGGAGGAGGCTGGTGAAGATGGACAGGAACTGGCTGGAGATCATCTCCGTGTTCTCCTCGGCCGACTCCTGACCGGTGATGGCCTCGACTCCGCCCGGCAGTACGGGAGTCAGTCTGTCCACCAGTTCTTGCTCGCTCACGCCGGGGCCTGCTCGCACCAGGATGCTCGACGCCTCACCTGGCCTGGCTGTCAGGTACTTCTCTGCGTCTGCGCGCGTCATGCCGGTGTAGGTCACCTGCGCCATGCCGTCCTCGCCGCCGAAGGTCGCGAGGCCGACGATCGTCACCTGTACGGGGTCGGGTGTGCGCAGGACCGTCGTGTCGCCGATCTTCAGGTCGCCGCGCTCGGCGGCGCCGCGGTTGACGACGACCTCGCCGGACTTCTCCGGGGCGCGGCCTTCGGCGAGTTCGTACGAGTTGAGGTCGGGGTCGGTGATCCAGTTCCCGGCGAGGGTGGGCGGGCCCGCGCCTCCGACGGGGTCGCCGTCCTTGCCGACCAGCTGGCCGGCGCCCTGGATGTCGGGCACGGCCGCCGCCACGCCCGGGACCTGCTCGACGCTGTCCACCAGGTCGGCGGCGACCGGCTCTCGCACGCCCTCGCTCTCGCCGGGTGTGGTGATCGCGTCGGCGCTGCGGACTACAGCGTCGGTTCCGCTCGTCGCGTTGCCGAACATGGTGTCGAAGCTGGCGCGCAGCGTGTCGCCCATGACGAGCGTCCCGGCCAGGAAGGCCACGCCGAGGAACACCGCGAGGAACGTACCGGCGAAGCGGCGCTTGTGGGAGCGCAGGGAGGACACGCTCAGACGTACTGAGGCGTTCATGAGGGCACCTCGAAGGCTTTCAATCGGTCCAGGATCTTGTCGGCGGTCGGCGATTCCATACGGTCGACCAGGCGTCCGTCGGCGAGGAAGACGACCTCGTCGGCGTGGGCGGCGGCGGCCGGATCGTGGGTGACCATGACGACCGTGCGGCCTATCTGCCGTACGGCGCGGCCGAGCAGGCCGAGGACTTCCTCGCCGGAGCGGGAGTCGAGGTTGCCGGTCGGTTCGTCGGCGAAGACGACGTCCGGTTGTCCGGCGAACGCCCGGGCCACGGCGACACGTTGCTGCTGGCCGCCGGAGAGTTCGGAGGGCCGGTGGTGCAGCCGGTCGCGCAGGCCGACGACGTCGATCAGCGCGTCGATCCACTCCGGGTCGCCCTTGGTGCCCGCCAGGTCCAGCGGCAGCGTGATGTTCTCGGCCACGGTGAGCGTCGGCACCAGGTTGAACGCCTGGAACACGAAGCCCACGCGGTCGCGGCGCAGGAGGGTGAGGCGGCGGTCGTCGAGGGAGCCCAGCTCGGTGTCGCCGATGAAGGCGGCTCCCGAGGTGAGGGTGTCGAGGCCGGCCGCGCAGTGCATCAGGGTGGACTTGCCGGACCCCGAGGGGCCCATGATCGCGGTGAAGCGGCCGGCCGGGAAGCCGACGCTCACGCCGTCCAGGGCGCGCACGGCGGTGTCGCCACCGCCGTACACCTTCACCGCGTCGACGACTCGTGCGGCCGTGCGCACGTCGGTCGTGACCGTCATGCCGCACCGCCCTTGCCCGCGTGGCGGCCGAACTGCTCGTCCAGGACGGAGAGCCGGCGCCAGTACTCGTCCTCGTCGATCTCGCCGGAGGCGAAGCGCCGGCCGAGCATGGCGATCGGCGAGTCGCCGGACGGGCGGTGGTCGTCCATCGGACGCCACGGTCCACGACGGCCGCGCCGGACGGTGCGGCGCAGGAGCGTGATGGCGCCGACGACGACGGCCGCCCAGATCAGCGGGAAGAAGAGGATCCACGGGCCGGGTCCGCCGTCCCAGTTCGCCAGGGTCTGCATTTCGGTTCATCTCCCTAGAGGGGTCTTCCGGTGATGTCTCGAGACTGGCTCCGGGGAGGGGTCCGGGTCGTCGTACGGCCAGCGGCAGTGCGTGTACCTCCCCGGGAGTACGGCGGCTCTCTCGTGCTGCTCCACAGGACCTCGACTTCTGTAACTACTAGTATGTACAGTGAGTGCATGAGCACCCCGGAGCGACTGATCGAGTCCACCCGTGAGCTGCTGTGGGAGCGCGGTTATGTGGGCACCAGCCCCAAGGCGATCCTGGAGCGCGCGGGCGCCGGACAGGGCAGCATGTACCACCACTTCAAGGGGAAGCCGGACCTCGCGCTGGCCGCGATCCGGCGGACGGCCGAGGAGATGCGGGCTACCGCCGAGGGAGTACTCGGCGGGCCGGGGACTCCGTACGAGCGGATCGAGGCGTATCTGCGGCGCGAGCGCGATGTGCTGCGCGGCTGTCCGATCGGCCGGCTGACGATGGATCCGGACATCATGGCCGAGGCCGAGCTGCGCGCGCCGGTCGACGAGACGCTCGACTGGCTGCGCGAGCGGATCGCCGGGATCGTCGAAGAGGGCCAGGAACACGGCCAGTTCGCGCCCTCGCTGAACGGCGAGGAGATCGCGGCGGCCGTCGTCGCGACCGTTCAGGGCGGTTACGTCCTGGCCCGCGCGTCCGGGTCGCCCGCCGCGTTCGACGCGGGCGTACGAGGGCTGTTGTCGCTGCTCGCGCGCGACGAGACCTGCTGAGGAGACGTCGATGCACGCGATGCAGTACGAGTTCACCCTGCCCGCCGACTACGACCTGGGCGTCATCCGCTCCCGGGTCGCCCGCGTCGGGCATCTGCTCGACGACTGGGAGGGCCTCGGCATCAAGGCCTACCTGATGCGCGAGCGCGGGGTGCATGGTTCGCCGGTCAACCAGTACGGGCCGTTCTACCTGTGGAACACCCTGCGGGGCATGAACAGCTTCCTGTGGGGTGGTGCCTTCCAGGGGCCGGTCGACGACTTCGGCCGGCCGCGGGTCCACCAATGGACCGGGCTCGCATACGAGGAGGGCGGCGCCGCCGACTCCCCCGCCGTGTCCGCTGTGCGGCGGCGCCGGCCGGTGCCGGACGGTGTGGAGTTGGCCGCGTTCATGGCGGACGCGGTGGGCGAGACCGAGCGGCTGGCCGCTCAGGACGGTGCGGTCCTGGCGGCGGCCGTCGTCGACACGCGCGCGTGGGAGCTCGTCCACTTCTCGCTCTGGGGGCACGACACGCCGAAGGCCGAGGGGGAGGTCTACGAGGTGCTGCATCTGTCGGCTCCGGGAAGGGGCGAGTTGCAGCGGGGGCGGCAGTGGTGACCGCGGTTCGTACGGTTCTCGGGGATGTGCGGCCGGAGGAGCTTGGGGTCGTCGACGCGCACGATCACCTGTTTCTCCGCAGTCCGCGACTGCCCGGCCAGGAGCTGAACGACGCCTCGGCGGCGCGGGCCGAGTTGGAGGCGTTCCGCGCGGTCGGTGGATCGGCCGTCGTGCAGTGGACGCCGTACGGCATGGGGCGGCGGGCCGCCGATCTGCCCTCGCTCTCCCGGGAGTCGGGGGTGCATGTCGTCGCCGCGACCGGGCTGCACCAGGCCGTCCACTACGACGACAGGATGCTCGCCGAGCTGCGCGGCAGACTCGCCGACGTCTTCTTCACCGAACTGACGGAAGGCATCGGGACGTCGGGCGTGCGCGCCGGGTTCATCAAGGTCGCGGGCGGGTTTCACGCGCTGGATGCGCACGCCCGCTGGGCGATGGGCGCGGCGGCCGAGGCGCATCACGCGACCGGTGCGGCCATCGCCGTGCATCTGGAGCTGGGCACGGGTGCGCTCGACGTACTGGACCTGCTGTGCGGCGAGTTGGCGGTACCGCCGGAGCGGGTCGTTCTCGGCCATCTCAACCGCTCCCCCGACCTCGTCGTGCACCGCGAGGCCGCGTCCGCCGGCTGCTACCTCGCCTTCGACGGGCCGTCACGCGCCAACCACACCACGGACTGGCGCATGCCGGACGCCGTACGGGCTCTCGCCGACGCCGGCTTCGGCGACCGCATCCTCCTCGGCGGCGACACGACGACGGCCGCCGCCCGCTCGGTCAACGGCGGCCCCGGCATGCCGTATCTGCTGCGCCGCGTGCGAACGCGGCTCGAAGTCGCGCTGGGCGCCGAGCTGGTGGGTCGGATCCTGACGGACAATCCGGCCCGCGCCTTCGCCCGGCCGGCATCGAAGGAGCACCGCTGACATGCCCCTCGTCCGCATCGACGCCCTCGGCGCCGACCCCGACCGCCTCGACGCGCTCGGCCGCGCCGTGCACGACGCCCTCGTGGAGACCATCGGCATCCCGTCCGACGACCGCTTCCAGATCCTGGTCGGCCATGACGGCACCACGAGCACGCTGCGCTACGGCGACTACTTCGGCGTCCACCGCGACGACGGCATCGTCTATGTCGCCATCACGCTGCGCGCCGGACGCACACCCGCGCAGAAGCAGTCGCTGTACCAGCGGATCGCCGAACTCGCCCACGACTACGCGGGCACCGAGCCGCGGAACGTGTTCGTCACCCTGACCGAGAACGCGTCGATCGACTGGTCGCTGGGGCACGGGGTGGCGCAGTACGCCGTACAGGACTAGGCCACGGCGATGTCCACGGACGGCCGGAGCTTCGCCGCCGCGGCCAGGGCCTCGTGGACGGGGTGGGTGTCGAAGGCCGTCAACAGGGCTGTGTCCGCCAGGTGTTGGGCGGCGGGGTAGGCGATCTGCTCGTATGCGGCCTGGAAGCGTGGGCCCCAGCGGCGGGCGCCGAGGCGGGCCGTGCGGGAGCAGTTGTCGACCATGTGGGCGACGTCCCGGGCGTGCATGTACGGGAGCAGCGAGTCGACGGCCTCGATGACCGACTCGTTGACGATCTCCGACCAGGGGTGGCCGCGCTCGGCGAACTCATCGATCTGCGCGGTCATGGTGGCGACGAAGACGCCGGCGGTGAACGGGTCCACGGGCAGGTCGCGTTCGGCCCGCCGGGACCGCACCCGCTCCCCCGCCGCCCACATCGGCGAGCCGCCGATCTCGCTCATCGGGCGGGCGCCGAGCCGCCGTTCGGCCAGGATCACGCTGCGCAGCTCGGTGCCGTCGGCGACCTCGTCGTAGATCTCCGCGACGATCTCACGGGCCGGTCGGTACGTCGCCGAGTACGCGCGGTCGAAAGCATCCCGTCCGGTCGCGTCCAGCCCCTCGCGCACCGCGCGCAATCCGGCGCGGGAAATCGTGCGGGCGATCGGGCCGGTGACGTTCTCGCAGGACCGTTCGTACGCCGTCACCTCGTCGTCCCCGGCGAGGCGGCAGCGGGTGTACAGGCTCTCGACGATGCCGTGGACGGCCCCGAGGAGGACGGCGCGTTCGCCGACGATGTCGGAGAGGTACTCGCTGTCCAGCGTGGTGCGAAAGGTGTACGGCGAGCCGAGCGCCACGGACCAGCCGAGCGCGAGGTCCGTGGCCCGGCCGTCGGGGTCGGCGTGCACGGCGAAACTGCTGTTGATCCCGGCACCGTTGGTCTCCGCGCCCTGCTGGTACAGGCGCCGCACGGAGTCGCCCATGCCCTTGGGGCACACGGCGATCACCGGGTGTCCGGGCGGGAAGTCGCCGCCGGTCTCGCGGAGATGGCCGAGCAGAAAGCCGTGCGAGAGGCCGATCGCGGCGCCCGGCTGCAACGCGCTGAAGATCTCCGGGTGATGGGCGGCGAGCGCGGCGTCCGCGATCAGTAGGATCACCAGATCGCTGTCGGCGGTCACCGCGAGCCAGTCGCCGAGCGTGCCGCTGTCCTCGGTGAAGCCGTGAGCGCGGGCGTCGGCGGCCGAGCGGGAGCCGGGGCGCAGTCCGACGGCGACCCGGATGTCCGTCCCGGCCAGCGAGTCCCTCAGGTTGAGGGCCTGGGCGCGACCCTGCGGGCCCCAGCCGATGACGCCGATGCGCCGCACGCCCGCGAAGGCCTGCGGCAGCAGCGGGAAGAGGTGCCGGCCGCCGCGCAGGACGGTCTCCGTGCCGCCGGGGACGTCCATGTTTTCGAGCGGGAAGACGCGGGAGGTGTGCGTGGTCGAGGTCATGGTGGAGTTTGTAGGCTCACGACGAATGTTGCGGCAAGCGCAACTTGTGCAGCGCGGTGTTGCGTGCAGCGAAAGGGCCAGGTGGCGGGGTGCGGGACGACCATCGGGAGCTGCGGCTCTTCCTGCATCTGGCGCAGACGCTGAACTTCGGCCGGACGAGCCTCGACTGCCATGTCAGTCCGGCGACGCTGACGCGGACCGTGCAGCGGCTGGAGGCCGATCTCGGGCACCGGCTGTTCGACCGGGGGCCGCGCGGGGTGGCGCTGACGGCGCAGGGGCAGCGGTTCCGTGAATACGCCGTCCAGGC
This sequence comes from Streptomyces sp. DG2A-72, assembly GCF_030499575.1. Lineage (NCBI taxonomy): Bacteria > Bacillati > Actinomycetota > Actinomycetes > Kitasatosporales > Streptomycetaceae > Streptomyces > Streptomyces sp. DG2A-72. Next base: position 798,978 of record NZ_JASTLC010000001.1, read on the forward strand.
ACTGGAGTTGTGGCGCTCCTACCGGGAGGAGCATCCCGATCCGGCCGAACTGACCGGCCACCTGGCCGTGTTCGCCACGGTGACCGCCTGCCAGGCGCTGCTGCCCGACCTGCTGGCTCCGTTCCGCACGGCCCACCCCCAGGTGCGGCTCGATCTGCGGACCGGCGACGCGGCTGCCGCGCTGGCCCGTCTCGACGAGGGCGAGGTGGACGTGGCCGTCGCGGGGATCCCGGCCAGGCTGCCGGAGCCGCTGGTGAGCCGGACGGTCGCGGTGACCGAGCTGGTCCTGGTCACCGCGCGGGAGCGACCGGCCCCGGGGCTCGACGGGCCCTTCGTCCTGCCCCACCGCGGTCTGGTCCGCGAGGCCGCCGACCGCTGGTTCCGCGCCCGTGGGACGACACCCGACGTGGCCTGTGAACCGGACGGTCACGAGGGGCTGCTGACGCTGGTCGCCCTGGGCTGCGGCACGGGCGTGGTCCCGCGCCTCGTACTGGAACACAGTGCGGTGCGCGAGCGGCTGTCGGTGCTGCCCGCGGATCCGCCGCCGGAGCCGTTCCCGATCGGGTTGTGCGTGCGGCGGGCGGATCTGCGGCGGCCGTTGGTGGCGGCCTTGTGGAGCCTGACGGGCTGAGCTGTGGTCCGGCGGCCTACCAGGGCATGGGCCCGTCGATGTCGACGTAGCCGCCGGTCCGGCCGTCGGGGCCCGTCTGTGCCATGCGGACGATGATCTCGGCGCCTTCCTCGACGGTCTGGGTGCCGGCGTGCCCGTTGAGGTCCGTCGCGGTGAAGCCGGGCTCCACGGCGTTGATCCGCATCTCCGGGAACGCCTTCGCGTACTGCACGGTGATCATGTTGACCGTGGCCTTGGACGCCGGGTAGGCGACGCCCTGGTAGTGGTATGCCGGATCGGCCGGGTCGGCCACCCTGGTCAACGAGGCCAGGCCACTGCTGACGTTGACCACGACGGGGGCGGCGGAGCGCTGGAGCAGCGGCAGGAAGGCGTGGGTGACGCGGACGACGCCGAAGACGTTCGTCTCGAACACAGTGCGCAGCGTGTCGGCGGTGAGCTCCGCGGCGCCGGGCACGCTGTTGTCCTCGCCCCGCTGTTCGATGCCGGCGTTGTTGACCAGGACGTCGAGCCCGCCGTCGGCCTCGATGGTCTTCGCGGCTGCCTGGACGGAGGCGTCGTCGGTGACGTCGAGCTGGATGAACCGGGCGCCGAGCTGTTCGGCGGCGCGGCGACCGCGCTCGGCGTCGCGGGCACCGACGTAGACGGTGTGGCCTGCGGCGAGGAGTCGGCGGGCGGTCTCGAAGCCGAGGCCCTTGTTGGCTCCGGTGATCAGTGTCGTTGTCATGGCTCCACGTTCCGACGAGGCCAGGTGGACAGCCAGATGACGCTTCTTCCTGGGACTCCCAGTACCAGGCAACCGCTCGGCCGACGCGGTTGACTGGGGGCATGACGACGACGGAACTGGGGCGGGCGCTGCGCCGCTGGCGAGACCGGGTCGCTCCGGAGAGCGCCGGACTGCCCACCGGTGGTCAGCGGCGCGCGGCCGGGCTGCGTCGCGAGGAACTGGCCCTGCTGGCGGGGATCTCGGTCGACTACGTCACCCGCCTCGAACAAGGGCGGGCGGCCAACCCCTCCGGACAGATCGTCGAAGCCCTGGCCCGGGCGCTGCGGCTGACGGGGGACGAGCGGACGTACCTGTTCCGGCTGGCCCGGCTGGTGCCGCCGGGTCCCGAAACCGTGCCCGCGTACATCACGCCGAGCGTGCAGCGGCTGCTGGACCGGCTGGTGGACACCCCTGTCGGCGTCTCCGACGCGGCCATGACGCTGCTGGTGACCAACCCGATGTATGCCGCGCTGATGGGCGATCCCTCCGGCCGGCGTGGCTTCGAACGCAACGGGGTGTGGCGCAACTTCCTCGGCGCTCCCACCCGGGTCCGGCACACCCCGGACGAGCGGCGCGCGTTCGAGATCGGCATGGTCGCCGAACTGCGGGCAACGGCCAGTCGGTATCCCGCCGACCGGCAACTGCGGCGCCTGATCGCGGAGTTGCGTGCGGGCAGCGAGCGGTTCGCCGAGCTGTGGGACGCGGGTGTCGTCGGCCGACTCGAGGCCTCGCGCAAGACGATCGAGCATCCTCAGGTGGGCCTGCTGACTCTGGACTGCGATCTGCTCCGGGTCGAGGGCAATGATCTGCACATCCTCGTGTACTCGGCCGAACCGGGCACCGAGGCCGCCGAGAAGCTGGAGCTGCTCTCCGTCCTCGGCACCCAGTCACTCGCGGGCTGAGCGCTCCGCGGGAAGTGCCGCGATTGGCCGTCTGGCGTCCGCGGGACCAGTGTGGCTGGTCGCGCCCACGCGGCGGAGCCGCATGTTCAAAACAGCCCCGCGCCCCTTCGGGGCGCTGCCGAACCGCAGCCGACTCAACCGGAGCCGCTCAGGGCCCCCAGCGGATCGTCCAGCACCGGCTGCCACGCCAGCTCCGCCGCACCGACCAGGCTGTTGTGGTCGAGCGTGCACGCCAGGATCGGCACGCTGCCGCTCTGCCCCCACAGACTGCGGTCGGCGACGACGGCACGCAGCCGCTCCGGGTCGGCTTCGAGCAGGGTGCGGTGCAGTCCGCCGAGGATGATCCGGTCCGGGTTGAGGATGTTCACCAGGCCCGCGAGGCCGAGGCCGAGCCGGTCGATCAGCTCCTCGGTCGCCGTACGGACGGAGAGGTCGTCGTACTGGTTGCGGATCAGGTCGTTGGACTGCTGCACCAGCGACACCTCGGGGCCGGGTTCGCGTCCCGCCACGGTGAGGAAGGCCAGCGGGTCGGCCTCGACGTCGAGACAGCCGCGGCTGCCGCAGTGGCAGGGGCGGCCCTCCGGGTTGACGGTGAGGTGGCCGACCTCCAGGGCCAGGCCAGAACTGCCGGTGTGCAGACGGCCGTCGAGGACGAGTGCGCCTCCGACGCCCCGGTGCCCGGTGGCCACGCACAGCAGATCCCGGGCGCCGCGTCCCGCGCCGTGCCGGTGTTCGGCGAGCGCGGCGAGGTTGACGTCGTTGCCCGCGAACGCCGGTCCTGTGATCTGGGCGGCGCGTACGCACTCCGCGAAGATCCGGCGGACGGGCGCGCCCACGGGCCAGGCCAGGTGCAGCGGGTTCAGGGCCAGACCGTCCGGTTCGGCGACCGCGGACGGCACGGCGAGCCCGGCGCCCACGCAGCGTCGCCCGGTCGTGCGCAGCAGGTCGGCGCCCGCCTCCACCACGGATACGAGGACCTTCGCGGGGTCGGCGTCGACGGTCTCGCAGCCCGGCGCGGTGGCGACGATCCGGCCGCCGAGCCCGACCAGTGCCGCCCGGAACCCGTCGGCGTGCACCTGTGCGGCGAGGACGACCGGCCCGTCCTCGGCGACGGACAGCCGGTGCGAAGGCCGCCCCTGCGAACCGGCCGCGGCGCCGGGCCGGGCGTCGACCCGGATCAGCCCCAGCGCTTCCAGCTCGGCGGCCACCGCGCCCGCCGTCGCCCGTGTCACCCCCAGCTCCGCGGTGAGCACGGCCCGGGTCGGCGCCCGCCCGGTGTGCACGAGCTCCAGCGCGGGCCCGAGCGCACCCCGCCCCCGGTCCAACCGCGTCCTCGAGGTGGTCCCTTCCCCCGCCGGCCGGGGGTCCGCCTTCCCGCTCATGACGGCGAGTCTCCCATGATCCGCAGGTCGAGCGGCTACAGGCCACTGACTCTGAGCGTGACGTTCAACCGCCCGGTCAGGCCCAACTCGGGCGGTGCCGTGCCCGGGTACACCCGCGGCACTCCGTGGTAGGCGAGCCGGGACGGTCCCCCGAACACGAACAGATCGCCACTGCGCAGTTCGACGTCCGTGTACGGCCGGGCCCTCGTCTCGGTGTTGCCGAAGCGGAACACGCACGTGTCGCCGAGGCTGAGCGAGACCACCGGCGCGTCGGATTTCTCGTCGCTGTCGCGGTGCATGCCCATGCGGGCGTCGGCGTCGTAGAAGTTGATCAGTGCGATGTCACACATCACAGCCGGTTCGCCCAAGGCGTCGCGCACCGCCCGGCGCCCCCATTCGCCCAGCCACTCCGGGAACGGCTTCACGGGCGCACCGTCTCCGTCGACGACCGTGCGGGCATAGCCGTACGGATACCAGTGCCAGCCCAGGCAGACCTGCCGGGCGGTCATCGTGCCGCCCCCGGGTGTGCGGACCGTGCGGAGGCCGGCGGGCGGACGGGCCCACTCGCGGCAGGCATCCAGCAACTCGCGCTGGCGCTCCGCGTCCAGCCAGTCCGGCACGTGCACCGCGCCGGGCGCGACCTCCGTACGGGCCCTGGGGAACAGCTCGGGGTCCATGTCTCCATCCTGCCGGAACGGCGCGGGGCGCTCCGCGGGGAGTGCCGTGATGGGCCGTCTTTCGTCTGCGGGCTCGTCGTGGCTGGTCGCGCCCACGCGGCGGAGCCGCATATTGATGCAGCCCCGCGCCCCTTTGGGGGCGCTGCCCTACCGCAGCTGGCTTCACCAGGGGCGCTTAGTCTGGTCGCACGATGAACGACCGTATGACGACGCCCTGGGGCGAGCTCGCGCTGGCCCGCTTCCCCGAGGACCCGCGCGAGAGGCTGCGCGCGTGGGACGCCTGCGACGACTATCTGCTGAGGCACCTCGCGGACGAGGAGGTCCCGCTGTCCGGCACGGTCGTGGTTCTCGGCGACCGCTGGGGCGCCCTGGTCACGGCGCTCGCGGCGCATCGGCCGGTGCAGATCACGGACTCGTACCTCGGCCAGGAGGCGACCCGCGCCAACCTCGCGCGCAACGACGTCGAGCCCGGCGCCGTCACCCTCCTCACCACCCAGGATCCGCCGCCCGCCCGGGTCGACGTCCTCCTGGTCCGGGTGCCGAAGAGCCTGGCGCTCCTGGAAGACCAGCTGTCGCGTCTGGCGCCCGCGGTGCACGAGGGCACGGTCGTCGTCGGTACCGGCATGGTGAAGGAGATCCACACCTCCACGCTGCGGCTGTTCGAGCGGATCCTGGGCCCGACCCGCACCTCGCTCGCCGAGAAGAAGGCCCGGCTCATCTTCTGCACGCCCGAGGCCGCCCAGGAGCCGCCCGCCACCCCCTGGCCGCACACCTACACGCTCCCCGACGACATCGGCCCGGCTTCCGGTGCCACCGTCGTCAACCACGCCGGCGTGTTCTGCGCCGAACGGCTCGACATCGGCACGCGCTTCTTCCTGAAGCATCTGCCGAACGACACCGGCGGCGCACGCGTCGTCGATCTGGGCTGCGGCAACGGTGTCGTCGGCACGGCGATCGCGCTGGCCGATCCCGAGGCCGAGGTGCTGTTCACGGACGAGTCGTTCCAGGCCGTGGCCTCGGCGGAGGCGACGTACAAGGCGAACGGGGTATCGGGGCATGCCGAGTTCCGGGTCGGCGACGGGCTGGCGGGGGTGCCCGCCGACAGCGTCGACCTCGTGCTCAACAATCCGCCGTTCCACACCCACCAGGCGACGACCGACGCGACGGCGTGGCGGATGTTCAGCGAGGCGCGGCGCGCGCTGCGGCCCGGGGGTGAGCTGTGGGTGATCGGCAATCGGCACCTGGGCTACCACGTGAAGCTGCGGCGGTTGTTCGGCAACAGTGAACTGGTCGCCAGTGACCCGAAGTTCGTCGTGCTGCGAGCCGTCAAGGAGTAGGTGCCGTGGACGTGTCCGACGAATCGGTGCGGGACTTCTACGACGAGCTGGCCCCCGACTACCACCTGATCTTCCCGGACTGGGACGCGAGCATGGCGCGCCAGGCGACGGTGCTGGACGAGCTGATCCGGTCGCGTCCGGGAGCGGGACCGCGCAAGGTCCTGGACTGCTCCTGCGGAATCGGTACCCAGGCGATCGGGCTGGCGCGGCTGGGCCATCAGGTCGTCGGCAGCGACCTGAGCCCCGTGGCGGCCGCACGCGCGGTCGCCGAAGCCGCCGCTCGTGGCGTACGCCTTCCGGTGGCCGTCGCGGACATGCGGCGGCTGCCGTTCACGCCGTCCGCGTTCGACGTCGTCGTCTGTGCCGACAACGCGTTGCCGCATCTGCTGTCGGCGCGGGACGTCGAGGCGGCGCTGACGGGCATCCGCCGGGTGCTGCGCGAGGACGGGTTGCTGGTGCTCACCGTCCGGGACTACGACGAGGCCCGACGGACCAAGCCCACGGCGCCCCCTCCCCAAGTCTCGCGCACCGGGGACGGTGAGGTGATCACCTTTCAGCTGTGGCACTGGCACGAGGACGGCGAGCGCTACGACCTGGAACACTTCCAGCTCGTCCCGGCGGGCGACGGCTGGAGTGTGCGCGTGCGTCGAACCACCTACTGGGCGCTGACCCGCGGGCAGTTGACCGACCTGGTGACCGCGTCCGGCTTCACGGACGTCACTTGGCACGCTTCGTTCTACCAGCCGTTGCTCACCGCCCGCCCAGCACCCGGATGATCTCCGCGACCGTCCGTACCATCGCCTCCCGCCCCACACTCAGGTACTTCCGCGAGTCGACGGCCTCGGGGTGGGCGGCCAGGTACTCCCGTATCGCGCCGGTCATGGCGAGGTTGAGGGCGGTGCCGATGTTCACCTTGGCGATGCCGCCCGCGACGGCCGCGGTGAGTTCGGGGTCGGGCACGCCGCTGGAGCCGTGCAGGACCAGCGGGACGTCCAGGACGGCGGCGAGGCGTTCGAGGAGGGCGTGGTCGAGGGTGGCCGTGCGGGTGGTCATGGCGTGGGAGCTGCCGATGGCCACCGCGAGGGCGTCGACTCCCGAGTCGGTGACGAAGGCACGGGCCTGAGCGGGGTCGGTGCGGGCGCCGAGGGCGTGGGCGTCGAGCGGCGGCGCTCCGTCCTTGCCGCCCACCTCTCCCAACTCGGCCTCGATCCACAGCCCTTGGGCGTGCGCCCAGTCGACGGCGGCCCTGGTCGCCGCGAGGTTCTCCTCGTACGGCAGCCGCGACGCGTCGTACATCACGGAGCTGAACCCGGCACCCGGCGCCTGCCGCAGCAGGTCGTCGCTCTGGACGTGATCGAGGTGCAACGCGACGGGTACGGCGGCTCGTTCGGCGGCGGTGACGGCGGCGCGGGCGAGGGGAAGCAGGCGCCCGTAGCGGAACTTGACCGCGTTCTCGCTGATCTGGAGCACGACGGGAGCATCCACGGACTCCGCGCCGGCGATGACGGCCTCGACGTGTTCCAGCGTGATGATGTTGAAGGCGGCGACCGCGGAGTGGGCTGCGGCAGCCCGGGTGACGAGTTCGCCGGTGGTGGTGAGGGGCACGGTGGGTCCCTTCAGTCGGCGAGGATCACCGAGCGGGTGAGGTGTCGGGGCCGGTCCGGGTCGAGGCCGCGCGCCGCGGCGACGGCGACCGCGAGCCGCTGGGCGCGGACCAGTTCGGCGAGCGGGTCGAGATCGCCGGCCACCCACAGTCCGCCGGTGGCCCGCACCTGTTCGGCCAGGCCCTCGGGCGGCTCCCCGAGCATCCAGGTGGCGGTGCCATGGGTAGTGATGCTGATGGGGCCGTGCCGGTACTCCATCGCCGGATAGGCCTCGGTCCACGACAACGAGGCCTCGCGCATCTTCAGTCCCGCCTCGTTGGCCAGCCCCACGGTCCAGCCGCGGCCCAGGAAGGTGAACTGCGTGCAGTCGACGAGCCCTTCGGGCAGCGGGGTGGCGAGCGCGGTGCGGGCGTCGGCCACGACGGAGTCGGTGTGCAGGCCCAGGTGGGCGCGGAACAGGGTCAGCGCGGTGGTCGCGAACCGGGTCTGCACGACGGACCGTTCGTCCGCGAAGTCCAGGACTACGACGTCGTCGGCGGCCGTCATGACGGGCGTGCCGGGGTCCGCGGTGATGGCCATCGTGCGCGTGCGGCCCTTCAACCGCCCGAGCAGTTCCAGGACTTCGGTGGTGGTGCCGGAGCGGGTCAGGGCGACTGCACGGTCGTACGAGCGGCCGCACGGGAACTCCGAGGCGGCGAACGCGTCCGTCTCGCCCTGCCCCGCCCCCTCCCGCAGCCCCGCCGCCGCCTGCGCCATGAAGTACGACGTGCCGCACCCGACGATCGCGACCCGCTCCCCCGGCGCCGGAAGCACTTCTCCGTGCCGGCCGGCCTCCGCCGCGGCCCGCGTCCAGCACTCGGGCTGGCTGGTCAGCTCGTCCTCGACATGAGTCATGCCGTACCTCTCCCGCGCCTTGATTGTTCTTGCAAGATATAGCCAGTTTTCGAGCACAATCAAGCAATCGCGCGAGATGGGTGTGCGCTAAGGTCGCCGGAAGATCGAGGGACGGAGGGTGCGGATGTCGCGGGACGCCCGCTGGAAGGCGCTGCTGGAGCTGCTCGTCGAGCGCGGCCGGCTGGACGTCGAGGAGGCGGCGGCCGAGCTGGCGGTGTCGGCGGCGACGATCCGGCGCGACTTCGACCAGCTGGCCGAGCAGCAGATGCTCGTACGTACCCGGGGTGGCGCGGTCGTGCACGGGGTGTCGTACGAACTGCCGCTGCGCTACAAGACCGCCCGGCACGCCTCGGAGAAGCAGCGGATCGCCAAGGCGGTCGCCGATCTCGTCGCGCCCGGCGAGGCGGTGGGGCTGACCGGCGGCACGACCACCACGGAGGTGGCCCGCGCGCTGGCCGTACGCAGTGATCTCACGTCCGGCTCCCCCGCGCTGACCGTCGTCACCAACGCGCTCAACATCGCCAACGAGCTGGCCGTACGCCCCCAGTTCAAGATCGTGGTGACCGGCGGGGTCGCCCGGGCGCAGTCGTACGAGCTCATCGGGCCGCTCGCCGACGGTGTCCTCGGCCAGATCACGATCGATGTGGCCGTGCTCGGCGTCGTCTCCTTCGACGTCACCCATGGCGCCGCGGCGCACGACGAGGCGGAGGCCGCGATCAACCGGCTGCTGTGCGAGCGGGCCGAGCGCGTGGTCGTCGCCGCCGACTCCAGCAAGCTGGGACGGCGGGCGTTCGCCCGGATCTGCGCGGCCGACGCGGTGGACACGCTGGTCACGGACACGGCGGCCGGGCCGGAGACGGTGCAGCGGTTCGAGGAGGCCGGGATCCAGGTGATCGCCGTCTGACGCCGTGACCGATTGTCCCGACAGCGCGCACCGGACGGATCTAGGCTGACTGTGACGCGGTGCGAGCCGGGCCAGGGAGGCTGCGGTACGGGGCGGGCCAGGGAGGCTGTGATGGACGGGACACCGAGCGATCAGGGCGTACCGGGGACTTCGCGGTATCTGCCGATCGCCGAGCACGGGCTGATCGGCGATCTGCGCAGTGTCGCCCTGGTGGGGACCGACGGAACCATCGACTGGTACTGCTGCCCGTCCTTCGACGCACCCAGCGTCTTCGCCGCGATCCTGGACACGGAACGGGGCGGCGCCTTCGAACTCGCCGCCGCGGTGCCGGCCCAGACCAAGCAGTTCTACTTCCCGGACACGAACGTCCTGATCACCAGGTTCTTCACCGAGGAAGGCGTCGGTGAGGTACAGGACTTCATGCCGATCGGCCACGAGGCCGAGGAGGTCGCCCGGCACCGGCTGATCCGGCGGGTGCTGTGCGTACGCGGCTCCATCCCGTTCCGCGCGCGGGTGGCGCCCCGCTTCGACTACGGCCGCGCCCCGCACACCGTGCGCATGCAGGGCGACGTGGCGGTCTTCGCCTCCGACGGCCTGTCACTGGGGCTGACCGCGACCGTGCCGCTGGAGGCCGACGGCCTGGACGCGCGCGCCGACTTCAAGCTCGCCGAGGGCGAGTCGGCGGTGTTCGCGCTGGACCAGGTCGGCGGCACCGTGCATCCGCGCCGGTGCGCGCGCACCGAGGCTGAGAGCCAGTTCGACAGCACGGTGGCCTACTGGCGGCGCTGGCTGTCCCAGTCCGAGTACCGGGGCCGCTGGCGGGAGATGGTGCACCGCTCCGCGCTCACCCTGAAGCTGCTCACCTATGCGCCGACCGGGGCGATCGTGGCCGCGCCGACGACGAGTCTGCCCGAGCAGATCGGCGGCGAACGCAACTGGGACTACCGGTACGTGTGGGTGCGCGACGCCGCCTTCTGCGTGTACGCCCTGCTGCGGCTGGGCTTCACCGGCGAGGCCGAGGCGTTCATGAAGTTCGTGACCCGGCACGTCAGTCCGGGCGACGGCAAACCCTCGGGCCCGCTGCAGATCATGTACGGCATCGACGGGCGAACCGACCTCACCGAGCATGAACTCAACCACCTCGAAGGGCACTTGGGGTCCGCGCCGGTGCGGATCGGGAACGGCGCGGCCGAGCAGCTCCAGCTCGACATCTACGGCGCGCTCATCGACTCGATCTACCTCTACGACAAGTGGGCGAAGCCCATCTCCAGCGACCAGTGGGACGACGTGTGTGCCCTGGTGGACTGGGTCTGCGAGAACTGGGACCAGCCCGACGAGGGCATCTGGGAGACCCGCGGCGGCCGTAAGAACTTCCTGTACTCACGCCTGATGTGCTGGGTCGCGATCGAGCGGGCCATCCGCATGGCCAACCGGCGCGGTCTGCCCGCCGACCTGGTCCGCTGGCGCGGGCACCGGGACACGATCTACCGGCGGATCATGAAGCGCGGCTGGTCCGAGACACGGCAGGCGTTCGTGCAGTACGAGGACAGCGACGTACTGGACGCGGCCGTACTGATGATGCCGCTGACGAAGTTCATCGCCCCGACCGACCCGAAGTGGCTGTCCACGCTCGACGCCCTCACCCACGACCTGGTCTCGGACTCCCTCGTCTACCGCTACGACCCGCAGGTCAGCCCGGACGGACTGCGCGGCGACGAGGGCACGTTCTCGATCTGCTCGTTCTGGTACGTCGAGGCCATGGTCCACGCCGGCCGGATCGACGAGGCACGTCTGGCCTTCGAGAAGATGCTCACGTACGCCAACCATCTCGGCCTGTACGCCGAGGAGATCAGCCACACCGGCGAGCAACAGGGCAACTTCCCGCAGGCGTTCACCCACCTCGCGCTGATCAGCGCGGCCTTCAATCTCGACCGCGCTCTCGGCTGACTTCAGCCGTCCATACGCCGCACCAGGCTCTTGGGGCGCATGTCGGTCCAGTTGGCCTCGATGTGGTCCAGGCACTCCTGCCGGGGTGCCGGGCCGTGGACGACGCTCCAGCCGGCCGGTACCTCGACGAAGTCGGGCCACAGGCTGTGCTGGCCCTCGTCGTTGACGAGCACGGAGTAGACGCCGTCGGGGTTCTCGAAGGGGTTGGTCATGCCGGTTCCTTTCGTTGCAGGTGAGTTGTCTTCGGCTCTTCGGCAGCCCGGTCCACCAGCGCCCCCAGTGCCCGGAACCAGCCCTCGGCCAGGTCGCGTACGGCCTCCTCGGGCAGTACTCCGGGCGCGAAGGTCCAGTGGGCGGTCAGTTCGGGGCCTTCCGGCCGGTCCTCGGTCAGGGCGTTGACGGTCAGGGCGTGGGACAGCGGCATACCGGGGTCGGCTTCCAGATCCGCCGCGTCGGCCTCGGGGGCGTACGACCAGTCCGTGGCCTCGGGGACACCGAAGCGCCCCATGTAGTTGAACTCGATCTGCGGCCGCTCGAGTTCGGCCAGTACCGGCCCGGTCTCGGGGTTGAGATGCCGGAGCAGGCCGTGGCCGATGCCGCCCGTCGGCGCGGCGGCCAGGTGCTCGCGGATACGCGCCAGGGCCATGTCGAGAGCGGGTCCCCCGGCGAGCGCGTCGGCGAGGTCCAGCGTGCCGGTGTCCAGCCGGACCGGCACGACGGTGGTGAACCAGCCCACCGTGCGCGAGAGATCGGCCTCGCCCGCCAGCTCCTCCTCTCGCCCGTGCCCTTCGAGGTCCACGAGGACCGCACCACCGGACGCCGCCCCGCGCCATTCGGCGACGGCGAGCGCGAGGGCGGTCAGCAGGACGTCGTTGACGCTCGCCCCGAAGGTGGCCGGCACCCGGCTGAGCAGGGGTGCCGTACGGTCGGCGGGCAGGGTGAGGGACAGGTGCCGGGAGGCGGCGGTGACATCGCGTTCCGGGTCGAGGGGCCGCAGCAGCGGGAGGGGTTTCCCCTCGGCCAACACCGAGGTCCACAGTGGCAGTTCGTCCTCGCGGGCGGGGTCGACGGCGCGTGCAGCGAGCAGTTCGGACCAGCGCCGGAACGACAGGTCGACCGGTGCGAGCGCGGGCGTCCTGCCCTCGCTGACGTCGCGCCAGGCGGCGGCGAGGTCGGGCAGCAGTACGCGCCAGGACACGCCGTCCACGACCAGGTGGTGGATCAGCAGCAGCAACCGTCCGGGCGTGTCCGGACCGGCGTCGAACCAGACGCCCTGGATCATCCGCCCGGCATCCGGGTCGAGGCGGCTCTGCGCGGCACGGGCGTGTTTGGCGACCGTTTCCCGGAGCGCCGCCTCGTCCGCGCCCCGGACGTCGGCGCGGGCCACCCAGGAAGCTGCGGGCATGCTGCCCGGCGGCGGCACGTGCAGCGACCACCGTCCGGTCCGCTCCAGCCGGGCCCGCAGCAGGTCGTGCCGGTCGGTGACGGCCTGGAGCACGGTATGCAGCCCGGCCTCGTCCAGGGCGGCGGGGGTCTGTACGAAAGCGGCCTGGTGGTAGCCGGCGATCGGACCGCCCAGCTCCCGCAGCGCATGCATGATCGGCGTCAGCGGCACGGTGCCGGAGCCGTCGTCGTGAGCGGGCCGTGTGAGCTGCGCGGCGTCCAGTTCCACCGCCACGGCGGCCAGCGCGCCGACCGTACGGTGCTGGAAGACCTGCCGTGGAGTGATCCGCAGGCCGGCCGCGCGGACCCGGCTGACCAACTGCATGGCGACGATGCTGTCCCCGCCGAGAGCGAAGAAGTCGTCGTCGGCCCCGGCCCCCGGCAGGCCGAGCACCTCGGCGAAGCGGGCGCAGAGGGTGCGCTCGACGTCGTTCGCGGGCTCCCGGCCGCCGGTCACGAGCGTGAACTCGGGGGCCGGCAGCGCCCTGCGGTCGAGCTTGCCGTTGGACAGCAGCGGCAGTTCGTCGAGGACCACGACGGCGGCCGGGACCATGTAGTCGGGCAGCGCCGCCGCGGCATGGGCCCGCAGTTCGGCGGGATCGGGGCTCGGCACGCCGCCCGCCGGCACGACGTACGCGACCAGCTGCTTGGTCCTCGGCCGGTCCTCGCGGGCGACGACCACGACCTGGCCGACCGCGTCGTGCCGGTCCAACACGGCCTCGATCTCCGCGAGTTCGATGCGGAAGCCGCGGATCTTGACCTGGTCGTCGGCGCGGCCCAGGTATTCGAGCGTGCCCTCGGCCGTCCAGCGGGCCAGGTCACCCGTGCGGTACATACGGGAGCCGGGAGCGCCGAACGGATCCGCGGTGAACCGCTCGGCGGTCAGCCCGGGGCGCCCCAGATAGCCACGCGCCAGGCCCGCCCCCGCGAGGTACAGCTCGCCGGTGACGCCCGGCGGCACGGGCCGCAGCCGGCCGTCGAGCACATACGCCCGTGTGTTGCCGACCGGACGCCCGACCACCGGCCGCTCGCTCTCTCCGATCCGGGCGGCGAGCGCGTCGACGGTCGCCTCCGTCGGCCCGTAGAGGTTGAAGGCCTCCGTGCCGGGCAGCGCGGCCAGCTCGCTCCACAGCGCGTCCGGCACGGCCTCCCCGCCCACGCCCACCACCGCCAGCGGGCACTCACCGTCCTTGATCAGCCCGTACTCCGCCATCTGGGCCAGGAACGACGGCGTCACCTCGATGAAGTCGACGCTCTGGGCGCGGATGGCCGCGGCGGTCAGTTCGGGGTCGCGGCGCGTCTCGTCGTCGAGGATGTGCAGCGCGTGTCCGTCGAGCAGCCACAGCTGTGGCTGCCAGGAGGCGTCGAAGGAGAACGACCAGAAGTGCCCGACGCGCAGATGCCGACGCCCGGTGCCCGCCTTGGCGAGGTCGTGCAGGGTGCGGCGGTGGCTGTGGAAGAGGTTGACCACGCTGCGATGGCAGACCACGACGCCCTTGGGGCGGCCGGTGGAGCCTGAGGTGTAGATGACGTAGGCCGGGTGGTCCGGGTCAGGGCCGACCGGGTTGCCGCAGCCGGAGTGCGCGGCCAGTCGTACGACGGTCTCCTCCGCGTCGAGCGCCAGCCGAGCCACGCCGTAGCTGTCCGGCAGTCCCGCGGCGAGTGCCTCGGTGGTGAGAACCAGCCGGGCCCCGGCGTCGTCCAGCATGGCGAGGACACGCTCGGCGGGCAGGTCCGCGTCGAGCGGCAGATAGGCCGCTCCCGACTTGAGCACGGCGATCATCGCGACGATGAAGTCCGCGGTGCGGGGCAGCGTCAGGGCGACGATCTGCTCGGGTCCGGCGCCGTGCTCGGCCAGCAGCCGGGCCAACCGGTTTGCGTGGTCGTTGAGTTCGGCGAAGGTCAGCGTGACGGGGCCCGCGACCACGGCGACGGCGTCCGGGGTGGCGGCTGCCTGGGCCTCGAAGAGCCCGGGGACGGTGGTCGGGGCAACCGGGAGGGCGGTGTCGTTCCAGGTCTCCAGGAGGGTGTGGCGCTCCTCGGGGGTGAGGATGTCGACGCGGCCCACCGCCTGATCCGCATCGGCGGTCATCGCCTCCAGCAGCCGGACCATCGCCGCGCAGAGCCGTTCGGCCGCCGCGGTGTCGAACAGGTCGGTGCGGTACTCGGCGGTCAGTCGCAGCCGTTCGGCGGGCTCGACGGCCCAGGCGAAGGGATAGTGCGTCGAGTCCCGGTGGTCGCGGACCTCGGTCCGCAGCCCCTCCTCGGCCCCGAGTCCGGCTCCGCCCCCGTCGGGGTACGACTCGAAGACCACGAGCGTGTCGAACAACTCCCCCAGCCCGGCGCCCCGTTGGATGTCGGCGAGCCCGAGGTGCTGGTGGGCGATGAGCCTCGACTGCTCGTCCTGGAGCCGGTCCAGGAACGCCGCCAGCGTCTCGCGCTCGTCGATCCGGACCCGTACGGGAACGGTGTTGATGAACAGCCCGATCATCGACTCCACACCGCTCAGCTCCGGTGGCCGCCCGGAGACGGTCGCTCCGAACACCACGTCGTCGCGCCCGGTGAGCCGGGACAGGACGATGCTCCAGGCGCCCTGGACCAGTGTGTTGACGGTCAGACCGCGCGAACGGGCGAACGCGGTCAGCGCGTCGGTCACCTCCGGCGTCAGCAGCGTGGTGAGCGTCTCGGGAACGGCCGGGGCCCTGCCGGAGTCGGCGGGCACCAGATGCGTCGGCTCTGCCAGACCGTCGAGCGCCTCCGCCCAGGCCGCCGAGGAGGCGTCCGTATCCTGCCGGCCGAGCCACGCGAGATAGTCCTTGTACGGCACCGGGGCCGGGAGGTCGACTCCCGCGTACAGCTGGGACAGCTCGCCCAACAGCCGTGGCACCGACCAGCCGTCGAGCAGCAGGTGCTGGTGCGACAGCACGAGCCGGTACCGCTCGGGGCCGACCTCGACCAGCATCAGCCGCAGCAGCGGCGGCTCCGCGGGCTCGAACCGGCGGCGCTCCTGCGCCAGCAAGGAGGTCCACCGTTCCTCACGGGCCGCGGCGTCCAGCGCGCTCAGATCCACGTGCCGCCACGGCAGTACGGCTGTATGCGGTACGACGGCGACCGGGCGCCCCGAGGACAGGTACCGGAAGCCTGCCCGGAGGTTCCCGTGCCGGTCGAGCAGCGTCTGCCCGGCCCGCCGCAGTCGTACGGCGTCCAGCGGGCCGTCGATGTCGTACGCCACCTGCACGGTGTAGACGTCCGGCCCCTCGTCCCCGGAGTCGAACGCGGCGTGGAACAGCAGCCCCGCCTGGAGCGGCGACAGCGGCAGCACCTCCGCCGCACCCAACCCGGCGGTCTCGGCCCGCTCCTCGTCGCTGAGCGCGAGCAGCGAGGCGTCCGACGACGCCGTCCCGCCCTCGCCGTCGCCGTCGAGCACTCGGGCGGCGGCGGCCAGCCCCGCGGCGGTCTTGTGGCGGAAGACGTCCCGCGGGCTGACCACCAGCCCGGCCGTCCGCGCACGTGCGACCAGTTGCATGGCGACGATGCTGTCCCCGCCCAGCGTGAAGAAGTCGTCGTCCACTCCCACACGGCGCAGATTCAGCACGTCCGCGAAGAGACGGCACAGGAGTTCCTCGCGCGGGTTGCGTGGGAGGGTGTCGGTGGTCTCGGCCTCGAAGTCGGGGGCGGGCAGGGCCCGGCGGTCGAGCTTGCCGTTCGGAGTGAGTGGCAGTTCGTCCAGGGCGACGAAGGCCGCGGGGACCATGTGATCGGGCAGCGCGGCGGCGACGTGCGCCCGCAGCGCACCGGAATCCGGAGTACGGCCGGGGGCCGGGACGACGTACGCGACCAGCTGTTGCTCGCGGGCGACCACACTGACGTGGGCGACGGTGTCGTGGCGGGCGAGGGCGGACTCGATCTCGCCGAGTTCGATGCGGAAGCCGCGGATCTTGACCTGGTCGTCGGTGCGGCCGAGGTATTCGAGCGTGCCGTCGGGGGTCCAGCGGGCCAGGTCTCCTGTGCGGTACATGCGGCAACCCGGAGCGCCGTAGGGGTCGGCGACGAAACGGTCCGCGGTCAGGCCAGGCCGGTCCAGATAGCCGCGCGCCAACTGCACGCCCGCCAGGTACAGCTCGCCCGCCACGCCGGGCGGAACGGGACGCAGGGCCGCGTCGAGGACGTACACCCGGGTGTTCCACACCGGACGGCCGATCGAGACGTGATCGGTCACTTCGATGGCGGTGACGTCGACTGAGGCTTCCGTCGGGCCGTACAGGTTGTGCAACTCGGTCGGCGGCAGGGTGGTGTGGAAGCGGGCGGCGAGGTCGGAGGAGAGTGCCTCGCCACTGCACAGGACGCGACGCAGGCTGGAGCAGCTGGTGGCGGTGGGCTCGTCCAGGAAGGCGCGGAGCATCGAGGGCACGAAGTGGGCGGTGGTGATGCCCTCTTCCTGGATCAGCTCGGCCAGATAGGCAGGGTCCTTGTGGCCTTCGGGCTTCGCGACCACAAGGGTGGCGCCTGTGATGAGAGGCCAGAAGAACTCCCACACCGACACGTCGAAGCTGGACGGGGTCTTCTGCAACACCCGGTCGTCGGCGGTCATCCCGTACTCGCCCTGCATCCACAGCAGACGGTTGACAATGGCCGCATGCGGGACGACGACACCCTTGGGGCGACCGGTCGAACCCGACGTGTAGATGACGTAGGCGGGACTCAACTGATCGTAGGCGGAGGGCAGTTCACCGCCCGGTCCCTCCGGCAACCCGTCCCGGACGACACACACCGGACGAGCATCCGCCAGCATGAAATCAAGCCGCTCCTGCGGATATTCGACGTCCAGCGGCAGATAGGCCGCTCCGGCGCGATGCGTCGCCAGCAGGGCGACCACCAGATCGACCGAACGGGGCAGGGCCACCGCGACGGTCCGCTCGGGACCGGCCCCCATCCCGGCCAGTACGCGAGCGGTGTGGTCAACTCGCGCATCCAACTCCGCGTACGTCAGCCGCTGCTCACCGAAGACCAGGGCGACGGCCTCGGGTGTGCGTTCCACCTGAGCCCGGAACAACTCGGGGAGGCTGGTCGCGTGGATCTCACGGGCGGTGTCGTTCCACACCTCGACGACCGACCGCCGCTCCGACTCCCCCAACACCTCCACATCCCGCACCGGCACATCCGGATCGGCCGCCACCTGCTCCAGCAACCGCACCAGACGCCCCGCCAGCAGCTCGACCGTCTCGTGGTCGAACAGGTCGGAGCCGTACTCGATCCAGCCCTGGATACCGGACCCGTCCGACTGCTCGATGAAGTCGAAGCTCAGGTCGAACTTGGCGCTCTCCTGCCGGAGCGGTTCGCGGCGTGCGGACAGGCCCGGGAAGTCGGGGGTGCTGCCGGGGTCGCCGAGGTAGACGACCATGACCTGGAAGAGGGGATGCCTGGCCAGTGAGCGGGCCGGGTTGATGGCCTCCACGAGCCGTTCGAACGGCAGGTCCTGGTGTTCATAGGCGGCCAGGTCGGTGTCGCGTACCCGGTCGAGCAGGTCGGCGAAGGTGGGTGTGCCGGAGAGGTCCGTGCGCAGGACCAGCGAGTTGACGAAGAAGCCGACCAGGTCTTCCAGGCGTTCGTCGGCGCGGCCCGAGATGGGCGCGCCGAGCGGGATGTCGTCGCCGGCGCCGAGACGGTGCAGCAGCGCGGCGGTGGCCGCCTGGAAGAGCATGAACATGCTGACGCCACGCCGGTGCGCGAGGCCGCGCAGGTCCCGCTCCAGCTCACTGTCGAGGCTCAGCCCGACGGCTCCGCCCGCGTGGCTGCCCTCCTGTGGGCGCGGCCGGTCGGTCGGGAGGGTCAGCTCCTCGGGAAGTCCGGTCAACGTCTCCTTCCAGTAGGCGATTTGCCGTGCCTGGAGGCTGCCGGGGTCGGTGTCGTCGCCGAGCAGCCGGTGGTGCCACAGGGTGTAGTCGGCGTACTGCACCGGCAGCGGCGCCCACTCCGGCTCACGGCCCTCGCTGCGGGCGCGGTAGGCGATGGCCAGGTCCCGCCACAGCGGGCCGTCCGACCACTCGTCGCCGGCGATGTGGTGCAGGACCAGCAGCAGGACGTACTCCCGCTGCGTCAGCTCGAAGACATGGACGCGCAGCGGGAGTTCGCGGTCGATCTCGAAGCCACGCCCGGCGGCCTCGGCCAGTCGGTCGGGGAGGTCGGCCTCGGACACCTGCTCGTGGTGCACCGGTATCGCGACGTCGGCACCGTCCAGGACAAGCTGGCGGGCGACTCCGCCGTGTTCCGGGAAGACCGTGCGCAGGCTCTCGTGGCGGACGGCGAGATCCTGGACGGCGGCGGCGAGGGCGTCGCGGTCCAGATCGCCGGTCAGCCGCCAGGCCGCGGGGATGTTGTACGTGGCGCCGGGGCCCTCGATCCGGTGCAGCAGCCAGAGCCGTTGCTGGGCGAAGGACAGCGGCAGCGGCTCCGGCCGGTCCGGCTGATCAAGTGCCGGTCGTGCCATGTCACGTCCCGCGGAACCCGCCACGCGCTCGCCGAGCCGGGCCGGTGTGGACGCCTCGAAGACCGTACGGACCGTCAGTTCGGCGCCCAGCGCCGTGCGGACCCGGCTGACCAGCCTCATGGCGAGGAGTGAGTGACCGCCGAGCATGAAGAAGTCGTCGTCGACGCCGACCCGTTCTAGGCCCAGCACGTCCGCGAACAGCCCGCAGAGGATCTCCTCGTGCGGGGTGCGCGGCCGGCCGTCGCTCGTTCCGGTCGTGAAGTCGGGGGCGGGCAGGGCCCTGCGGTCCAGCTTGCCGTTCGGGGTGAGCGGCAGCGCGTCCAGGGTGACGAAGGCCGCGGGGACCATGTGTTCGGGCAACGTGGCGGCCGTATGCCGACGCAGTTCGCCGCGGTCGGGGGTGTGTCCGGCGGCGGGTACGACGTACGCGACGAGCCGTTGGTCGTGCGCGACTACGGCGGCCTGGGCGAGGCTGTCGTGCCGCATGAGCACGTCGGCGATCTCACCGAGTTCGATGCGGAAGCCGCGGATCTTGACCTGGTCGTCGGTACGGCCGAGGTATTCGAGCGTGCCGTCGGAGGTCCAGCGGGCCAGGTCGCCCGTGCGGTACATGCGAGAGCCCGGTACACCGAACGGATCCGCCGTGAACCGCTCCGCGGTCAGCCCCGGCCGGTCCAGATAGCCGCGCGCCAACTGCACGCCCGCCAGATACAGCTCACCCGCCACGCCGGGCGGAACCGGACGCAGGGCCGCATCGAGGACGTACACCCGGGTGTTCCACACCGGACGGCCGATCGCGACACGGTCCGTCACCTCGACGGCGGTGACGTCGACCGAAGCCTCCGTCGGCCCGTACAGATTGTGCAACTCAGCCGGCAGCAGAGCACGGAAACGGTCCACGACCGCCGCCGGAAGCGCCTCCCCGCTGCACAGCACCCGGCGCAGCCCGGTGCACGCGACCGCAGTGGGCTCCTCCAGGAACATCTGGAGCATCGAGGGCACGAAGTGCACGGTGGTGATGCCCTGTTCCTGGATCAGCTCGGCCAGGTAGGCAGGGTCCTTGTGCCCCTCGGGCTTGGCGACCACCAGCGTGGCACCGGTGATCAGCGGCCAGAAGAACTCCCACACCGAGACGTCAAAGCTGGAGGGGGTCTTCTGCAACACCCGGTCGTCGGCGGTCAGCCCGTACTCGCCCTGCATCCACAACAGACGATTCACGATCCCCGCATGCGGGACGACAACGCCCTTGGGACGACCGGTCGAACCCGAGGTGTAGATGACATATGCCGGACTCAACGGGTCGTAATCAGACGGCAGTTCACCCTCCGCCCCCTCCGGCAACCCCTCCCGCACCACACACACCGGACGAGCATCCGCCAGCATGAACTCCAGCCGCTCCTGGGGATAGTCCGCGTCCAGCGGCAGATAGGCGGCCCCCGCACGCTGCACGGCCAGCAACGCGACGACCAGGTCGACGGAGCGCGGCCGCGCGACCGCCACCGTGCGCTCCGGCCCCGCCCCCATCCCGGCCAGCACACGGGCGGTGCGCTCGACCCGCGCATCCAACTCCGCGTACGTCAGCCGCTGCTCACCGAAGACAAGCGCCACCGCATCCGGCGTACGAGCCACCTGAGACCGGAACAACTCGGGAAGGCTGCTCGCCTCCACCTCGTGCGCGGTGTCGTTCCACACCTCCACGACCGACCGCCGCTCCGACTCCCCCAACACCTCCACATCCCGCACCGGCACATCCGGATCGGCCGCCACCTGCTCCAGCAACCGCACCAGACGCCCCGCCAACTGCTCGGCTGTTTTCTCGTCGCACAGGTCGGCCGCGTACTCCAGCAGCAGCGTCAACCGGTCCGACTCGTCGACGAAGGTGAAGTGGAGGTCGAACTTGGCCATGCCGGTGTCCATGTCGAACCAGTCGGTCGGCATGCCGAGCACGTCGGGGTCGCCGTCGGGGCGGTAGTGGTAGCCGAGCATGACCTGGAAGAGCGGGTTGCGCCCGGCCGTCCGGGGCGGGTTCACGGCCTCCACGACCTGGTCGAAGGGGAGATCCTGGTACTCGAACGCCTCCAGTGCCGACTCGCGTACCCGACTGATGAGTTGACGGAATGTCGGTTCGCCGGACAGGTCCGTACGCAGCACGAGCGTGTTGACGAAGAATCCGACCAGGTCGTTCAGCGCGTCGTCCGTGCGGCCCGCGATCGGCGCTCCGAGGGGGATGTCGTCGCCCGCGCCGAGACGGTGCAGCAGCGCGGCGGTGGCCGCCTGGAAGAGCATGAACATGCTGGTGCCGGTCGCCGTGGACAGTTCGCGCAGTGCCCGGTCCATGTCGGCGGGCAGCTCCAGCCGGACCTTGCCGCCGCGCCCGGTGGGCTCGTCCGGGCGGGGGCGGTCGAGCGGCAGGTGCAGTTCTTCGGGCAGGCCGCGCAGGGTGTCGGTCCAGTGGGCGAGTTGGGTCTCACCGATCCGGCCGAGCAGGTCCTGCTGCCACAGGGTGTAGTCGGCGTACTGGACCGGCAGCGGCTCCCATGCTGGTGCCTGGTTCTGCCGCCGTGCCTGGTACGCGGTGGTGAGGTCGGCGAGGAACGGGCGGTCGGACCACTCGTCGGTGGTGATGTGGTGGAGTACGACGGCTACCACATGGTCGGCCGCGCCGAGCATCAACACCTCGCATCGCAGGGGCAGTTCCCGGCCGAGGTCGAAGGGGCGGCGCTGGGCCGTCTCGATCAGGGCGGGCAGTTCGTTCTCGGTGCAGTCGGTCACGGAGAACGCCGGTTCGGCGTCGGCCGCCGGGACGATCAGCTGGTACGGCTCGCCCGCGTGCTCGGGGAACACCGTGCGCAGGGCCTCGTGGCGGCCCGCCACGTCCCGTACGGCTGCTCGGAGGGCGTCGAGGTCGAGGTCGCCGTGGAGCCGGAAGACCAGGGGGAAGTTGTAGGCGACGCCGCTGCCGGTGATCCGCTCGACGAGCCACAGCCTGCGCTGGGCGGCGGACAGCGGGATGCGCTCGGGGCGAGCCGCCGGAGCGACGGCCGGGCGGGCGGGGCGTCCGCCGTCCGCGCGGAGCGCGAGCAGTTCGGCGGTGGGTGCCTCGAAGAGGTCGCGGATGGCCAGCTCGGCGCCCAGCTCCGTGCGGGCCCGGCTGATCAGCCGGGTGGCAAGCAGGGAGTGGCCGCCCAGGTCGAAGAAGCCGTCCTCGGCGCCGACTTCGGGCAGGCCGAGCACCTCGGCGAAGAGCCGGCAGAGCACCTCCTCCTGCGGGGTGCGCGGTCCGCGGCCGGTGCCGAGCGCGACGGCCGGTTCGGCGTCCGGCAGGGCGCGCACGTCCAGCTTGCCGTTGTCGTTCATGGGCAGCCGGTCGAGGGTGACGAAGGCGGCCGGGACCATGTAGTCGGGCAGGTGCTGCTTGAGGTCGTCGCGCAGCCGCCGGATCAGGCTGTTGGCGCCGCGCGCGGCGGTCGGCTCGTTGGCGTACGGGGCGGTCCCGCCGCCCGGCCGGTACAGCCCGGCGGTGACGCCGGGTGCCCCTTCAGCGTCGGGCAGGAACACAGCGTCGTAGGTGCCTGGTTCGCGGGACCAGGTGGTCAGCACGCACGCGCCGAGGTCATGCAGCGTCTCCGGGTCCACTCCCCCTGCGGCTCCCACGCGGGCGTCGGGGATGCCGGTGAGGCGCAGGGGTTCGGTCGTGCGGGCCAGGTCCGCCAGGTCGAGGCCGGCGCTGTACTCGATCACCGGGATCTCGTGCAGCCGCAGGTCCGGGTCGCCGGCGTACAGGATGGCGTCGTAGCGGTGGCGGGTGAGTTCGTTGTGGTGGCGGGCGCGCTTGGTGCGCAGGTCGACGCCGTGGCCGAGGGTGCTGAAGTAGTCGGGGTCGACGAGGAGTTCCTTCTCCAGGCGCAGGCCGCGCTCGACGGCCCGTTCCAGGCCGTCCTCGGGGACCCCCTTGGCCTTTTGGATCTCCGTCTGGAAGGTGCGGGCGAGCCGCAGGTTGCGCACGTCACCGACGAACAGTGCGCCGCCGGGTGCCAGTAGGCGCATGGCGCCCTGGATCACCGAGGTCAGGTAGTCGACGCTCGGGAAGTACTGGATGACGGAGTTGATGACGATCGTGTCGAAGTAGCCGTCGGCGGGCAGGCCGCTGCAGTCGTCGGCGGGCTGGGCGCGGAGAGTGACCTTGGCGGCCAGATCAGGGTCCTGGCGCAGCTCTTCGCCGATCTTGCGGATGACGGGGGCGGCGAAGTCCGTGGCCCAGTAGGCCTCCGCCTCGGGGGCCAGCCTGGACAGGAGCAGGCCGGAGCCGACGCCGATCTCCAGGATCCGGCGGGGCCCCAGCGAGCGGATCCGCGCGACGGTGGCCTCACGCCACTCGTGCATCTCCTCGAAGGGGATGGGCCGGCCGTCGTACGAGGAGTCCCAGCCGGCGTAGTCCTCGGTGAAGACGGCGGTGCTGATCTCCTCGTACTCGTCGGAGTAGATCTCCTGCCACTCGCCGACCTGGTCGCGCTCGGCGGTGTCCCGGTCGTCTCCGGTGAGCCGGGCGGGGACGACATAGCCGACGAGCCGTTCGTCGCGGACGAGTACGGCGGCGTGGGCGACTTGCGGGTGCCGGGCCAGCGCGGTCTCGATCTCGCCGAGTTCGACGCGGTAGCCGCGGATCTTGACCTGGTCGTCGGTGCGGCCGAGGAAGTCGAGGTTGCCGTCGGGGCGGCGGCGTACCAGGTCTCCGGTGCGGTACATGCGCTCGCCGGGTTCGCCGAACGGGTCGGCGACGAACCGCTCCGCGGTCAGTGCGGGCCGGTCGAGATAGCCGCGGGCCAGGCCGATACCGGCGATGTACAGCTCGCCGGGCACTCCTTCGGGCACCGGGCGCAGCCAGGCGTCCAGGATGTGGGCGCGGGTGCCGCGGATCGGCCGGCCGACGGTCGGGGTGGCGCTGTCGAGGGTGCCGCCGCCGAGCGTGTTGATGGTGTACTCGGTGGGCCCGTAGAGGTTGTAGCCGTACGTTCCCTCCGTGTCGCGGAGCCGGTTCCACACGGTCTCCGAGACGGCCTCGCCGCCGAGCAGCACGAGCGGCGGGCGGTGTCCCTCCAACAGGCCCTGCTCGATGAGCAGATGGGCGTAAGTCGGGGTGACGTTCACGACGTCGACGCGATGAGTCTCGCAGTACGCGACCAGGGCCTCGGCGTCGCGCCGCAGCTCCTCGTCGCAGATGTGCACCTCATGTCCCTCGACCAGCCAGAGCAGTTCCTCCCACGACATGTCGAAGGCGAACGACACGGTGTGGGCGATGCGCAACCGCCGTCCGCCCGCCGAGGCGATGGCCGGTGCGAAGATCTCCCGCTGGTGGTTGAGCTGCATGTTGGTCAGCCCGCGGTAGGGCGTGACAACGCCCTTCGGGCGGCCGGTCGAGCCGGAGGTGTAGATGACGTACGCCGGGTGTTCCAGGCTGAAGGTCCGCCGGTCCAAGTGGCCCGGACAGGACGCCAGTTCGGCGGCCACCGCCGGGTCGTCCAGTAGTACCCGCGGAGTGTCGGAGGAGGTCAGGCGCGCGGACACCTCGGCGTTC
This sequence comes from Streptomyces sp. DG2A-72, assembly GCF_030499575.1. NCBI lineage: Bacteria > Bacillati > Actinomycetota > Actinomycetes > Kitasatosporales > Streptomycetaceae > Streptomyces > Streptomyces sp. DG2A-72. The sequence continues at coordinate 823,524 of NZ_JASTLC010000001.1, forward strand.
GACAGCAGCATGGCCGGGCGGGCGTCGTCGAGCATCACGGTGAGCCGGTCGTCCGGGTAGTCCAGCTCCAGCGGCAGGTACGCGGCGCCCGTGCGCAGGACAGCGAAGAGCGCGACGACCATCTCCAGGGAGCGGGGCAGGCCGAGGGCGACGACCCGCTCGGGTCCGGCGCCGCGGGCGAGCAGCAGATGGGCCATGCGGTTGATGCGGGTGTCGAGTTCGGCGTACGTGAGCGTCCGGCCGCCGAAGACGACGGCCGTGGCGTCGGGGGTGGCCGCGGCCTGGTCCGCCAGCAGGTCGGCGATGGTGTCCTCGGGGTCTGGCACCCGGCCTTCGGCTCGCTCGCGCTCCAACTCCCTGTGTTCCGCGGGCAGTAGAGGGTCGAGCCCGCCGACCGCGGCATCGAGATCCTGGGTGAGCCGGTCCAGGAGCAGGGTGAAGCGGTCGAGCAGGTTCTGGGCCTCGGGGCGGGCCACGACGTCGGCCCGGTGGGTCAGGGTCACCTGGATGGAGCGGCCCGGGGTGACCACGAGGTTGACGGGATAGTGGGTGGCGTCGACATTGGCGACGGCCGTGGCGCCGTGCCGGTCGCTCAGCTCGGCGAGCCGCTCCTCGGTGTCGCTGTTGCGCAGCACGAAGAGCGTGTCGAACAGCCGCCGGTGCCCGGTCTCGGCCTGCAGCACGCCCAGGCCGAGGTACTCGTACGGCATCACGTCCAGCCGCTCGTCCTGGATGCGGCGCAGCAGCCCGAGCACCGGTTCGGCGGGGTCGTAGGCGATCCGGGCGGGGACGGTGTTGAGGAACATGCCGATGACGTTCTCGATCTCCGGCACCTCGCTGGGCCGGCCCGCGACGGTGGTGCCGAAGACCACGTTGGTACGTCCGGTGGCGCTCGCCAGGGTCAGGCCCCAGGCGGCGTTGAGGACGGTGTTGAGGGTCAGTCCGTGGCGCCGGCCGATCTCGCGCAGCCGCTCGCCCACCTCATCGGGGACGGAGACCTCCAGGCTCTCCGGGATGTCGGGCGCGAGGCCCTGGTCGGTGGCTGCTAGCAGGGTGGGTTCGTCGAGTCCGGCGAGGGCGGTCCGCCAGGCGTCGGTGGCGACGGCGGTGTCCTGGACCTCCAGCCAGGTCAGGTAGTCCCGGTAGGAACCGGGGGCCGGCAGGTCGCTCGCGTCGCCTGCGGACTCGTACAGGGCGAAGAGCTGGTCGAGGAAGAGCCAGGCGGACCAGCCGTCCCACAGCAGGAGGTGCCGGCCGACGATCAGCCGGTCGCCCCGCTCGGTGCCGAGCCGGACGAGCAGCATCCGGAACAGCAGGGGCGAGGTCAGGTCGAAGCGGCGGGTGCGCTCCGCGTCCGTCAACTCCCGCAGCCGTACGTCCTGTTCGGCGGCGGTCAGCCCGGACAGGTCGACCTCCTCGAGCGGGATCTCGGGATCGCGCACGATGAACTGCACCGGCTGGAGCAGTCCTTCGCTGGTGAATCCGGCGCGCAGGCTGGGGTTGCGCTCCAGCAGCACGCGTACGGCGGTGCGCAGCCGGTCGGTGTCCAGCGGCGTGGCGAGGTCGAAGGATTCGTGGACGGTGTAGACGTCGAGGACGCTGTCGTCGTACGTGGAGTGGAAGAACAGCCCTTCCTGGAGCGGGGCCAGCGGCCAGATGTCCTCAACCGGGTAAGGGCTGAGGCGGTGGACGCGCTCGGTCTCCTCGGTGGTGAGGGCGAAGGAGGAGCGCAGCTCTCGCGCGGCGGTGACCGGTGTGGCCGCCGCGGCGAGGGCGGCGGGCGTGCGGTGTTCGAAGACGTCCCGCGGGCCCAGGTCCAGGCCCGCCCGGCGGGCGCGGCTGGAGACGCCGATGGAGGTGATGCTGTCGCCGCCCAGCATGAAGAAGTCGTCGTCGATGCCGACCTCGTCGAGCTTCAGCACGGCGGCGAAGATCTCGGTGAGCACACGTTCGTGCGCGTTGCGCGGGCCGCGCGCCTCCGCCCGTACCGCCTGCGGCGCGGGCAGCGCGGCTCGGTCGAGCTTGCCGCTGGGGGTGAGCGGGAGGGCGTCGAGGACGACGTAGGCGCCGGGCACCATGGGGGCGGGCAGTTCGGCGGAGAGGGCGGCCTGGAGGTCGGCAGGCCGGGGCTGGGCGTCCCGAGGCGGGACGACGTAGGCGACGAGCGCGCCGCCGGTGACGGTGACCGCGGACTGGGCGACGTCGGGGTGCCGGGCCAAGGCCGCCTCGATCTCGCCGAGTTCGATGCGATTGCCGCGGATCTTGACCTGGCGGTCGGTACGGCCCAGGTACTCGATCACGCCGTCGGCTCGGCGGCGCACGAGGTCGCCGGTGCGGTACATGCGCGTACCGGGCTCGCCGTACGGATCGGCCACGAACCGCTCGGCGGTCAGGCCGGGCCTGGCGTGATAGCCGCGGGCGAGTTGGACGCCCGTCAGGTACAGCTCGCCCGGCACTCCTTCGGGCACCGGGCGCAGGCAGGAGTCGAGGACACGCAGGCCGGTGTTCCACACCGGGCGGCCGATGGGCACGGTGGTGCCGGGGGCGCCGTCGTACGCGTGATACGTGACGTCGACCGCGGCCTCGGTGGGGCCGTACAGGTTGTGCAGCGGCACACCGGTCAGCTCCCGCCAGCGGGCGGCGGCGGCGCCGGGCAGGGCCTCGCCGCTGCTGAAGACGCGCCGCAGGGACGCGGCCCAGGCCGGATCGGCGGTGATCTCCTCGGACTGGAGGAAGGCCTCCAGCATCGAGGGCACGAAGTGCAGGGTGGTGATGCCCTGTTCCCGGATCAGCCCGGCGAGGTAGGCCGGGTCGCGGTGTCCGTCCGGGCGGGCGAGGACCACGGTGGCGCCCTCGCACAGCGCCCAGAAGAACTCCCAGACGCTGACGTCGAAGCTGGCCGGGGTCTTCTGGAGCACCCGGTCGTCGGCGGTCAGACCGTACTGGCCCTGCATCCACGCGAGCCGGTTGACGATGGCCCGGTGGGTGACGACGACGCCCTTGGGGCGGCCGGTGGAGCCCGAGGTGTAGATCAGGTACGCCGGGTCGTCGGGGTGCGCCGGGGTGGGGCGGGCGTCGGGCACGTCCGCGTCCGGGGCGTCGAGCAGCAGCGCTTCGAGGTCCGGGGCCTCTGGTCGCGCCGGAGCCGGGCGGGCGTCGGGCACATCCCCCGCCGGGCCGTCAAGCAGCAGCGCTTCGAGGCCCGGGGCTTCTGGTCGCGCCGGAGCCGGGCAAGCGTCGGGCACATCCCCCGCCGGGCCCTCAAGCAGCAGGGATTCGAAGCCCGGGGCCTCTGGTCGCGCCGGAGCCGGGCAAGCGTCGGGCACATCCCCCGCCGGGCCCTCAAGCAGCAGGGATTCGAAGCCCGGGGCCTCTGGTCGCGCCGGAGCCGGGCAAGCGTCGGGCACATCCCCCGCCAGGCCCTCAAGCAGCAGGGATTCGAAGCCCGGGGCCTCTGGTCGCGCCGGAGCCGGGCAAGCGTCGGGCACATCCCCCGCCGGGCCGTCGAGCAGCAGCGCTCCGAGGCCGGGGACGTCGGGGAGCCGGGTGCCGGTCACGGTGACGACCGTCGTGGCGCCGGAGTCGGTGAGCATGTGGGCCACCCGGTCGACGGGATAGTCCACGTCGACCGGCAGATAGGCGGCACCGGACTTCAGCACGCCGAGCAGCGCGACCATCAGCTCGGCCGAGCGCGGTACGGCGACGGCGACGACCGTGCCCGGCCCGGCGCCCCGGGCGGCGAGCCGACACGCCAACTCGCCTGCGCGATTGTCCAGTTCGCGGTAGCTGAGGGGCTCGCCCTCGTACACGACCGCGATGGACTGCGGGGTGCGGGCCGCCTGCGCCTCGATGGCCGCCGCAAGGGTCGTCTCGGGCACCTGACGCTGCTCGCCCGTCAGGTCGGCTTCGAAGAGCTCCTCCGCCGACAGGAGTTCCAGACCCGCGGCGGTCTGTCGCGGGTCCGTGGCCACGGAATGCAGGATGCGGGAGAGCCGGTCCGCGATCCGTTGCACGGCCACGTTGTCGAGTCGGCCCACGTGGTACTTGAGGCGCAGGTCGAGCCGGCGGCCCGGCTTGACGATCAGGGCGAGCGGATAGTGGACGGCGTCGTGGAACTCGTGGCCGGTGAGCCGCAGGGTGCCGCCCGGGTCGGCGAGGCCGTTCGCGTGCGGGTAGTTCTCGAAGACGACGAGGGTGTCGAAGAGGTCGCCCGCGCCCGCGAGGCCGGCGAGGCGCTGGAGTTCGGCGAGGCCGAGGTGCTGGTGGTCCAGCAGCCGGGCCTGCTCGTCCTGAAGGCGGCCGAGCAGGTCGGCGAGGGTGTCGGCGGGGTCCCAACGGAAGCGGGTCGGCAGGGTGTTGATGAACAGGCCGACCATGGACTCGATGCCCTCGACCTCGGCATCGCGGCCGGAGACGGTGGTGCCGAACACCACGTCCTGCCGGGCGGTCAGCCGTCCGACGAGCAGGCCCCAGGCGCCCTGGACGACGGTGCCGAGCGTCACCCCGTGCTCCCGGGCGCGGGCCGCCAGTCGCGCGGTGACCTGCTCGGAGAGCTCGACGCGGATCTGCGCGGGCTCGACGGGCGACCCGTCGGCGGGCGTATCGACCAGCCGGGTGGGCTCCTCGACTCCGGCGAGCGCGGCGCGCCAGGCCGCACGCGCGGCATTCTGGTCGGCGGCGGCCAGGCGGCGCAGATAGGCCTGGTACGGCGCCGGTTGCGGCAGCACGGCCGGCGTGTCCCCGTAGCAGGCCATCAGCTCGCGGTGCAGCACCGGCAACGACCAGCCGTCGGCCACGATGTGATGGAACGTCAGCAGAAGGCGGCTGCGGTCCCCGTCGAGCCGGACGAGTGCGCAGCGCATCAGGGGCGGACGGGCGAGGTCGAAGCGACGGGCACGCTCGTCGGCGGCCACCGCCTCGGCGAGCTGTTCGCGGACGTCGGCGGCCTGGGCGGAGAGGTCCACTTCGCGCCAGGGCATCTCCAGCCCTCCGGCCACGATCTGCACGGGCTGCCCGTCGCCGCGCCGGCGGAAGCAGGCGCGCAGCGGGGCGTGCCGGTCCAGGACGCGCTGGGCGGCCCGGCGCAGTTGCTCGCCGTCCACCGGTCCGGACAGTTCCAGGGCCTGCTGGACGACGTATGCGTCACGGTCGGCGCCGTCGAGGAGGGAGTGGAAGTAGAAGCCCTGCTGGAGCGGGCCCAGCGGCAGCAGTTCCTCCACGGTGACCGGGAACTCGCCCTGGAGTTCGGCGAGTTCGTCGGCGGTGAGGTGGACGAGCGGGGCGTGGTCGTCGGTGTTCTGCTGTACGACCTCTCCCGCCGCCTCGGCGAGTGCGGCGACCGTGCGGTGCCGGAAGACGTCGCGGGAGCTGAGCCGCAGTCCGGCCCGGCGGGCGTGGACGAGGAGTTGGATGGCGGTGATGCTGTCGCCGCCGAGGGCGAAGAAGTCGTCGTCGATGGTGGCCGAGCGCAGGCCGAGCACGTCGGCGTAGGCCGCGCACAGAAGTTCCTCGCGGGCGTCCCGGGGCGGACGGCCGGAGCTGGCGGCGCCGTAGTCGGGGATCGGGAGCGCGGCGGCGTCGAGCTTTCCGCTGGGGGTGACCGGGAGGCGGTCCAGGGGGACGACGGCCGCGGGGACCATGTACTCGGGCAGTTTCTCCGCCACGTACGAACGCAGCGCCCTCATCAGGGAGTTGACCTCACGGAAGGGCGCGGGGCGGTTGGCGTGCGGGGCGGCGCCGGACGACCGGTACAGGGTGCCGCCCGGTATGTCGCCCGGGGCGAACACGATGTCCAGGCTGCCGTCTTCGGCGGCGCCGTTCCAGGTGATGGCGGTCCGGTAGCCGTACCGGGCTCCGAGCGCGTGGAAGACCTCGGGGTCCGGGGCATCGGCGGTACGGCTGCTGTCGTCGAGGGCGGACAGCGCGGCCAGGTCCTCGGCGAGGCGGGCGTTGGGGACGGCGGTGACCCTGAGCGGGGTGGCGCCGCCCTCGGCCAGCCGGGCTTCGAGTGCCTCCGGCCCGCTCCACGGGATCTCGTCGAGGTCGGCCTGCGCCAGGGCAGGGGTCTGCCGGCGCAGCACGACGTCGTACCGGTACCGCGTCAGCTCGTTGTGGTGAGGGCCCCGCTTTACCTGGATCTCGGCGTCGAAGCCTTCGAGGGCGGCGAAGTAGTCCGGGTCCAGGAGGAGTTCGCCCTCCCAGCTGATCGACCGCTCCACGGCCGCCCGCAGGGCCTGCTTGTCCTGCGGGTCGTCCGCGCGCCGGGTCTCGACGGCCGTGCGCAGGCAGCGCAGCAGGCGGGCGTTGCGTACGTCGCCGATGAACAGGGTGCCGCCGGGTGCGAGCAGCGTGTCGACGGCGCGGATGACGTCCGTGAGGTAGCCGGCGCTCGGGAAGTACTGGGCGACGGAGTTGAGGACGACGGTGTCGAAGTGGCCCTCGGGCAGTCCGCTGACGTCATGGGCGGGCCGGGGGCTCAGGCGGACCCGGTCGGCGAGTTCCGGTACGGCCTCGACCTGGGTCCGCAGAGCGCGTACGGCCTCCTCGGAGAGGTCGGTGCCCCAGTACTCCGCACAGCCCGGCGCGATGCGGCTGAGGATCAGGCCGCTGCCGACGCCGATCTCGAGCACCCGGCGGGGCGCCAGCTCCTCGATGCGGGCGACGGTCGCCGCGCGCCACTCGCGCATCTCCTCGACGGGGATGGGCAGCCCGTCGTACATGCTGTTCCAGCCCGCGAAGTTCTCGCGGACACCATGGTCGCGGTTGCCCTCGGATCCAGCCGCCGCGTACAGGAGTTCGTGGAGGTCCTTCCACTCCCGTACCTGCTCGGTCGTGTCGGGGACGGTGGCGCCGTCCAGCGCGGGGACGACGTACGCGGCGAGCCGCCGGTCGCCGGGGCGGTCCTCGCGGACCACCACCGCCGCCTGGTCCACGGCCGGATGGGCGCGCAGTACGGACTCGATCTCGCCGGGTTCGATGCGGAAGCCGCGGATCTTCACCTGGGAGTCGGCGCGGCCCAGGAACTCCAGGCGTCCGTCGGCCTTCCAGCGCACCAGGTCGCCGGTGCGGTAGAGGCGTTCGCCCGGCGCCCCGAACGGGTCGGCGACGAAGCGTTCCGCGGTCAGGTCGGGCCGTCCGAGGTAGCCGCGGGCGAGCCCGGCGCCGCCCAGGTACAGCTCGCCGGGGACTCCGGGCGGGACGGGCCTCAGGCGGGCGTCGAGGACGTAGGCCCGGGTGCCCGGGTCGGGGATGCCGATGGGCACGATGGAGCCGGCCGGGATGTCGGGGTTGCACAGGCCGAGGGTGGAGTTGGTGGTCGCCTCGGTGGGGCCGTACGCGTTGAACATCATCCGGCCGCGGGCATAGCGGCCGACCAGTTCGGGCGAGACCCGTTCCGTGCCCGCGAGCAGGGTGGCGGGCGGCAGTTCGACGTCCTCGGGCATGGCGGCGAGCAGCGCCGGCGGGAGGATCATGAACGTGATGCCGTGTGCGTGGGCGTAGTCGGCGAGCGGCGCGCCGGGCGCCCGCAGTTCGCTCGGTACGACGACGAGCCGGCCGCCGGACAGCAGGCCGAGGCACAGGTCCCAGAACGCCACGTCGAAGCTGGGCGAGGCGAACTGCAGCACCCGGCTGTGCGGACCGATCCCGAACCGTTCGGTCTGCGTGGCGATCAGCTTGGCGACGCCCGCGTGGGTGAGGACCACGCCCTTGGGGCGGCCGGTGGAGCCGGAGGTGTAGATCACGTAGGCGGTGTTGGTCACGGACAGCGTGCTGGGGTCCGGTCCCTGCGCCGGGTGCTCGGCCAACTCCCGTACGGTCTCTGGCGCGTCGAGGACCACGACGTCCATGCCGTCGCAGGGCGGGATGTCCGCCGCGACCTCGGCCGTGGTGACCAGGCAGACCGGGGTGGCGTCGGCCAGCATGTAGGCGATGCGGTCGGCCGGGTAGTCGGTGTCCACGGGCAGATAGGCGGCACCGGATTTCAGGACGGCGACTTCGGCGACGACGAGTTCGGCGGAGCGGGGCACCGCGAGGGCCACCACGCGCTCGGGTCCGGCGCCTCGCGCGATCAGGGCGTGGGCCAACCGGGCCGCGCGCTCGTCGAGTTCGGCGTAGGTGAGTGTGGCGTTCTCGAAGACCAGCGCGATGTCGTCCGGGCGGGTGCGGACCTGCTCGGCGAACATCGCCGGCCAGGTGCGCGGCGGGACGTCGTGGTCGGTGTCGTTCCACTCCCGCAGGACGCGGTGGGTCTCCTCGGCGCCGAGCAGCGCCAGTTCGCCGACCGGGACCTGCGGCCGGGCGAGACCGTCCGCGAGGAGGGTGGCGTAGTGATCCGCCATGCGCCGGGCGGTCGCGGCCTCGAAGAGGTCCGGCCGGTACGTCACCAGGACGTCTCCCGCGCGGACGTCGAGCGCCACGTCGAGGGAGCCGTCGCGCATGCCGCCGTACGCCGTGTTGAAGAACAGTCCGCCGCCCCGGGTGGGCTCGGGTCGCAACCGATCGATCAGCGTGGTGAGTTCGATCCGGTGGGCCCGGGCCTGCTCGGCCGCCTCGGTCACACGTCGTACGAGCGCCGCGAAGGGCGTGCCGCCGTCCAGAGCGATCCGGAGCGGCAGGCCCTCATACCCGAGGGTGATGTCGTGCCCGCCTCCGTAGCGGTGCAGCAGGGCGACACAGGCGGCCAGGAGTGTCGATGCGTCGGCCGTGACGTCCAGCGCACGGCTCAGCGTTCGGCGTTCCGCGTCGGGCCGGGCGGGGTAAGGAAAATCGGCGGGGAGAGGGGTCTCCAGCGGGAGGGGATCGAGTTGCCGCCGCCAGAATGCGGCCGCTGTTTCGTCGTCGGTACCGGACACACGTTCTTCGAAACCGGACACTGGTGACCGCGCCTCCAGAGTGTGGAACCGGCTCAGCCGGAGGACCACGGTGATACTAAGGTAAGGATTACCTAACCAAAAGACCCCTGTCTGGGCGACCCTGTTACCGACCACTACGATTAAGGTCTGCCTAACCTAAGGGAGTTGCCCGTTGGAGACCGCACGGTGACGCGGGGCAGAAGGGTTCGCCCTGTTCTCCTCGTCGCATCGCTGGGCGTGGTGCTGCTCGCGCTCTGTCTGCTGTCGCTCGCCCTCGGCGCCGCCAGCATTCCGCCGGACCAAGTGGTGCGCGCACTGTTCGGTGACGCACCGAGCCGGTTCGTGGACAACGTCGTCTGGTCGGCTCGGGTGCCCCGAACGGCACTCGGACTCACCGCAGGGGCGGCGCTGGGTCTTGCCGGGGCGCTGATGCAGGCCCTGACGCGCAATCCGCTGGCCGACCCCGGGATCCTGGGGGTCACCGCGGGCGCGTCCTTCGCCATCGTGCTGGCCGTGGGTGTGCTCGGACTCGGCTCGTTCTACGGGTACGTCTGGTTCGCCTTCGCCGGTGCGCTCGTGGCGAGCGTCCTCGTCTTCCTGCTCGGTAGGTTGGGCCGCTCCGGCCTGACCCCGGTCAAGCTGGCGCTCGCCGGGGTCGCGGTGACCGCGCTGCTGAACTCCCTCACCAGCGCGATCGCGTTGACCGACCCGGACGCGCTCGACCGCTACCGCTTCTTCACCGCCGGCTCGATGGCCGACCAGGACGGGGCGACCGTGGTGCGGATCCTGCCCTTCCTGGCCGTCGGTGCCGTGCTCGCTCTCGCCGCCGCGCCCGCCCTCAACAGCCTGGCTCTCGGCGAGGACGTGGCGGCCTCCCTGGGACGGCGGATCGGCCTCATCCGGCTCGGCGGCGTCACCGCGATCACCCTGCTGACCGGAGCGGCGGTGGCGGCCATCGGCCCGGTCGTCTTCATCGGCCTGGTGGTCCCCCATGTTGCCCGTGTGCTGGCCCAGTCGGCGGGCATCGGCCCGGACCACCGCTGGCTGCTGCCACTGTCCGCGGTGCTCGCGCCGAGCCTGCTCCTCGCCGCGGACATCATCGGCCGGATGATCGCCCGGCCCACCGAGGTGCAGGCCGGGATCGTCGTCGCCTTCATCGGCGGACCGTTCTTCATCGCCCTGGTCAGACGGCGCAAGCTCGCGGAGGCATGAGGATGACGACGACCTTCAAGTCCCTTTCGGCGAAATCCCTTTCGGCGCCGGTCCGGACCTACCGCCTGACCGTGCCGCCACTGTCCGGCATCATCCGCCCCCGTCTGGTGGCGGTGTGCGCGGTCCTCGGCGTCGGCGCCTTCTTCGTCTTCTGCTGGAGCCTGACGATCGGCGACTACCCGATCGCCTTCACCGACGTCGTGCGGGCCCTGGTCGGCTCCGGGGATCCCGGCACCGTGCTCGTCGTCCAGGAACTGCGGCTGCCCCGCGCCCTGGTCGGACTGCTGGCCGGCATCGCGTTCGGCGTCTCCGGCGGGCTGTTCCAGACGATGACCCGCAATCCGCTGGCCAGCCCCGACATGATCGGCCTCACCCAGGGCGCGGGCACCTTCGTGGTCGCGGGCATCGTGCTGGGCTGGGACGGAGGCCTCGGCACGCAGGCGCTCGGACTGCTCGGCGCGCTGACCACGGCCCTGCTGGTGTACGTCCTCGCCTGGCGCCGCGGCACCACCGGCTACCGGATCATCCTCGTCGGCATCGGCGTGTCCTGGATCTGCACGAGCGCCACCGACTATCTGGTGGCCAAGGGCGGCCGTTTCCAGGCCCAGGCCGCGCTCGGCTGGCTGGTGGGCAACCTCAACGGCCGTACGTGGTCCCAAGTCGGCCCCCTCGCCGTCGCGCTGGCGGTCCTGCTGCCGACGGCGCTGCTGCTCGGCCGGCTGCTGCGCACCCTCCAGCTGGGCGACGACGTGGCCACCGGCCTGGGCACGCGGGTACAACCCGTGCGCCTGGCCATCCTGCTCGGCGGAGTCGGTCTGATCGCCTTCGCCACCGCCGCCGCGGGCCCGATCGCGTTCGTTGCGCTCGCCGCGCCGCAGATCGCCCAGCGACTGGCGGGCACCGCCTGGCCACCCACCGTGGCCTCGGGACTGACTGGGGCGCTGGTGGTCCTCGGCGGCGACCTGATCGCCCGTACGCTGATCTCCGGCACGGAGTTGCCGGTCGGAATCGTCACGGGCGTGCTCGGTGCGCCCGTTCTGCTCTGGTTGCTCGTCCGCGCCAACCGCGCGGGTTCAGGAGGCTGATCCCATGTCGACCGACCGTATGCCGACCGATGCCGGACCGGCCGACGCGCTGCCCTTGGCCGACCCGGACCTGCGGGCGAGCGGTCTGCGCCTGGCGTACGACAACCGCCTGGTGGTGGACGGCCTCGACCTGGCCGTGCCGCCCGGCCGGATCACCGCCGTCGTCGGCGCCAACGCCTGCGGCAAGTCGACGCTGCTGCGCGCCCTGGCCCGGCTGCTGGCGCCCCGCGAAGGGGCGGTCCATCTGGACGGCAGGGCGATGCACTCGATACCGACGCGGGAACTGGCGCAGCGTCTGGGCATCCTGCCGCAGAGCCCGGTGGCGCCGGAGGGCCTGACGGTCATCGACCTGGTGAACCGGGGTCGTTCACCGCACCAGACCTGGTGGCGGCAGTGGTCGAAGGCGGACGAGCAGGCCGTGCGGCAGGCGCTGACGGCGACCGGTATGACGGACCTGGCGGACCGCCCCGTCGACGAGTTGTCCGGCGGCCAGCGCCAACGGGCCTGGATCGCGATGGCCGTGGCGCAGGGCACCCCCGTCCTCCTCCTCGACGAGCCCACGACCTATCTGGACCTGGCCCACCAGATCGACGTCCTGGACCTGATCACGGACCTCAACCGGCGTGAGAACCGCACCGTCGTGATGGTCCTGCACGACCTCAACCAGGCCTGCCGCTACGCCGATCACGTGGTCGCCATGAAGAACGGCCGGATCGCCGCCGAGGGCACTCCGGCCGAGGTCATCACGGCCAAGACGGTGGCGGACGTCTTCGACCTGGACTGCCGCATCACCCTGGACCCGGTCAGCGGCACGCCGATGGTGATCCCGATGGGACGCCATCACCAGGGCGCGCCGCTGCAGCCGATGGCACAGTCGGCGGACTGAGAACGCGGGACCCCGTCAGGGCCGCGCCGTCAGATACCCGCCCATCGTGCGGAAGTACTCCGACGCCGCAAGCTCCGTCCCGTCCTCCGTCCGTACCCGCTTGACCAGGAGTCCGTGCAGCCGGCCGGTCCGCGCCTCGGCACCCGCCACCACGACCACCCCGTCTCCCTCCCGGATGAAGATGCGCCCGGGCGTGCCGCCGTAGCAGCCCTGGGACACCTCCGCCTCGACGATGCGGATGCGTTCGCCGCGATGGTGGGTGAAGGCGTTGGGGTACGGGTCGGACTGTGCGCGCACCAGCCGGTCCAGGGCCTGAGCGGGCCAGGTCCAGTCGATGCGGCTGTCCTCAAGCGAGCGCTTGTGGAAGAAGCTGGCCCTGCTGCGGTCCTGCGGAATCCAGCGCGCCCGGCCCGAGGCGATCAGGTCCAGCGACTCGTGGACCACGGGGGCGATCAGGTCGACAGTGCGGTGGAAGAGGTCGGTGACCGTGTCGCGCGGGCCCACCGGGATCGCCCGCTGCAACAGGACGTCGCCCGCGTCGAGTTCGGCGTCCATGCGGTGCGCGGTGACGCCGACCTCACGTTCGCCGTTGATGAGCGCCCAGATCAGCGGGGAGAAGCCCGCGTAGGCCGGCAGCAGCGAGTCGTGGACGTTGAGCGTGCCGTGCGTGGGGAGGTCGAAGATCTCCGGTGGGAGCACCGTGCGCCAGTTGTTGGCGACGATCAGATCGGGCTCCACGTCCCGCAGGGCGGCGCGGAGTTCGGGGTCGTCGGGGCGGTTGCGCAGCAGTACGGGGATGTCGTGCTTCTCGGCGAGTTCGGCCACCGAATCGTCCCAGATCTTCTCGTACACGTGGTCGCTCTTGGGGTGGGTGACGGCCATGACCACCTCGTGATCGGACTCCAGCAGAGCCTGGAGCGTGCGGTGCCCCCAGGTCTGATAGCCGAACATGACGACCCGCATAGTCGATCCTCTCGTAGGACACACCATTGCAAGGTAAGGCTAACCTTATTTAACATCAGTGGCGCCTAGGGGAAGGGAAGTTGCGGTGAACGCACTGCACGACGAACCTGACGCCGTCCACGACGTGCTCGGAATAGGTTTCGGACCGTCAAATCTCGCACTGGCCATAGCAATCGAGGAACACAACGTCCAAGCCGCTCCCCACGAACGGATCCGCGCCGGATTCCTGGAACGCCAGGCGAGCTTCGGCTGGCACCGCGGAATGCTCATCGACGACGCGACCATGCAGGTGTCCTTCCTGAAGGACCTGGTCACCATGCGCAATCCCACGAGCGACTTCAGCTTCCTGTGCTTCCTTCGGGAGCGCGGCAGACTGGTCGACTTCCTCAACGCGAAGACCCTGTTCCCGCTGCGGATCGAGTTCCACGAGTACTTCGAGTGGGCGGCCACCCGGGTCGCGGACCTGGTCACGTACGACGCCGAGGTCCTCGCCGTGGAACCGGTCACCGCCGAGGGCGGCGAGGTCCGCTGGTTCGACGTGGTCAGCCGCGTACCCGGCGATCCACAGCGCACGGTGGTCCGCCGCACCCGCAACATCTCGGTGGCCGTGGGCCTGGAACCCCATGTGCCGCCCGACATAGCCCTCTCGGACCGCATCTGGCACAACAGCGAACTGATCCCGCGCACCCGCGAGTTGACCGGCCGGGGCGGATCGGTGCACCGCATCCTGGTCCTCGGCGCGGGACAGAGCGGCGCCGAAGCGGTCGACTACCTGCACCGCTCCTTCCCCGACTCGGAGATCTGCGCGGTCTTCGCCAAGTACGGCTACACACCCGCCGACGACAGCCCGTTCGCCAACCGGATCTTCGACCCGGAGGCCGTGGACGTCTACTTCCAGGCGCGGCCCGAGGTGAAGCAGTCCCTGTACGACTACCACCGCAGCACCAACTACTCAGTGGTCGACATGGACTTGATCGAGTCGCTGTACGCCACCATGTACCGCGAGAAGGTCCAGGGCCACGAGCGCCTCCAGCTGCGGAACGTGTCCCGCATCCGGGACGTGCGGCAACTGCCCGACCGACTCGAGGTCACCGTCGAGTACCTCCCCACCGGAGAACGGGAGGTGATCGCCTGCGATGTGCTGGTCCACGCGACCGGCTACCGCCCGCGGGAGCTCGACCCCCTGCTGGGCCGAACCGCGAAGCTCTGCCTGCGGGACGACAACGACGCCGTACGAGTCGGACGCGACCACCGCGTGGAGGCCGCACCCGAGGTCACCGCCGGTATCTATCTGCAGGGTGCGACCGAGCACACCCACGGCCTGACTTCCACCCTTCTCTCCACGACCGCCGTACGCTCCGGCGAGATCCTCGACTCCCTGCTCACTCACCGGCGCGGGGACGCGGGCGACGCCACTGGGCAAGATTCATCAAGTCAGAGTAGCCTCACCTAAGTTTTCAGCCTGTCGAGCGATTCAACGGTCGTCCGATCCCGGAGGGGTGCGGGTGGGTCCTTCAAATCCGTCGGGACGGGACGTCCTGAGACGGTCGATCAAGGGGCAGCGGCGCGATGTCGCGCTCGGCGCGCTCCTCGGCTCGGGACACCAGGCGGGCGAGGCGCTGGTGCCGGTCCTCATCGGTGTCGTCATCGACCGCGCCGTCACGGACTCCGACACCGGCGCCCTGCTGCGGTGGCTCGCCGTCCTCGCCGTGGTCTACACGGGACTCGCGCTCAGCTACCGCTACGGCGCCTGGTCCGGCGACCGGGCCGCCGCGCAGGCCGAACACGACCTGCGCATCACCCTCGTACGACGCGTCCTTCATCCACGCGGCGGAGCGGAGGAAGGCCGCCTGCCCGGCGCGCTCGCCAACGTCGCCACCGAGGACGCCAAGCGGGTCGGCGCCGTCAACATGGCACTGATGGCGGGAATTTCGGCCCTGGCCGGCATCCTTGCCTGCGCCGTCGTCCTGTTTCGGGCGTCGGTGACACTCGGCCTGGTCGTACTGCTCGGCACGCCGGTGCTGCTGTGGCTCGGCCACCTGCTGAGCAAGCCGCTGGAGTCCCGCAGCGAGGCCGAGCAGGAACGGGCCGCGCACGCCTCGGCCGTCGCCGCCGATCTGGTGTCCGGTCTGAGGATCCTCAAGGGCATCGGCGGTGAGTCGACCGCCATCACCCGCTACCGCACCACCAGCCGCGACTCCCTCCAGGCCACCTTGAAAGCGGCCCGCGCACAGGCCTTCCAGAGCGGCATGGTGCTGACCCTGACGGGCTGTCTGATCGCCGCCGTCGCCCTCGTCGGCGGCCGGCTCGCGGCCCACGGCGACATCAGTCTGGGCCAGTTGGTGTCGGCGGTCGGGCTCGCGCTCTTCCTGCTCGGCCCGCTGGAGGTGCTCGCGTGGGTCAACGCCGAGCTCGCCCAGGGGCGCGCCTCCGCCTCCCGGATCGCGGAGGTGCTAGCCGCCCCGCACACCGTCGACGCCGGCGAGGCAGCCCTCCCCCAGCCGGTGCGCGGCGCGGTCCGGCTCAGCGGCGTCAGCCTCGGCGGGCTGCGCGACGTCGACCTGGAGGTCGCGCCCGGCGAGCTGCTCGGCGTGGTCACGACCGACCCCGCCCAGGCCACGGACCTGATGCGCGCCCTGGCCCGGCAGACCGACCCGGACTCGGGCACGGTCGAGCTGGACGGCGTACCCCTGCGGGACCTGGATCCGGCTCAGTTGCGTACGGCGATGCTGGTGGCCGAGCACGACGCCGACCTCTTCGAGGGCACCGTCCACGACAACGTCACGGCGTCCGCCCCGGACGGTGCCGATCCGGAGCCGGCGATGGCGGCGGCCGGGGTGGCGCAGGTCGCCCAGTCCCTGCCGGACGGCGCCGACACGGCGGTCAGCGAACGCGGCCGGTCCCTGTCGGGCGGGCAGCGCCAACGGGTCGCCCTGGCCCGCGCCTTGGCCGCCGACCGGCCTGTTCTGGTCGTCCACGATCCGACCACCGCGGTGGACGCGGTCACCGAGGCGGGCATCGCCACCGGAATCCGGGAGATCCGCAAGGGCCGTACGACGATCCTGGTGACCACCAGCCCCGGGCTCCTGTCGGTCACCGACCGGGTCGTGTTGCTGGAGGACGGACGGGTCTGCGACACGGCTCCGCACGCCGACCTGATACGCCGTCATGAGTCCTACCGAGCGGCGGTGGTGGCATGACCGACCCGACCCCCACCCGCGAACTGCTGCCCACGGCGACGCCGGTCCGCACCCGGGCCGCGGTCCGTGAACTCGTCCGTCCGCACCGGCGCCTGATGCTCACCGCTTTCGCCGTGATGACCGCGGCGACCGGGGTCGGGCTGCTCATCCAGCCGCTGCTCGGCCGCATCGTGGACGTGGTCGCCGAGCACCGCCCGGCCGACGACCTCACCCTGCCCGTCGTCCTGCTGGTGCTGGTCGCCGTCGTGCAGGGCGGCGCCACCACGCTCGGTCTGTCACTGGTCTCCCGGCTCGGCGAGACGGTACTGGCGCAGTTGCGCGAACGGTTCGTGGAGCGGGCCCTGCGACTGCCCCTGGAACAGGTGGAGAAGGCAGGCTCCGGAGATCTCAACGCCCGGGTCACCCGGGACGTCTCGGTGGTCGGCGAGGCGGTGCGCAACGCGCTGCCCGAACTGGCCCGCTCCCTGCTGGCCATCGTGCTGACCCTGGCCGCGATGGCGGCGCTGGACTGGCGGTTCCTGCTGGCGGCCCTGCTCGCCGTGCCCGTCCAGGCGGGGACCGCACGCTGGTACGTACGCCATGCCGTCCCCCTCTACGCCGAGCAGCGCATCGCCATGGGGTCCCAGCAACAGCAGCTCCTGGACACCATCGCGGGCGCCGCAACGGTACGGGCGTTCCGGATGGAGGAGCAGCACGCCGCACACGTGACCAAGCGCTCCTCGGCCGCGGTGGCGCTGACCATGCGCGGGGTGCGGCTGGTGCTCGACTTCTACAACCGGCTGCACATCGCCGAGTACACCGGCCTCGCCGCCGTCCTCGTCACCGGCTTCCTGCTGGTGCGCGGCGACTCCGTATCCATCGGCACCGCCACGGCTGCCGCGCTCTACTTCCACAGTCTGTTCACCCCCATCAACTCGGCCCTCGTCCTGCTGGACGACGCCCAGTCGGCGACGGCGGCGCTCGCCCGGCTGGTCGGGGTCGCGGACGGACCGGCGACCGAGGCATCAACCGGAGCACCGAGTCCGTACGACCGTCCCGAGTCCGGCGCGGTGACGGTGACGGGCGTCCATCACGCGTACGAGCCCGGCCGTCCCGTCCTGCACGACGTGCACCTCACCCTCGCGGCCGGCGAACGCGTCGCCCTCGTCGGCGCGAGCGGCGCGGGCAAGACGACGCTGGCCAAGCTGATCGCGGGCGTGCACCGGCCGACCGCCGGCTCGGTACAGCTGAACGCTCCCACCGACGGCCTGCCCGTGGCCCTGGTGACCCAGGAGACACATGTCTTCGCCGGGCCGCTCGCCGACGATCTGCGCCTGGCGCGCGCCGACGCCACGGACCAGGACCTGCGCGCGGCACTCGCCAAGGTGGATGCGCTGGACTGGGCCGAGGCGCTGCCGGAGGGTCTGGCCACCGTCGTCGGCGAGGGCGGACACCGCCTCACCGCCGCCCAGGTGCAGCAACTGGCCCTGGCCCGGCTGGTCCTGGCCGATCCGCCGGTGGCCGTGCTCGACGAGGCCACGGCCGAGGCGGGCAGCACCGGCGCCCGCCTGCTGGAGAAGGCGGCGGAGCGGGCGATCGAGCACCGCACCGCGCTCGTCGTCGCCCACCGCCTCACCCAGGCCGCCGACGCGGACCGGATCGTCGTCATGGACGGCGGCCGGATCGTGCAGAGCGGAACCCACGACGAACTGTGCGCGACCGCGGGCCCCTACGCCTCCCTGTGGCAGGCGTGGTCCGGCACCCGCACACCCGTCGACGAGCCCCCCACGCCCCGTCCCAGCACCGACACAACCAAGAAGGACCATTGATGCTCGGCTCTCTCAGAGGCACCCGGCTCGCCGCGGCACTCGCCTCCGCGCTGCTCCTCTTCGTCACGGTCACGGCCTGCGGATCCGACGACGGCTCCGACACGGCGGGCTCGGAAGCCACCGGGTCCTCGAGCACCGCTTTCCCGGTGACCGTCCCGCACAAGTACGGCAGTACGACCATCAAGTCCGAGCCGAAGCGGATCGTCACGGTCGGTCTGACCGACCAGGACGCCGTGCTCGCGCTGGGCAAGGTGCCCGTGGGCACGACCGAGTGGCTCGGCGGCTACAAGGGCGCGATCGGCCCCTGGGCCACGGACAAGCTGGGCAGCGCGGCGGCCCCGACGGTCCTCAAGGACACCGGCACCGGCCCGCAGACGGAGAAGATCGCCGCGCTCAACCCGGACCTGATCCTCGCCGTCTACGGCGGCCTGACCAAGGAGCAGTACGACACCCTGTCGAAGTTCGCCCCGGTGGTCGCCCAGCCCAAGGAGTACAACGACTTCGGCGTGCCGTGGCAGAACCAGACCGAGATCATCGGCAAGGCGCTCGGCCAGGAGGCCAAGGCCAAGGACCTCGTCGCGGGCGTCGAGACCGACTTCAAGAAGGCGACCGACGAACACCCGGAGTTCGCCAAGTCCAGCGCCGTGATGGCGACGCCGTACGAGGGCATCTTCGTCTTCGGCAGCCAGGACCCGCGCTCGCGTCTGCTCACGGACCTCGGCTTCACCCTGCCCAAGGACCTGGACAAGGTCATCGGTGACGAGTTCGGTGCCAACATCAGCAAGGAGCGCACCGACCTGCTGGACACCGACGCGATCGTCTGGATCGTCTCCGACACCGCCAAGGACAAGGCCGAGCTGCGCAAGGACTCCCTGTACGCCGATCTGACGGTGGCGAAGGAGGACCGTGAGGTCTTCGTCAAGGAGAGCAGCGACTACGGCAACTCGGTCTCCTTCGTGACGGTGCTGAGCCTGCCCTACATGCTCGAGCGTCTGGTGCCGCAGCTCGCCGCGGCGGTCGACGGAGAGACCTCGACGAAGGTGACCGAGCCGACGTCCTGACGCTCCACCCGGACATGCGTGGAGGCCGGTCGCAGCAGCCGACCGGCCTCCGTCTCAGTGCCCGTGCCCTTCTGCTTCTTCGTGCGCGGGCTCTTCCGCCGTCGCCTGTCCGGCGTGGACCGTGAAGGCCGCGGTGTGGACGGTGCCCTCGTGCTTGAAGTCGAGGAACAGCCGGTAGGTCCCGCTGCTCGGTGCCGTGGCCGAGAAGGAGATGTTGGGGCCCGGCTTCGTCGAGGTGTTGGGGTGCACATGGAGGTAGGCGAGGTCGCCGGAGCGCAGGGCGACCAGATGGCCGTAGGCACCCAGGTAGGGCTGGAGGTCGGTGACCGGCCTGCCCTTGCGGGACACCGTCAGCTTCAGCTCGCTCTCGGTGCTCGGGCGCAGGCCGCCGGACAGCTCGACCTCGTAGCCGTCGACCCTCGCGGTGTCGCTGGGCGCGGGCAGTGGCTTCGGCTCATAGGGGCCCGCTGCCGCCAGGTCCGCGCCGAGGGTGAGGTTCTCCGCGCCCTTCTTCGCCGGGGTGAAGTCGGCGAAGACGCGGTAGCCACCCGCGCGGGGCAGTTCGACGGGGATGCTCCAGGTGCCGTCGGCGGCGCGGGTGGGGTGCAGACGGCGGTAGGTGATCAGGTCGCGTGAGGCCACGATGAGGTGCAGTTCCTTGTCGTGCTCGCGCCGGTAGGCGGTGACGGCGTCGCCGCCGGCGTCCCGGATCGTGAAGCGCAGCTCGCTCCGCTCCCCGGCGGTGACGCGCGGGGTCTTCAGGTCGAGGGTGTAGCCGCCTTCGGAGATCTGCAGTCCGCCGGCCGGTGCCGCTTCATGCCCGCCGTGGTCGTCCCCTCCCTCCGTTGCCGCTTCGGTGTGCGTGTCGTGCCGCGCGGGCGGGCGGTCTTCTACGACCGGGGCGACACCCTGGCCCACGCCGTAGGCGGTGCCGAAGGTGGCGGCCAGCGCGGCGGCGAATGCGGTGAGCTTCAGTGCGGTGCGCATGGTGTTCTCCGATCTCCGGGCTTCTCTGCGATCGACCATACCCCCAGGGGGTATGAAGTCAAGGCTTCGACGCGCTTTACTCTTGATACCCCGCAGGGGTATACATGACGACGGAAGAAGGATACCCCGACCCCGTATGCAGTCCAGGAGCGATGATGGCCAGTAACCAGGTCGAACTCGTCATCGGCGGCATGACCTGCGCCTCGTGCGCGGCACGCGTCGAGAAGAAGCTCAACCGCATGGACGGGGTCACGGCCACCGTCAACTACGCCACCGAGAAGGCCAGGGTCAGCTACACCGGTGAGGTCTCCGTCCCGGAGCTGATAGCCACGGTCGAGGCGACGGGGTACACCGCGCAGGAGCCCGCGCGGGCCGACCCCGAGCCCGAGCAGACCGACCATGAGCTCCGATCCCTCCGGCAGCGGCTGCTCACCTCGGTCGCGCTCGCCGTCCCCGTGATCGCGATGGCCATGATTCCCGCCCTGCAGTTCGAGAACTGGCAATGGCTTTCCCTGACGCTGGCGGCGCCCGTCGTGACGTACGCCGGATGGCCCTTCCATCAGGCGGCGCTGACCAATGCCCGCCATGGTGCGGCCACGATGGACACGCTGATCTCGGTGGGTACGTCGGCGGCGTTCCTGTGGTCGCTGTGGGCGCTGTTCTTCGGGACCGCGGGCACGCCAGGGATGACGCATCCCTTCGAGCTGACCATCGCCCGCGGAGACGGCGCCGGGAACATCTACCTGGAGGCCGCGGCCGGCGTCACCATGTTCATCCTGGCCGGGCGCTACTTCGAGGCCCGCTCGAAGCGCAAGGCGGGAGCCGCTCTCAAGGCGCTGCTGGAGCTGGGTGCGAAGGACGTCACCGTGCTGCGCCCGGACGGCCGCGAACAGACCGTCCCCGTCGCCGAGTTGACGGTCGGCGACCGCTTCCTGGTGCGTCCCGGCGAGAAGATCGCCACTGACGGGACGGTCGTCGAGGGCTCCTCCGCCATCGACGCGTCCATGCTCACCGGCGAGTCCGTGCCGGTTGAGGTGTCCCAGGGCGATCCGGTCACCGGCGCCACGGTCAACGCGGGCGGGCGGCTCGTCGTCGAGGCCGTACGGGTCGGCGCGGACACCCAGCTCGCCCGGATGGCCAAGCTGGTGGAGGACGCGCAGAACGGGAAGGCCGCCGCGCAGCGGCTCGCGGACCGGATCTCCGCCGTGTTCGTGCCGGTCGTGATCGCCCTGGCCCTGGGCACCCTCGGCTTCTGGCTGGGCAACGGCGCCGGGCTGACGGCCGCGTTCACGGCCGCCGTCGCAGTCCTGATCATCGCCTGCCCGTGCGCCCTGGGTCTCGCCACCCCGACCGCGCTGCTGGTCGGCACGGGCCGGGGCGCCCAGCTCGGCATCCTGATCAAGGGTCCTGAGGTGCTGGAGTCCACCCGCAAGGTCGACACCGTCGTCCTCGACAAGACGGGCACGGTCACCACCGGCCGGATGACGCTGCTCGCCGTGCACACCGCCGATGGAGGCGACGAGTCCGAAGTCCTGCGGCTGGCGGGCGCGTTGGAGCACGCCTCCGAGCACCCGATCGCCCGAGCCGTGGCCGACGGAGCACTGGAGAAGCTGGGCGCGCTGCCCACGCCCGAGGACTTCGCGAACGTGCCCGGTCTGGGCGTGCAGGGCGTCGTCGACGGCCACGCCGTCCTCGTCGGGCGGGAACGGCTGCTCGCCGACTGGGCGCTGGAGCTGCCCGAGGAGCTGAAGCGGGCCAAGTCCGAGGCCGAGGCGGCCGGGCGCACCGCGATCGCCGTCGCCTGGGACGGGGAGGCGCGGGCGGTCCTCGAAGTCGCCGACGCGGTCAAGGAGACCAGCCCGGAGGCGATCGAGCGGCTGCGCGGCCTCGGTCTGACCCCGATCCTGCTGACCGGAGACAACCGGACCGTGGCCGAGTCGGTCGCACGCCAGGTCGGCATCGCGCCCGAGGACGTGTTCGCCGAGGTACTGCCGCAGGACAAGGCCGCCGTCGTCAAGCGCCTTCAGAGCGAGGGCCGTTCGGTCGCCATGGTCGGTGACGGCGTCAACGACGCGGCCGCGCTCGCGCAGGCCGACCTGGGACTGGCCATGGGTACCGGCACCGATGCGGCGATCGAGGCGAGCGACCTGACGCTCGTACGAGGCGATCTGCGGGCCGCCGCCGACGCCGTCCGGCTGGCCCGACGGACCCTCGGCACCATCCGGTCCAACCTGTTCTGGGCCTTCGCCTACAACCTGGCCGCCCTGCCGCTCGCCGCGGCCGGACTGCTCAACCCGATGATCGCCGGCGGAACCATGGCGTTGTCCTCGGTGTTCGTCGTCGCCAACTCCCTGCGCCTGCGCACTTTCAGGCCCCTGGGGTGACGTGCCGTCGCGTTCCTCCAGCGTTCACAGCCCCCTCACACCCAGGTCGTCGTACGCTCCCCAGGGCCGCACTAGCGTCTTCGGGTCGCCCCCGAACCGAACAAGAGTGAGGTTTCGATGTCCTCAAGGCATGTCCTCGCCGGCCTGGCCCTGGTGCCGGCGCTCGCCTTCCCGGCGGCCGCTCACGCGACGACGGCGCACACCTCCGGGGGGTTGCACCACAAGCCCTCCTTCGACCTCCAGGCGCACCGCGGCGGCATCGGCATGACGACCGAGTCGTCCCTGGAGGGCTTCGGCAAGGCCCTGCGCCTGGGTGTGTCCACGCTGGAGCTGGACACCCAGATCACCAAGGACAAGAAGGTCGTCGTCACCCACGACCGGCAGGTCAGCGCCCAGAAGTGCAAGGACACCGCGCCGCTCACGCCGGGCGACCCGATGTACCCGTACGTCGGCAAGTACATCAAGGACCTGACACTGGCCCAGGTCAAGACCATGGACTGCGGCTACCAGCAGCTGCCCGGCTTCCCCGAGCAGGAGCAGATCAAGGGCCAGAAGATGGTCGAGCTCCGGGACGTCCTGAACCTGGTCAAGCGCTACAAGGCCCGGCAGGTCACCCTGAACGTCGAGACGAAGGTCGAGGCGGGCGCCCCCGAACAGACCGCGCCGCGCGAGCTGTTCGTGCGCCGGGTCTACGAGGAGATCCACCGCTCCGGCATCGAGCGCCAGGTCACCATCCAGTCCTTCGACTGGGGCGCCCTCAAGGCGATGCACAAGCTCGCGCCGAGGTGGCCACTGGTGGCCCTGACCAACTACGACTTCCTCCAGGTCGGCAAGGACGGCGCCTCCCCCTGGCTCGGCGGGATCGACGCCGACGACTACGACGGCGACTTCGTGAAGGCCGCCGACAGCATCGCCGGAGTCACCACCCTCTCCCCCAACTACGGCTTCCCGCAGAGCGGCAAGGTCGACGACCCGGGCTTCCGCTTCTACGCCGATCAGGCCATGGTCGACGCGGCGCACGCCCGGGGCCTGAAGGTCGTCCCGTGGACCTGCGACGACCCGGCGACCGTGGAAGCGCTGATGGACTTCGGGATCGACGGCATCATCACCAACTACCCCGACCGGGTACGGGAGATCATGGCCGAGCGCGGTATGCGGCTGCCCAAGGCGTACGGGCCCCGCTGATCGTCACGGTGGCGGGACCGGGGCATGTTCCCGGTCCCGTATCACGGGGAGTGCGGCTGTCGCCCGTTCCCTTGTCAGGGCTCCCGTGATCCTGCGGGCCAGGAGCGGGTCGGCCGGGAGGACGTGGGAGGCGAACCAGCGGGCGGCCGACGGGTCGGGGGACGGTTCGGCGAACTCCGCTCCCGCGTAGTCGTCGAGCGGCGGTTCGTAGACGTATCCGCAGACCATGCCGTTGGCGCACCAGACGTTCCACGAGGGCGTCGCGCTCATGGACCAGGAGCGGGACGCGGAACAGGGGCGGAGGTCCGTCGTGTGCCGCGCAGTCGCGCACCGCCCGGGACGCCCAGGCGGTTCCCGACAGCAGCGAGACACCGGCCCTGCGCCGGGTGAGGTCGTCGTCGAGCCGGGCCAGCCGCAGCACCAACTGCCCGCGGACGAAGGCTCCGTGGCGGTCCCGGAAGCCGTGCAGGTCGACGCGGACCCATCGCTCGTACGCGGCCAGGCTCGGCGCCTGACGTGCGCAGCCGGCAGCCGCGGGGCGTGCAGGGCCGTCCGGAACGCGTCGCGCTCCAGCAGCCCGAGGCGCCGCATCGCGCGCCACACCGGACGCACCAGATGCAGGGCGCGGACGGAGGAACGCGCGAGCGGTCGCAGCGTGACGGCCAGGTCGGCGCGCAGGCGACCCGGCACCAGGAGGTCGTCGCGCAGCAGCTCCAGCTCCCGGCGGGTGCGCGTCCTCGACGGCGAGGAATCCCCCGGCCGTCGCCGCGACATGCTTGGACAGGCTGAACGCGGACGCCTGACCGAAGGTGCCGATCCGCTGCCCGCCCACATGCGTGCCGATCGCGTGCGCCGTGTCCTCGATCAGCGGGATCCCCAACTGCTCGCAGCGGCGGCGCAGTTCGACGACCTGGTCCGGCATGCCGTACAGATTGGTGATCAGGACGGCGTCGATGTTCCGCCAGGTCGACTCCGGTACGGCGGCCGGGCCGGTGCAGGCCGGCCGCGAGGACAACGAAGAGGATCACGTCGTCGTTCACCGGTGACATCAGCACCCGTCCACCCGGGCGGCACCAGCGCCGCAGTGCCAGACAGAGAGCCAGCCGTGCCGAGGGCGTGTAGACGCATGCGCGTCCGAGTCGCCGTGTCATCATCGCGGCGAGCCGCGATCCGTACGGCATCGTCACCTGCTTCCGTCGAGGGGCCGTCGAACGGCCGCAGAAGGTCGTACGAAAGGGCGCGGTGCGCTCAGGCAAGCGCGTCGAGGAACGGGTTGGCGCAGTCGGGCGACTCGTCCATCGCCTCGTGCCAGGCCCGGCGCAGCGAAGGGCTCAGCTCTTCAGGTCTGTGAATGGTGATGTCCTGCTGCTCTTCGTGGATCGCACGGGCGACCCCTCCCCCGGTTCCCCCCTGACGCGGTCTCCGCGCCCTGCCCCCCCCTCGAACCGTCCGGCAGGGATCAAACGTCGCGAAACAGCACGCACCCTGTCAAGGGTGCCCACTGCAAAGGAACGGTACGTACCGGATACCCGTCGACCCGCCTCCGTTGATCGAATGAGTGTGCCGTTACCATCTGAGCGCTACCTAGCTCGAAAGAGATGGATCCTGTGACTGTCAACGAGGACTCGTTCACCAACTGGAAGAACCGCGAGGAGATCGCGGAGTCGATGATCCCGGTCATCGGGAAGCTGCACCGCGAGCGGGACGTGACCGTCCTGCTGCACAGCCGCTCCCTGGTGAACAAGTCGGTGGTGAGCATCCTCAAGACGCACCGCTTCGCCCGGCAGATCGCCGGCGAGGAACTGTCGGTCACGGACACCCTGCCGTTCCTGCACGCCATCACCGCGCTCGATCTCGGCCCCTCGCAGATCGACCTCGGCATGCTGGCGGAGACGTACCGGGCCGACGACCGGGGTCTGTCGGTGGCCGAGTTCACCGCCGAGGCCGTCGCCGGCGCGACGGGGGCCAACAAGATCGAGCGCCGTGAGCCGCGTGACGTCGTCCTCTACGGCTTCGGCCGTATCGGCCGCCTCGTCGCCCGGCTGCTGATCGAGAAGGCCGGCTCCGGCAACGGACTGCGGCTGCGCGCCGTGGTCGTGCGCCAGGGCGGCGAGCAGGACATCGTCAAACGCGCCTCGCTGCTGCGCCGCGACTCCATCCACGGCCAGTTCCAGGGCACGATCACCGTCGACGAGGCGAACAGCACGATCATCGCCAACGGCAACGCGATCAAGGTGATCTACGCGAGCGACCCGTCCGAGGTCGACTACACGGTGTACGGCATCAAGGACGCCATCCTCATCGACAACACCGGCAAGTGGCGAGACCGCGAGGGCCTGTCCCAGCATCTGCGCCCCGGCATCGACAAGGTCGTGCTGACCGCGCCGGGCAAGGGCGACGTCCCGAACATCGTGCACGGCGTCAACCACGACACGATCAAGCCGGACGAGCAGATCCTGTCCTGCGCCTCCTGCACCACCAACGCGATCGTCCCGCCGCTGAAGGCCATGGCCGACGAGTACGGCGTGCTGCGCGGCCACGTGGAGACCGTCCACTCGTTCACGAACGACCAGAACCTGCTGGACAATTACCACAAGGCCGACCGGCGTGGCCGCTCCGCGCCGCTCAACATGGTGATCACCGAGACGGGCGCCGCCTCCGCCGTCGCCAAGGCGCTGCCCGACCTCAAGGCCCCGATCACCGGCAGCTCGATCCGCGTCCCGGTCCCGGACGTCTCGATCGCCATCCTCAGCCTGCGGCTCGGCCGCGAGACCACCCGCGAGGAGGTCCTCGATCACCTCCGCGATGTCTCGCTCACCTCGCCCCTGCGGCGCCAGATCGACTTCACGAACGCCCCCGACGCCGTCTCCAGCGACTTCATCGGCTCCCGACACGCCTCGATCGTCGACGCCGGCGCCACGAAGGTCGACGGCGACAACGCGATCCTCTACCTCTGGTACGACAACGAGTTCGGCTACTCCTGCCAGGTCATCCGCGTCGTCCAGCACGTCTCCGGCGTGGAGTA
Source organism: Streptomyces sp. DG2A-72 (assembly GCF_030499575.1). Lineage (NCBI taxonomy): Bacteria > Bacillati > Actinomycetota > Actinomycetes > Kitasatosporales > Streptomycetaceae > Streptomyces > Streptomyces sp. DG2A-72. The sequence goes on from NZ_JASTLC010000001.1 coordinate 850,172, forward strand.
CCCGACCTACCCGGCCATGGCGGTCTGACCACCCGTCTTTGTGACAGTGCCGTGTCGGGTTGCGCACGGCACTGTCACTCTGGGTATCTGGCATGCGCGGCGGACCGCCCGGCAGGATGGCCGGGTGAAAGATCAAATAGCCCGGTCGGCCCTGCGCCCGGTCCGCGGAACCGCCCTTTGCGCCGTCGCCGCCCTCGTCCTCGTCGGTATGGCCTGGACGGCCCGAGCCGTCTGGCAGATCCGGCTCGCGACAGCGGGACAGCCGTCTTCCGGACCACCGGACCAGGGCGACGGCCAACACCGTCCGCTGACCGGCCTCGAGGACGCTTACCACATCGTCAGTTCCCTGGGAGACGCGGCCACGGTGGTCTGCGCCATCGCCTTCATCACCTGGCTGTGGCGCGTCCGGGACAACGCCTACGCCCTTTCGGCACAGCGGCCTCGCTACTCCTCGCCGTGGGTCTACCTCGGCTGGATCATCCCGATCGCGAACCTGTGGATTCCCCGCGCCCTCGTCGCCGACATCCACCGCACCGGCGCCCCGGAACAGCCGCTGCCGCGTGTCGTGAACTGGTGGTGGGCACTGTGGCTGGTCGGGATGGTCAGCGGGGTGGGGCTGATGTACACCGACTCCACGGACGAGGTCATCGCGCGTGCCTACTCCGATGTCGGGCTGCTGCTGGCGGCCGACGCGGCCATGGTGGGTGCGGCCGTGGCGGGCGCCCTGATGGTCCGTGCTCTCACTTCGGCGCAGGAGGACCGCCGGGCTGCCGGAGTCGCCGCGCTCCAGTGAGCCGAGGCTTGAGTCGGCACGGGAGTCGCCCCACCGGTACGCCCGCCGACGGCCCCCTACAGAGGGGCCCGTCGGCGGGCGGCTGCGGTCAGCTGCTGTGCTGGACGATGTCGACCATCCACGGGATGCCGAAGCGGTCCGTGCACATCCCGAAGATGTCGCCCCACATCTGCTTCTCGAACGGCACGGACACGGTGCCGCCGTCGGACAGCTTCTCCCAGTACCCGCGCAGCTCGGCGTCGTCGTCGCCGCTCAGGCTCACGGAGAAGTTGGTGCCCGGGTTGTTCGGCATCCCGGGCGGGGCGTCGGCGCCCATCAGGGTGAAGCCGCTCGGGGTCTCCAGCATGCCGTGCATGATCTTGTCGGCGTTCGGCGCGTCCGACTGCCCGAACTCGCCGTAGGTGTTGAGCTTCAGCGTGCCGCCGAAGACCTCCTTGTAGAACTCCAACGCCTGCCTGGCGTCGCCGTCGAAGCTGAGGTACGGGTTGAGGCGCGAGGCCATGGATCCTCCCGGAAATGTGGCTGAAAGCCGGTGCCAAGGACACTAGCGCGCGGCACTGACAACGGCCCGTCCCGCAGGCCCACATGGAGCACACACGGGCCGACGTCAGACGAGGTGAGCGAAGACGACGAGGTTCTCCGTGTAGTCCTTGGCGCTGCGGTCGTAGTCCCCGGCGCAGGTGATGAGGCGCACCTGGGCCTGCGGGGTGTCGGCGTACACCCGCTCGTCGGGGAAGCTGTCCTTCTCGAAGGTCTCCACGCTGTCGACCACGAACGTCGCAACGCGCCGGTCGGCTCGCTTCACCCGGAACCGGTCGCCCTTCTCCAGCTCGCCGAGTTCCGCGAACACGGCCGGAGAGGTCGCCGTGTCCACATGCCCGGCGATGATCGACGTACCCGCCTCCCCCGGGGACACCCCCTCGGCGTACCAGCCCACGAGATTGACCTCGTCCGCGGGCGGGGCATCGAGCTGTCCCGAGCGGCCGATGGCGAGGGGGGTGAAGGGCGCGTCGACCGAGATCTTCGGGATGCGCAGACGGATCGGCCTGGACCGCGGCAGGTGCTTTCCGGCTCGGAGGGACTCCGACGAGGACGAGGACGAGGGCGGGGGCGGGGGCGGGGGCGAGGACGATGTGGCGGCCGGTGCGGCATGGTGCGCGTGTCCGGTGCCGGACGGCTCGTCCTCACCGCCGAACAGGCTCACTGCCACGACGACCAGGGCAACCCCACTCCAGAAGATCGTCGCGAGTCTGCGGGATCCCAGCCACGCGGGCGCCGTTTCGGCGTCGGTAGGGGAAGGAGGGCTGGCTGCCATCGGACACCACCTCACTCGGGCACGGCAGCGGACTCATCTCGCGGGAAGGGCGAGCCGGGCCGCCGCGACGCGAGGGGGACGTGCGGCGGCCTCGGCGGTCATGTCGTCGGCATCGGACAGTCAGGCCGCGCCCTCGGGGGCCTTCTTGCGCCGCAGCGCGTACATGCCGGTACCGGCCACGCCCAGCATGGCCAGCCCGGCGGCCGTCACGCCCGGCGAGGCGAGCGCGCCGCCGCCGGTGTGCACGCCGCCGCGCGGCTTGTGGTGGTCGGACTTCCCGGACTCCTCGTGGTGCTCGCCGCGCCCCGACTCGTGGTCGTGCTCGTCGTGCCCCGACTCCCGGCCGTGATCGTTGTGATCGCCGTGCCCCGACTCCCGGCCGTGATCGTTGTGATCGACGTGCCCCGACTCCCGGCCGTGATCGCTGTGCTCCGAGTCGTGGTCGTGCTCACCGTCGTGCCGGTGGCCCCAGGAGTCCTCATCGCTCCGGCCATGGTCGTCCCGGTAGGTCTGCGGGTCGTGCTTGGGGTCCCTGGCCGTGCCCCAGTCGTCCTGGTTCACCAGGGCCAGCGCTCCGCCACCCGTGTGCATCCCGCCGCGCGGCATGTCGTGCCTGCTGTCCTTGTCGTGCTTCTTGCCGTAGGAAGAGTCTTCGTCGTGGTCCTTCTCCTTGCCGTAGGAGGAGTCGTCGCGGTCCCACTCACCCGTCGAGTCGGCGTAGGCGGGTGCGGCGATCGCGAGCGCGGCCGTGGCCGCGGCAGTCGCGACCAGCATGCGTGCAGAGCGCATCTGTGATTCCTTCCGTCACACCCGGGCAGCTGACGCTTCGCCAGCTGGGTGACCCGGCCTTGACGTGATCCACGGTCAGCCGAACCGGACCGTCCCACCATTCGAGGCGATCACACGGGTTACCCCCGCACCCCGGACGGCGGCATCCCGGACGCGCCCTCGCCCACCGGCCGCCGGGCCCTACAGCCGGGCTTCGGCCGGGTCCCAGCCCTGGCGGGGCACCGAAGCGAGGAGACGCCGGGTGCACGCGTGCTCGGGGCGCTCAGCACGCTCGAGGTCGGGCCCTGCTCGATCACGACACCCCGGCGCATCACCACGGTCTCGTCGGTGATGAGAGCCGGTCGCCGTCCGGCAGCCGGTAGGTCTTGCGCACGGCGTCGACGACGAGCAGGGGCGTGAGGATTTCCGTCACCGTGTACTCCCGGTGGCCTGCGCGGCCGGATCGAGCTGGTCGGACTGGGCAGGGACATCGAGGTCCGGCAGGTCGGGCAGACGGCGGCACGCTGCCACGCCGCCGCCCGGGACCGGGAGCGGCTCCGGCTGCCAGGTGTCGCAGGGCGGTTCGGCGCGTGCGCGCCGGGGGGCGAAGGGGCAGCCGGGGAACGTGTCCGCGAGCGATGGCGGGCGGCCGGGGATCGGGGCCAGGGGGCGGGTCGACTCGCCCAGCTCGGGTGAGCACGCCGGCAGCCCGCGGGTGTAGGGGTGCCGGGCGTCGGAGAAGAGACGGTGCGCCTCCTGCTCCTCGGCGACGCGGCCCGCGTACATGACGTACACGCGGTCGCAGTAGGCGGCGGCCAGGTGCAGGTCGTGGGTGATGAACAGCAGCCCCAGGTCGCGCTGCTCGCGCAGGGTGTGCAGCAGGGCGAGGATGTCGGCCTGTGTGGTGACGTCCAGCGCGCTGGTGGCCTCGTCGGCCAGCAGCAGCGCGGGCTCGGTGGCGAGGGCGCCGGCGATGACGACGCGCTGCAGCATGCCGCCGGACAGTTCATGGGGATGCTGCCGGACGTGTCGTTCGGGGTCCGGCAGGCCTACGGCGTCGAGGAGTAAGGCCCTGGAACGAGCGGTCACGGTGCTGGCCGAGTCCCGCGAGGTGCTCTGCTGCGGAGTGGCCGCCTGCGAACTGGCGGCACGCCACCTGGCCCGCTCCCTCGGACGCGTCGGACGCCGGGCCCGCTTCGTCGGAGACACCGGCGTCGCCCTCGCCGACGCGCTGCTCGCCCTCGGCCAGGGCGACGCCGTCGTGATCTTCCAGCCGGGACGGGAGCTGTCCGAACTCACCGTGCTGGTCGAACGGGCCCGGGCGGTCGGCGCCAGGTCGTCTTCGTCACCGACGAACTGAGCGAGGCCTTCGGAGACCGCGTCGACTCGGTCCTCCTCGCCCCCTACACCCCGACCGGAAGCACCAATGACGTGCTCACCGGCCTCGTCATCTGGGACGTCTTCCTGCTCGCCCTCACCACGCTCGACGAGACGTCCGCGGTCGAGCACGCCCACCAGCTCGACGCTCTGCGCGGCCAGTTGCTCAACCCAGGGGGCGCACGCGGTGACACGTTGAGCCCTGTATGCGCCCCGCGTATGTGGGTAAGAATGCGCCAAAGAAGTGATCATGTGGCCGAGGTGTCCTGGCGCCTCCACCGCCGCCAACTTTCCGGGAAAGCAGGTCGGTTGCCGTGCAGTTGCGTCTGCCTACGTCCATACCCGAAGTACAGGAGTGCCTGGCCGACGGGGCGGTGCCGATCGGCGGGGCGACTCTGGTGTGGGCCGCCTGGCAGCGGGACGGCTTCCCCGAACTGGCGGTGTCGCTGCGCGAGCTGCCGGAGGCCAACACGATCGGGGCCGAGGAGCTGGGCGCGGCCGTCGTGCTGCATCAGATCGACGACCGGGTGCCTGAGGTGCTGCACCGGGCGGCGGCCGGTGTCGGGACGGGGGCGGTGCGCCGTGCGGCCACGGTCGGCGGCAACCTGGTCGGCAGCACGCTGCGCTGTCTGCTGCCCGCCGCAGTCGTACTGGACGCCCGCGCGGTGGTGCTGGAACCGGAGGGGCACTTCGAGACCGACCTCTCCGATGTGCTGGCCAAACACCATCTGCTGGTCGGCCTGCGCTGGAGTGCACCGATCATCAGCGGCTACCGCAAGCTGGACGCCGAAGCGGGCGGACCGCCTCCGTTCGTCGTCGCCTCCGCCCTGCACGCCGACGACGGCGGCAACCGACTGCGCGTCGCCGTCCGCGACGGCTACGAGGTCCTCAGCGGCACCGTCGCGTGTGCCGAAGACAGTGCGGACGTGCTCGACACCCTGCACCGCACCGACCTCGGCACACTCGACCCCACCGCCTGGGAGACGGTCCGCCGGCACGTCACCGAACTGCTGACCCGCTCCGTCGGCGGGTGATCAGGCCCCGCTCTCCGGGTCGCAGCACCCGTCGCGCCGCATCTGGCGACTGACCTCCAGCCAGTCCTGGGCAGCGGACGCCCGGTACGGCTGCGCGGAGCCGAAGGCGTCGACCAGGTCCGCCTGTTCGAAGAGGATGCCGCCGCGCAGGACCGCGACCGTGCGGATCAGGGTGGCGAAGTCGGTGAACGGGTCACCGTCGACGAGGGTGAGGTCGGCGAGCTTGCCCTCCTCCACCGTACCCAGATCGTCGTCGGCACCGAAGACCCGTGCGGGCAGCAGAGTTGCGGTGCGCAGCGCGTCGGCCGGTGACAGGCCGGAACCGTGCAGTGCGCGCAGGGCCAGGTGCAGATGCAGCCCGACCGGGACGAGCGGCTGGTCCGTGCCCAGGGCGATCATGCCGCCGCCGGCCAGGATGCGCCGGTAGACATCCATCTCCCGGGACAGCGTTGCCAGTTGGGCGTCGGTGGGCGGCAGCCCGGCCTGCTGCCGTACCAGCGCGGTGTCCCACGGCGGCATCATCGCGGTGACGCGCGGGTCGTCCGCGAGCGCGGGGTCGGCGCCGAGCAGGGGCGCTGCGGTGAACGGCGTGGCCACGAGGTGAAAGTCGGCGCGTGTGTAGATCTCCATGACGTCCTGGTAGGAACGCCCTGTTGCGGAGGTCGCATGTCCGAACTCCAGCCGCTGCGTGGCCTGCAGATGGGTCGTCAGGTCCTGGCCCAACTGCACGCCTGGAGTGCACAGATGGCTGCCACTGCGAACGCCGAGCCGTTTGTGCCCGAAGTCGGCGGCCTCCTTCATCACCCACCCCGGGGCCCGTACGTACGTCTTCACGAAGTCCCAGTCCAGCGCGGCCCCGCGTGCCAGCGAACGGCGCAGGCCCTCGGGGGTGCGGTGGGCCCTGCCCATGCTGTAGGCGACGCGCGGCCCGTCCAGGAGTTCGCCGGTGGCCAGCAGGCGGGGTCCGGCGAGGGCCCCTGCGGCGACCGCCTCCCGGATGCGGGCCTGCTCGTAGGCGAACCCGCCCAGCGAGACGGCCGTCGTGACGCCGTAGGCGACTTGGAGGGCGGTCTGGCGGCCACCGTAAGTCGACTGCCAGGGGTGGGTGTGCGCGTCCCACAGGCCCGGGATCACGGTGCGGTCGCTCGCGTCGACGCGGCGCGCGGCGGGGCGGCTGCCGCGGTGCGGTGAGACCTCTGCGATACGGCCGTCGCGGATCACGACATCGATGTCCTCGCGCACTTCGGACCCGGTGCCGTCCCAGAGGCGGCCCGCGTGCACGACCGTGTCGGCCGGGCTCGGTCTGCGGTAGTCGAGAGGGACGCGGACGGTACGGGACTTGCCGGTGCCGATGTCGATCAGGCGCAGGGTGCCCGCGGAGAGGTGGAGGAGGGTGCGGGCGTCGGCGGACCAGGAGGGGTGGTCGGCGGGTTCGGTGGTGAGTTGGCGCGGCTCACCGTCGGGGGTGCCGTCGGGCCGGACCGGCAACAGCCAGAGCGCCGACTCGGCGACCACGGCCATCCAGCGGCCGTCCGGGGACCAGACGGGCCCGGAGTCGTAGCGGTCCGCGAGCGAGGTGTGCGGGGCGAGGGCGTGCAGGACGGCTGTCCCGGTGGTGGTGTCGACGACCCGGATGAGGTTGTAGCCCTCACGGAAGCGCTGGCCCAGGCGGTTGCGGTCGCACAGCGCCACGTACCGGCCGTCGGGCGACCAGCTGGGGCGGCCGGGCAGTCCGCCCGCGCCGAGGGGAGCGGCAAGGACCCGTTCGGCGCCGTCCGGCAGACCGCGCACCACGAGGTTGCCGGACATGTCCAGGCAGGCCAGCCGCGTCCCGTCCGGCGAGAGCGCCGGGAAGACCCGGCCGCCCTCGGCGAGCACGCTCTCCTCGCCGGAGCCGAGGTCGTGGCGCCGCACGGCGAGCAGACCGTCCCGGTCGTCCGCGTACACCAGCGCCCTGCCGTCGGGCGTCCATGCCGGCGCCAGCACATAGCGGGTGGCGGGGACTTGGAGGACCTTGCGCGGTGCGCGACCGCCCGTGGTGTCGGCGGTCCACAGCGCGTTCAGCGCGGCGAAGGCGACGGAGCGGCCGTCCGGGGACAGGGCGGGCAGGTGCAGCGCGCGGACAGGACGGGTGCCGACGCCGTCGAAGTCGTACGACTTTCCGCGGTAGCGGGGCCGGTCCACGGGCAGCGTGGCCGTGAACGCGATCTCCTCGCCGTCGGCCGGGCTGTCAGGGTCGACCAGGCGGAAGTGACCGTCGATGTTCAGCAGCAGGCGCTCGCCGTCCGTCCAGCGGGGCGGCGCCGGGAGGACGTCGCCCGCGAGGGCGACCGGTTCGCCGTCGACGACCAGGGTGCAGGAGGCCGCGGGCGAAGCCGTGGTGCGCAGGTGCGCCAGGCGCCCGGTGGGCGAGACGGCGGGGGTCATCAACTGGGCGCCGGAGTCGTCGGTGTGCTCGGTGGCGACCGGGCCCGAGCCGTCGGCGGCCACCGACGCGACGGTGTTCGCGCGGAGGGTGCCCGTCTCGGTGACGGCCGCACGGACGAACAGCACCCGCTCGCCGTCCGGCGACCAGGTGGGGTCGAAGTCCTCCCACCGGGTGCCCTGTCCGGGACCCTCCTGGCCGGGGCTCCCGGTGAGCCGGGTCAGCGCGCCCGTGCGCACATCCACGACCCAGATGCGGTACGGGGCACCGCTCACGGTGTCGCCGCCGCGCTCGGACGCGAACGCGATCCGCGTGCCGTCCGGCGACCAGGCCGGGCCCCGGTCGTCCCACGGCCCGTCGGTGAGCTGCCGCAGCCCGGTGCCGTCGGGGCGCAGCGTCCAGAGGTGGAAGCCGCCGCCTCGGTAGGCGCACACGACGAGGCGGCTGCCGTCGGGCGAGTACTGCGGGCGCGTGGGTTCGAGGCCGGGCGGGGTGAGCGCGACGGCGGCGCCTCCGCCGCGCGGGACGGACCAGAGAACGTTCTGGACCTCGGCGATCAGCCGGTCCCCGGAGGGGGCGAGGGTCGCGGAACCGCCTGTTGCCGCGGTGAAGGAGAGGGTCGTCGTACCGGACGCGGCGGTCGCGACAGGCGCGGTGACGGTGGCGAGCGCCGTGGCCGTGGCGGTGACTTGAAGGAATCTACGACGGGAGAGCGGCCCGGAACGGGGGGCGTCCAAGGTGCCTTCGGTGTCCAAGAGAGCTCCCAGTGCACGGAGTTGGTGTGCCGGACAGGAGAGACCACTGAGGGCAACGTACGGGGCGGTGCCCGCTTGCGGACCCCGCCCCGACGTATCTCAGCCGATCTTCACTCCTCAGCGCTTCCTGTAGGCCGCGGTGACCTCGACCTCCACCAGCCAGCCCTTGACGGCGAGGGAGGCCACCTCCATCGTGGCCCGCGCCGGGCGGGCCTTGTTGGCGAGCACCGGCGGTTTCGGGGCGGAGGTGCCCATGGGCACCGGCACCACCTGATGTGTCGTCAGGTCGATGTTGGCGAAATACTGCCGGTAGGCGCGGTTCCAGCCCGCGTAATCGGCGGTCTCGGCGCCGGGCGGCTTCATCAGATAGCACTTCATCGTGATGACGTCCGCCGGAGTGACCCCCGCGGCCTCCAGGTTGGCCTTGATGTTGCGCAGCACGACAAGCGCCTGTGCCTCGGTGATCGTGACACCTTCGGCGCCCTCGGTGAGGGACGGGTCTGTGTAGTACTCCGGAGTGCCTTGCGGCGCCGAGGGGTTGAGCGCGGAGGGCCCGAGACCGCTGCTCTGGTACACGGCCACCTCCCCGCCCATCGCCACGCCGTTCGCGATGGCCGGGTTGGACTGGCCCCCGGGCAGCATGACGCGCACCTCCTTCGAGCCGGGCCACCAGCCCCGGGCGTCGGCGAGCGCGGTGCCGCCCGTGAGGAGCGACGCAGTCAGGGCCGTACCGATGACTGCCTTGGTACGCCGGTTCATACGGCCATCACCCTCTCGTGGATGTCGGTCACGACCTTGCGAGCCGAGGTGAACGCACCGTGCTGCCAGGCGATGACGTGGCTGAGCCAGTCGCCGGCGAAGTACACATGTCCTGCGGGCTGGTTGAGAAGCGTGTACTCGGGTCCGTTCTGCGAGGGCCAGCCCACCCAGCCGGCCTCGATGTACGGGGTCCGGTGCCAGGCCACGCTGAAGGAGCGGTCGAGTTCGGTGCGGTACTTCTCGCCGTGGATCTTCACACCGCGGCTCACCGCCCGCGCGAGGCGTTCTTCGTGCGGCAGGGCGCTGTACGCGAGGGCGTTCGCGCCGAAGTTGTAGTAGCCGATGAGGGTGCCACGGCGCCCGAAGTGGCCGTGGGACGGGTACCAGATGGTGGCCAGGTCCGTGTCGGTGGGCGTGATGCCACCGTAGATGTGCTCGTGAGTCTCCCACCAGCGGCTGCGGTACTCCAGGCCGATCTTGCCGACGGGTGTCGGACTCGGGTACTTCAGCGCAGCGGTGACGTCGGCGCCGAGGTTGTGCTTGATGCGGGCCATGACCATGGGCGGCACGGCGGCCACCACGAAGTCGGCGTGGCGGGTGCGGGTCCGGCCCTGGGCATCCTTGTAGGTCACGTCGGCGCCGTCCGCGAGGTTCTTCACCTCCAGCACCTTGGCGCCGTACGTGATCCGGTCCCGTCCGATCGCCTCGGCCAGGGCGTACGGGATGGCGTCCATGCCGCCCACGGGCTGGAACATGAGCATGGCCTGGTCGTAGCCGAACTCGAACGAGAAGCGCTGCCCGACACCGCTCGCGATGACGTCCGACAGCGAGGGCACCGCCCCCAGGACCGTGCCCTTCTCGAAGGCGGCGCCCGGCTCGACGGAGTAGCCGCGCCGGTCGGTGCCGGTGTAGGCGTAGCCGTCCGCCTTGCCCTTGATGGCGCCGAAGTTCTGCAGGAAGGCGATCAGCCGCTCCTTGTCGGCGGCGGTGAGCTGCGCGTCGAGGGCGCCCTGGTCGGTGGCCTTGGCGAGGAGTTCGGAGACATAGCCGTAGACGTCGGCCTTCGCGGTGCGCCAGCGGATCGGCTGTCCCGCGAGGGCGGCGCTGTTCTCGTGGTAGATGTACGCGTTGGCGTTCTGGTTGGTGAACACCTCGACGGGGACGCCGAGTTCGCGGCAGTACTCGAGCGTGACGTGCGACTGGGGCAGCCGGGCGGGCCCTGCGTTCATGTACTGCCCCTTGGAGAACGACGCGGTCTGCCTGCGGCCGTCCAGATCGGTCAGGGTCGTGCCGCCACGCACCGTCCAGTTGCGGCCGCCGGGCCGGTCCTTCGCCTCCAGGATCCGGCAGTCGTATCCCGCCTTGCCGAGTTCGTACGCGGTGGCCAGACCGGCGATGCCGCCGCCGAGGACCAGGACCTTCTTGGCACTGCGCCCGCTGAGTGCGAAGTCGCTCTGCCGGGGCGCCCGGTACTCCGCGGCCCGTACGTCCGGCACCGGCGCGAGGCCCAGCACGCCCATCGCCGAGTAGAGCATCCCCGCGCCGCCTGCGATCCCCACGGAACGCAACAGGTCCCGCCGAGATGCCATGGATCTCTCGTCCGCCATGCACTCCTCCCAACCCGCGCGCCCGCGATCCGGACGCGACGTCGTCCGATCAACCCGGTCACGTGGGGGGCGAGTTGTTGCTGAGACCGGAGGAACCCCATGAGGGTCCGTCAGGGGTGTTACAGCGCCATACCAATGACGTATCCGTGGCATGAGCATGCGAGCGGGGCGGACGTCATGGGGAGCCGGCCGCTGCCTTAACCTTTGGCAGGTGAACGCACCAGGGGACATGGTCGACGGACGCTTCGAACTGCTCGGGCGGCTCGGCAGCGGGGGGATGGGCACGGTATGGCGGGCCCGGGACACCGTGCTGCATCGCGAGGTCGCCCTCAAGGCCGTACGCCCGGACGCCGAGGACTCTCCCGTCGTACGCGAGCGGGTCATGCGCGAGGCGAGGGCACTGGCGCGGCTCAACAGCCCGCATGTGGTGACGGTCCACCAGATCATCGAGGCGGACCCCCACCCGTGGATCGTGATGGAGCTGGTGCCGGGCATTTCGCTCCAACAGCGGCTGGCCGACGGTCCGTTGGTCCCGGTGGAGGCGGCGCGTATCGGCCGTCAGGTGCTCTCCGGTCTGCGCACCGCGCACGCGGCCGGCATCCGGCACCGGGACGTCAAACCCGCGAACATCCTGCTCGCCCCCGACGGCACCGCCGTGCTCACCGACTTCGGCATCGCCGCCCTCCAGGGAGCGACGGCGCTGACGGCCACGGGCGAATTCGTCGGCTCACCCGAGTACATCGCTCCCGAATGCCTCCGCGGGCGCGACAACGACCCGGCGTCCGACCTGTGGTCCCTGGGGCTGGTCCTGTATGTGTGCGTGGAGGGCGTGAGTCCGCTGCGCCGCGCGAGCACGCTCGGCACGCTGGCCGCGGTACTAGAGGACCCCGTGCCCCCACCAGTGCGCTCCGGCCCTCTCGCCCCCGTACTCCAGTCCCTCCTGGTACGCGACCCGGCGGCACGCCCCCGCGCCGAGCAGCTGGACGCGATGCTGGCGCAGGTCGAGTCCGGCACCGCACCGCACTGGGCGCAGCCGACGCTCACCGCAGCACTGACACCGACCACTACTCCAACTCCGCCTCCGGCGCCTGTGGTGACGCCCGCACAGCAGGACCCCACCCGCCCTGAGCTGTCGGCCCGTCGCCGTACTCCGGTCCTCGTCGCCGTGGCCGCCGTCGTGGCCGTCGGTGCGGCGGTGGCTCTCGCCCTCGCCCTGCCCGGCGCCGGCTCCGGCGACGAGGAGAAGAAGGCGGGCGCGGAGCGCGGCGCCACCGCGAGCACGCCCTCCGCTCCGGACGCCCGTACCACTCCGAGCCCTACTCCGACGCCCGTACGGACACCTTCCGCCGCACCGCCCGGGTCCGCGTCGCCCTCCGCACCGGCCGGTGACAGCGGCTGGATCGCCCAACTCCACTCCGAACCGCTCTCGACGGGCACTGCAGCCCGCGATCAACGCCTTGCCGCGATCCGCGAGTCGGTGCCCGAGGCCGTCTACGTCCGCAGCGACGACTTCGCCTCTCTCCGCCCCGGCTACTGGGTCTTCTACGCCCCGGGCCCGTTCGCCGACGGCCGGGCGGCACTGTCCTTCTGCGCCGAGCGCGGACGTACGACGCCGAACACCTGCATGGGCCGCTACCTGAGCACCAGCCCGGCCGACTTCGCTCTCCAGTGCCGGCCACCGGAGACCAGCCCTACAGGCCGCTGCACCCGCGCCACCGGCTGATGGGCGGCCTCAGTACCGGTCGGTCAGCCGGCGTCCCAACGTCCGTAGCCGGTCGGTGAGTTCGGCCGGTTCGAGGACGTCGAGGTCGAGGTTGAGGTAGGCAAGCCAGCGGGCCGCCCAGTCGAGGTCGTCGGAAGGGTCAACGGCAAGCACGGGCTCGGGCCCCATCGGCTCCTGCGGCGGAGGCGGCCCAAAAGCGAACGCCTCCCGCACCCCGTCCCAGCGGTCCGTCGGCCGCGGTCATGGCCTCCGGAAACTCGCCACTGCTCATAGCCGACTCCTCGAGGGACCGCCGCCCGGTTCCCGGAGCAGCCGGGAGTGTTTCCTCTCTGTGAACCATATTTCGCTCAGCGAACCAAGGAAGGGCCCGCAGGCACGAAATTCGATTGCCCGGCCCGCCCTGCCCGCTTAGCGTGCCGCCCGTGGGAATCAATGCGATCTCGATCACCGGTCTTGGCCGGGGCTGCGCGCACGCCATGCGGCTGCGCCGCGCCCCCGGCGCCCTGACCGGCCCGGGGAACCACGCCCGCTGACGCTTGCACCGTAGGGCGCACCCCTTCACTTCCTCCTGTCTCCGGTCGGGGCCTTCGTCTGCCCGTATGCCCTTCACGGAAGACAAGGACCGCAGGCCATGGCCCGCCCCACCCGCGCCGCCCGCGCGCTTTCGCAGAACTTTCTCGCCGACCGCGCCACCGCCGACCGCCTCGCACGGCTCGCCCTCCCGCATCCGCGGCGGGACGCCCTCCTCGTCGAAGTGGGGGCGGGACAGGGCGCGTTGACCGCGTCGCTCGGACCCCGCTGTGGTGAGCTCCTCGCCTACGAGATCGATTCGCGACTCCTTCCGGCGCTGCGGGCCCGCTTCCGCAGCGCCCCCCATATCCGCGTCATCGGCGGCGACTTCCTCGCCGCACGGCCCCCGCGGACACCCTTCTCCGTCGCCGGGAACGTGCCGTTCTCCCGTACCGCGGACGTCGTCGACTGGTGTCTGCGGGCCCCCGCGCTGACGGACGCCACCCTCCTCACCCAGCTTGAGTACGCCCGTAAACGCACCGGGGACTACGGCAGTTGGACCCTGCTGACGATCCGGAGCTGGCCGCGCCACGAGTGGCGGTTTCTCGGGCGCGTCGCCCGGACCAGGTTCCGGCCGGTGCCCCGGGTCGACGCCGGAATCGTACGCATCGAGCGCCGCCGCACCCCGCTGCTCGCCCCGGACGCGTGCGCCTCGTGGTCGCGCCTGGTCGAGCTGGGTTTCTCGGGGGTCGGCGGCTCGTTGCACGCGTCGTTGCGGCGCGCTCACCCCGGGCGCCGGGTCGACGCGGCGTTCCGGTACGCGCGCCTCGATCCGCGCATGCTCGTGGGTGCGGCCTCACCGGGGCAGTGGCTGCGGCTGTATCAGGTGCTCGCGGCCGATTGACGCGCCGGTGCCGCACGGGCCGCGGTATCAACTTCCGGGTAAAGCAACCTTCAAGCGATCCGGACCCTCATACCTGGGCAGAGGGCGAGCGCATGGGGAGGAGTGTTCGTTGGACGGTATCGAGACTTCCGCCATGGGCGCCGACGCGTCCGAGGGCGGGCCGGATCGGCGGGGGGTGTCGCGCCGGGGGTTCATGGTCTATTCGCTAGCCGCGTCCACGCTGACCGTCGCGGCTCCCCTCGGCTGCGACGCGCCGCTGGCCGAAGGTGCGGAGCAGAGGGCACAGGGTGCGCGCGGGGCTTCCGACGTCGTCGTGCGGGGCACCGACGGGGAGATGCTCGTCCTGGAGGTCACCGAGGCGAACAAGGTGGTCGTACGGCTGCCGCGGGTCGAGGTCGGTCAGGGCATCACGACCGCGGTCGCCATGATGATCGCCGAGGAACTGGACGCCCGGCTGGCGGATGTGCGCATCCCGCTCGCCGACGCCCGCAGCCAGGGCAATCAGTACACGGGTGGTTCGAACTCGGTCAGCTCGCTGTACGGGCCCGCGCGCAACCTGGCCGCCACCGCACGCGCCCGGCTGGTGACCGCGGCCGCCCGGCGCTGGGGCCTTCCGGCCCGCACCCTGCGTACGTGGAACACCATGGTCGTCGCACCGGACGGACGTACGGCCACGTACGGCTCGCTGACCGCGAGCGCGGCCGGAATCCGTCGGCCGGCGGTCTCCAGCAAGCCGAAACCGGCGTCCCGGCACCGGGTGATCGGGCGGCCGGCGACCCGGATCGACGCGCGGGACATCGTCACGGGCAAGGCGAAGTACACCGGAGATCTGTCGGTGGCCGGAGCGAAGCCGACCGTGGTGGCCCGGCCGCCGACGATCGGCGGCAAGGTCGTCTCGGTGGACTCGCGGGTGGCGCGGGCGATGCCGGGTGTCCTGAAGGTCGTCAAGGTCGACACCGGTGTCGCCGTCGTGGCGGACTCCTTCCATCACGCCTTCAAGGCCAGGGACGCCCTGCGCATCACCTGGGCTCCCGGTCCGCTGGCCCGACTGTCCGACGCCGCGATCCGCGCCCGGCTGCGGGCCGCCGTCCCCGCGCTCGGGGCTCCGCCGCGGGGATCGGCGCAGGTGGAGGCCGAGTTCGAGTTCGCCTTCGTCGGCCATGCCCCGATGGAGGTACTGACCACGGTGGCCGATGTGCGGGCCGATCGCGCCGAGCTCTGGTTCTCCTCCCAGACCCCCATGGACGCACGGGACAGCATCGCCTCAGCCGTCGGCCTGCCGGCATCGAAGGTGAAGGTCCATGTCCTGCGGGGCGGCGGCTCGTTCGGGCGGCGGCTGAACTACGACTTCGCGATCGAGGCGGCCCTGATCTCGAAGGCCGCCCGCCGGCCGGTGAAGGTGATGTGGAGCCGCACCGACGACATCCGGCACGGCAGGATGCGCCCGGCCTCCCACCACCGGATCCGCGCCAGCCACGCGCGCGGCCGGGTGGTGGCCTTCGCCCATGCGACCGCGTCGGTGAGCGAGTCGTACGACGGACTTTCCGCTCAGGGCGCCGCGGCCCCGCTCCCCAGCGACAGCGGCCTCTACAACTTCGGGCGTATTTCAGGGGATTCGGGCTCGGTGGAGCTGGCGATGCCGCTGGGCGCCTGGCGCTCGGTGGACTCCGGGACGACACGGACCGCGGAGGAGATCGTCGTCGACGAGATCGCCCGGAGCCTGGGCAAGGATCCGGTCGCCTTCCGTCGTACGACACTCAGGAGCAAGTCCGTCAAAGCCGTACTGGACAAGGTCACCACCGCCGGGAACTGGGGCCGGGCCCTGCCGGACGGCCGGGCCCAGGGTGTGGCCGTGCACGAGGAGTACGGCTCCTGTGTGGCCTGTCTGGTCGAGATCGACGCCACCGATCCGAAGCGGCCCCGGGTGACCAAGGTCGTCATGGCGGCCGACGTCGGCACGGCCGTCAACCCGCGCGGTCTCCAGGCCCAGCTCATGGGCACCGCGATCGACGGCATCTCCACCGTGCTGCGGGCCGGACTGCACATCGACCGGGGCGCCGTCCGCGAGGGCAGCTTCGCCGACTTCCGCTACGCACGCCAGCAGGACGCCCCGCTCCACTTCGAGGCGCACATCCTGCCCTCCCGCCGGGAGCCCGGCGGAGCCGGCGAACTCGGTGTCCCGGCCGCGGCCGGCGCCGTCGCCAACGCCTACGCCCGCGCGACCGGGACCCGGCCCCGCCGCTTCCCGATCAACTTCTGAGAAGGTGCCGATGCCGTCCTACTCCTTCATCCTCAACGGCAAGCCGGTCACCGTCGAGGCACCGGCCGACATGCCGCTGCTGTGGGTGCTGCGCGATCTGCTGGACGTGACCGGCCCCAAGTACGGCTGCGGGGTCGGTGTCTGCCGTGCCTGCACCAGCCATCTCGACGGCGCGGAGATCCAGCCGTGCGTCGTCCCCGTGGCCGACTGCGCGCAGCGTGAGGTCACCACCATCGAGGGCCTGGCGGACGGTGACCGGCTGCACCCCGTCCAGCAGGCCTGGCTCGACATGGACGTGGCGCAGTGCGGCTTCTGCCAGCCGGGCCAGATCATGACCGCGGCCGCCCTGCTGAAGCGGACGACCGATCCGAGCGACGCGGACATCGACCGGATCGAGAACGTCTGCCGCTGCGGCACCTACTCCCGGATCCGTGAAGCGATCAAGAAAGCAGCTGCCGAAGAGTGACCGCGGCCGGCGCCGTGGTCAGGCACACCGGTTGGCGTGCTTGATGTCGAGGACGAAGCGCTCCGGGGAGTGCAGCTTGAAGGTCTTGTAGACGGGCTTGGAGTTGAAGGCGGCTCCGAAGGTGACCACGGCCTCGAAGTCACCGGTCAGGGCGAGCCCCTTGAGCTTGGGCAGATGGATCTTCAGCAGCTTGGGCCCGCGGTAGACCGACTGGCCCGCCTCGTTGTGAGCGGCTGCGGGAGAGAGCTTGATCTCCAGGAAGTACTTCCCGGCGAGCGGGACCTTCTTCCCGGAGCCGTCGTAGCGGAGTTCCTTCACCGGCTTGACGGTGACCGGGGGCATGGCGCCCCGGACGTCGATGACCAGCCGGTCGTAGGTGCAGTGCCCGCCCCATCGTGCGTTGACGACGAGGGCGACGGGGGGTGCCTGGGCCGAGGCCGAGGCGGGAATCGTGGTGCCGGCGGCGGTGAGCAGGACGCCCACGGCTATGGCGGTACCTCTTGGACGGTTGTGCATGACGCCCCCCGATCTTTCTCTTGAGGGGACAGAGGATTCTCATCAGTGGTGACACCCGAGTGGGGCCCAGGGTTGTGCCGCTCCCCTCAGTCGTCCGCGGGCAGTTCCACGGGCATGGCGATGACGTCCACAAGGGCGCCGGCGCGCAGTGCGGTCAGCGCGAGCGGGCGCCCGATGGCGTCCTCCAGCATCAGGCGCTGGAGCGTCTGCGCACTGGTCACCGGCTCACCGCCGGCGGTGATCAGCAGGTCACCGGTGCGCAGTCCGGAGCGGGCGGCGGGAGAGGCGGGCACGACCTCCACGATACGCAGGCCGGAGCGCCGACCGGTCCGCTGCCGAAGCGACGGTGGCAGCGGTGCGGGGATGCCGGCGACACCGAGACAGGCGCGGCGGACTCTCCCGTCCGAGAGAAGGGCGGCGACGATCTGGCGGCTGTTCGCGTTGACCGGGATGGCGAGGCCGAGTCCGACCTCGGCGATCGCGGTGCTGATGCCGACGACCCTTCCGTCGGCGGTGGCGAGTGCGCCGCCCGAACTGCCTGGGTAGAGCGTGGCGTCGGTCTGGACGACGTCGTCGATGATGCGGGTGGCGGCCCCGGCGCTCGTGGGCAGCGACCGCCCCAGGGCACTGACCACACCGGCGGTGACGCTGCCGGCCAGTCCGAGCGGGTTGCCGACGGCCACCACCAGCTGCCCGACGCGCAGCCCGTTGGCCTCGCCGAGCCTGGCCGGGGCCGGGGTCGGTCCGTCGGCGCGGATCACCGCGAGGTCGGACAGCGGATCGGCGCCGATGACGTGGAAGGGCGTCGTCGTGCCGTCGGCGAAGGACGCCGTACCGGCGTCGGAGTGCCCGACGACATGGGCGTTGGTGAGCAGGAAACCGTCGTCGGTGAAGACCACCGCGGAGCCGGTGCCCGCCACGAAGCGCCCTCTGAACCTGCGGTGCGCGACGTTCACGGCCGCCACCTTCGGCGTGAGTTCGGCGGCGACCGAGGTGACGATCAGGGAGTAGGCGTCGAGCGCGGACTGCTCCATGCCGGAGCGGTCGGGCTCGGAGACTGTCTCGGCCACGAGCGGATCCTTCCGCTTGCCCAAGGGGACTGATTACATGCTTACACCGTGTCCCCATAAAGGGGAGCGGTCGTCACTCCGCCGACCGTGCGGAAGTCAGCACGCCGATCTTGTCGACGCGGTGTTCCGGGTTGCCCCTGTCGTCGCGCCAGTAGTTTCCGGCCGCGTTGTCCTCGGGTGTCAGGCAGGTCGAGATGGTGATCACGGCCTGGGTCGGGCGCTTGCCCGGGAAGCCGGGCACCGCCGCCCGCTGCTCGGCGAGCGAGCGGGCGGAGCGGAAGGAGGTTGTTCTGGTGTCGGTGATCTCGTACTCATAGCGCGTTCCGCCCGACGTGACGACGACCGGGTCGCCCTCTTCAAGAGTCGGGAGCAGGCGCAGTGGGCCGCCGACGGAGAGACGGTGGGCCGTGACGAGGTAGTTGCCGACCTCCCCGGGACCGACACCGCCCTGCCCGCCGTACGGGCTTGCAGCGAAGCCGCGGTTCTGGATCCGGGTGCCCGGCCAGTCGTCCGTCGTGCCCTCGTACGGGACGACACGCAGGTTCTCGACGCCGATCGCCTCGATGGTCAGCCAAGCAGTCTGACGCTGATTGCCGGTCCTGGGCGGAGCCGACTGGGACGAAGGGGATTCCACCGGGGGTTCAGCCGATTTTGTCGCAGGGGACGTCGCTTCCCGCGCACCCGTCTGCTCGCCGGTCGTGCCCCCGCCGCCGGAGCAGCCGAGGAGCACAGCGATACCGACGCCGGCGAAGAAGGCGGGACGAGCTCGGGAAAGGGCCATGACACTCGGGAAACGTACGAGAGCCGACCGGGTGTTCCCGCCGCCCGCTCAGACCCTCAACGTTGCCCACACGGCGTTGCCACCGGTGCGTCTGGACCGATCGACTCCCCAGGTGTCGGCCAGCTGATCCACGAGGAACAGTCCGCGACCGCCCTCGTCGTCCGGGCCGGATTCGCACGGAAGCAGACCATGGCACAGGTGATTGCGGTCGTGCACTTCGACCCGTAGGCACCTGTCCGGGACGAGCCCGAGGCCGCACAGGATGCGCGTGCTGAGTGTGTGCCGCACGGCATTGGTCGCCAGCTCGGACAGGAGCAGGACGGCGTCCGCGCACAGCTCGCCCGGCAGCTGCCACGCGATCAGCCGCGCACTCATCGAGCGGCGGGCCACCCCGACGCTGGAACGGTGGGCCGGGAGTTCGAGCCAGTGGGTCCGGTCCGGGCTGAAGGCGTCCAAGGACAGCGGGGAGGAGGTCGTGTGGGGGGACACGGGTTCGCCTTCCGTGGGGAGCGGAGGAAGGTCGCCGTGGGTATCGGCGCTTGCCAACTTCCATGGAGGCATGGGAGTTGGCGATGAAGCGACTCGTGTGTGACGAGGCGATTCACACAAGTAACTATGCTCGCACCCTAGTTCAAGCTGCAACCAGCTCCCTGATAATTTCAGTCAGCCGGTATCGGTCTGGCCGCATCATCAAGCCACTGTCAGACTCGAACTGGTGACAGCCCCTCAGGAGGTACGGCGTGAGCGAAGGTCGTTCGGGCGCGGGCGCCACGGGTGCCCCCACCGTTCTCCGCATGATCCTCGGCCGACGGCTGCAAGAGCGCCGGCTGGAGGCCGGCGCGTCGCTGGAGGACGCCGCGAAGGCCCTGCGCGTGAAGCCGCTGACCATCCGCAGACTGGAGAAGGCCGAGGTCGCTCTCAAGCCGCTCTACGTGGAGAAGCTGCTCGAGACCTACGGGGCCGACCGGCAGGAGATCGACGAGTTCGTCGTCCTCGCCGAGCGGGCCAACGAGCCCGGCTGGTGGCATGCGTACCGCGATGTGCTGCCCAACTGGTTCAGCGCCTACGTGAGTCTGGAGACCGGCGCCAAGACCCTGCGCACCTATGAGCCGCACTACGTCACGGGGCTGCTGCAGACCGGCCGCTACGCGCGCGAAGTGCTCAGCGGGGGTTTCCCGGGGGACGGCGACGAGGACCTGCAGCGCAGAGTGGACCTGCGGTTACGTCGCCAGGGCCTGCTGGACAGACCCGACGCACCCACGCTGTGGGTGGTCATGGAGGAAGCCGTACTGCACCGGGTGGTCGGCGGCCCCGAGGTCATGCGGGAGCAGATCGACCGGCTCCTGGAGGTCTCGGAGTCGGAGCACGTCAGCGTCGATGTCGTGCCCTTCACCGCCGGTGCCCATGTCGGGGTGTGCGCCCCGTACACGTATTTCCGGTTCGAGGAGCCGGAACTGCCCGACATCGTCTACACGGAGATCCTGTCCGGTGCCATGTACCTGGACCAGCGCTCCGATGTCGCGGCGCATCTCGAGGCGCACAACCGCATGTCCCTGCTGACGTCCGACGCGGACAGCAGGGCACTCCTGAACCGGATGCGCAAGGAGTACTCATGACCACCATCGACGGGCACGTCTACAACGGGATGCCCGCGTCGGACCTCGGCGAGCAGGGCTGGGAGTCTCCGTGGAGCGGCCCCAACGGGGGCCAGTGCGTGCAGACGAAGCAACTCGCCGACGGCCGCGTGGCGCTGCGGCAGTCGACCGATCCCGCCGGTCCCGCGCTGATCTACACCCCGGCCGAGATCGCCGCGTTCGTCGCGGGGGTCAAGCGCGGCCTCGCCGACCATCTGGCCGCCGGCTGAACCCTCTCACCAGCGGGAGGACCCGAGCCGGCCCCGGCCACGACCTGCCCGACGCCCCCACGTACCACACGAAAGGGACAGGATGACCAACCCCCACGCCGCCCGGGACATCGACACCAGCAGGCCCCACTCTGCCCGGATGTACGACTACTACCTCGGCGGCAAGGACCACTTCGAGGTGGACAAGAAGGCGGCCGAGACCGTGGCGGCGGCCTACCCCGGCATCTTCGTCTGCGCCCGCGAGAACCGCGCCTTCATGCACCGCGCCACCCGCGTCCTCGCCCAGGAGCACGGCATCCGCCAGTGGCTGGACATCGGCACCGGCATCCCCACCGAGCCGAACCTGCACCAGGTGGCCCAGTCCGCGGTCCCCGAGGCCCGGGTGGTGTACGCCGACAACGATCCCCTCGTCCTCAAGTACGCCGAGCGCCTGATGCGCAGCACGCCCCAGGGCCGCACCACGTACATCGAGGCCGACGTCAACAGCCCGGACGCGCTGCTGAGCGCCCCCGAGCTGGCCGAGGTCCTCGATCTGGACCGGCCCGTGGCCCTGTCGCTCAACGCCCTGATGCACTTCGTCACGGATGCCCAGGACCCGTACGGCATCGTGAACCGTCTGCTGGCCGCTCTCCCCTCGGGCAGCGCGCTGGCCCTGAGTCACTGCACCCCCGACTTCGACCCGGACACCTGGCAGAAGGTCACCGACATCTACACGAACGCCGGCACGCCGGTGCAGTTCCGCGCCCAGAAGGACGTCGCCCGCTTCTTCGACGGCCTCGACCTGCTCGAGCCCGGCATCACGGTCGGCCACCGCTGGCGCCCGGACGACGAACCCAGCGCCTCGGACGCCGAGGTCAGCCTGTGGACCGGGGTGGGCGTCAAGCCGTAACTGTGCGGCGGGCAGCACCGCTGTGGTGGATTCTGTAGCCGATGCCGATCGTATGTGCCGTTGCCGTCCTGGCCGTCGCGAACCTGCTCAACAACTGGCTCGCGCGGAACCCCGTCATGTACGTGATCACCTGCGTGACCGCCACGGCCGTCCTGCTGATGATCGCCCGCTGGGACGGTCTCACCCCGGCCGAGCTGGGACTGGACAAGGCGGGGATCCGCCGAGGACTGCGATGGGCCCCTGTCCTGGCCGGAGTCGTGCTCCTCGTCCTGCTTCTCGCCCTGGCCGTTCCGGCGGGCCGGGAGGCGTTCCGGGACGCCCGGGCGGCCGACCTGTCCGTGGGACGGCTGCTGTGGGGAGTGCTGGTACGGGTGCCGTTCGGCACCGTGCTGCTGGAGGAGACCGCGTTTCGTGGCGTGCTGTGGGCCATGATCCGGCGCCACCGCGGCACCGTGTGGGCCACGACGGTGTCATCGCTGCTGTTCGGGCTCTGGCACCTGCTGCCCTCCCGCGGCCTCAACCGCTCCAATGCCGCTGTCGGCGCGGCCTTCGGAGAGGGCTCGGCGGCCGTGGCGGCAACCGTCGCCGTGGCCATCGTCGTCACCGCCGTCGCGGGGGTCGTCCTGTGCGAGCTGCGCCGCCGCTCGGGCAGCCTGCTGGCGCCTGTGGCCCTGCACTGGTCGGTCAACGGCTTCAGCTACGCGCTCGCCTGGGCGGCGGCGCGGTGGTGGCTCGACAGCTGACAGCCCCGCCCTCGGTGGATTCCTGAGGGCAGGGCTGGTCGGGCGGCTTCGGCCTCGGCTGAGTCACCGGGTCCGGCGGGCAAGGCGCCGGGCAAGCAGGGGAATGATCACGGCGGCGGCCACGACGTGCGACACGGCGAGGACGATCTGGGTGGAGGTGGCCGTGTGCGGGGCGGCGGCGGGGCCGACCAGGGACAGCGCGGTGAGCGCCACCGTGATCACCACGAACGTACGAGCCGGCCGCTTGGCCCAGCGAGCGAGGACCACGGCCAGGACGATCCCGGCGATCGCCCAGAACAGCACGCCGCCGACGAAGCCGCCCACCGGGATCTCCGCGGCCTCCTTCTCGCCGGGACTGGCCGCCTCCATCGGGACGCCCGCCGCCCGGCAGACGAGGGCGAACACCTCGGTCACGACAGCGCCCGCGAGGGTCGCCAGGACACCCACCAGCCACACGGGGCGCGTGTCGGCAGAGCGGGTCGTGGACGGGGACTGGGCGAGGGCCTGGGTCTGGGGCGCGGTCACGCTCATGGGAATGTCTCCTGTTCGGGCTCGGTATGCCTTTCATGGAGGTAGACCACGCGACACCACAGAACTAAGCGGTCACCGGGGCACGTTCTGAAAAGACCCGTCGTTGAAGGTGCTGGCGCTCCAGGGATTGTCATCCGCGGGCAACGATCGGGTCGTTGCCCCTCAGAGGGCGTAGCGGACGAGCCACTCGTCCTCGTTGTACGCGTCTCGCGCCGGATCCGGCGCCGTGGCCGGCCGCTCCTCGACCGTGTCCTCCAGGCGAACCCGGTCCGGCAGTGCGCCGAACCGCGCCCGGCGCGCCGTCTCGGCAGCGCCCACGTTCGTCTCTTCCTGGATCATCTGGTCCTCCCCGTTTCGAGCCTCACCCGTCCAACTCCTGGCGATACGGCGATGTTCCCCAGAGATGGGGCTGCCGCGGGCGAAGCCTGGGCCCGTCACACATGGTGTGCGCCTGGACCGGTTCGGTCCGGACGACGCCGTCCGCCTACCGGCTCCGGGTGCGCCGGCGGCCGACGCTCACCCCGGACCGCAACTGCCCCTGAAGCACCCGGAACTGGACCAGCGACCGCGGTCCGCTGCCGGAGCGTGCCCGGATCGAGCGGCTCCTCGATCTCCCTGCGCGGGACTGGACGCGGCAGGACACCTGGATTCACAGTGGTCGCCGAGCCCGCTTCCTCGACACGGCGGCCTTGAGGAGGCGACGGAAGGTGGGGCATTCCATGTGGCTCGGCGCGGGGCAGGCGGCGGCGTGCCGCAGGGAGTCACGCAGGACGGCCAGTTCACGGATCTTCCGGTCCAGCTCGTCCGCCTTGGCCGCGAGCATCTGGCGGTCGATGCGTGGCTGCCCGTCCGGGGCGAACATGTGCGCGATCTCGTCGAGCGAGAACCCCGCCGTGCGGCCCATGGCGATCAGCGCCAGGCGCTCCAGTACGCCGGGGTCGTACTGGCGGCGCAGGCCCCGTCTGCCGACCGAGGCGATCAGCCCTTTCTCCTCGTAGAAGCGCAGCGTCGAGGCGGGGACCCCGGCGCGCTGCGCCACCTCGGCGATGTCCAGGTCTGTCACCCCTTGACTTCAAGTCCGCTTGAAGTAGAACGCTGTCATCCCGGCCCGACGAAGGCAAGCAGAGGAGACGATCATGGACGTCACGCGCAGGACCGACGAACAGGCGGCCCGTTGGAGCGGTGCCTCCGGCCACGCCTGGGTCGAGGCACAGGCGGTGCTGGACGAGCTGCTCAGGCCTTATGAGGACCTGCTCGTCGAAGCGGTGTCCGCCGAGCGCGGCGGCCGTGTGCTCGATGTCGGCTGCGGCACCGGCAGCACCACGCTGGCCGTCGCACGACGCCTCGGGCCGGCGGGCCACTGCGTCGGCATCGACATCTCGGAACCGATGATCACCGCTGCCCGGGCACGCGTCGAGCGGGAGGGCACACCGGCCTCCTTCATCCACGCCGACGCACAGGAGCACCCGTTCGAACCAGCCACCTTCGACACCGTCATCTCGCGCTTCGGCGTCATGTTCTTCAACGACTCCGTCCGCGCCTTCGCCAATCTCCGGCGCGCCGCCCGGGACGGGGGCGAGCTGCGGTGCATCGCGTGGCGCGGCCCCGCGGAGAATCCGTTCATGACGACCGCCGAACGCGCCGCGGCACCGTTCCTGCCGAACCTCCCCGCCCGCCGTCCGGACCAGCCGGGGCAGTTCGCCTTCGCGGACCGTGACAGGGTCCAGCGCATCCTGGAGGAGAGCGGGTGGACCGGGATCGACATCCGGCCGATCGATGTGGAATGCACCCTGCCGGAGAGCGAACTGGTCCCTTACTTCACCCGCTTCGGTCCTGTCGGCCAAGTTCTGCCCGAGGTGGACGAGCAGACCCGGGCCCAGGTCGTCGAGACGGTCCGCGCCGCCTTCGCCCCCTTTGTACAAGGCGCGGAAGTCCGCTTCACCGGGGCCTGTTGGTTCATCAGCGCCCAAGCCTGATGTCGGGGCCGGTGCTCGCGAAAAGTTTCGTGTATCCACCATCCCTTCTCCGGGCACGGGCGGTTGACGCATAGTGATGGCGCTGTTCTACGGGCCCGACGAAGGAACCAGATGACGCGGAAGAACGCCCTGATCGTCCGAGGCGGATGGGAGGGGCACCAGCCGGTCAAAGCCACGGAGCTGTTCCTGCCCTTCCTGGAAAGCAGTGGATACGACGTCCGGATCGAGGAGTCGACCGACGTGTACGCCGACACCGCCGCGATGGCCGGCACCGATCTCGTCGTGCAGTGCGTCACGATGTCGGAGATCACGGCCGAGCAGCTGGCGGGACTGCGCGCGGCGGTCGAGGCCGGCACCGGATTCACCGGATGGCACGGCGGCATCGCCGACTCGTTCCGCGCCTCCTCGGACTATCTCCACCTGGTGGGAGGGCAGTTCGCGACCCACCCGGGCAAAGAGCCCTGCGAACGCCGGGGTGTTCAGGAGGACAACTACCTTCCCCACACCGTCACCCTCACGGAACTCGGCCGCGAACACCCCATCACGGCCGGCATCGAGGACTTCGACCTCTGCACCGAGCAGTACTGGGTGCTCCACGACGACCTCATCGACGTACTGGCCACCACCACCCATCCCACCCGGCCGTGGCAGCCCTGGGACCGACCGGTCACCTCACCCGCGGTCTGGACCCGCCGCTGGGGCGCCGGGCGGATCGTGGTGACGACACCGGGGCACAGCCTCGACGTGCTGGAGAACCCGAACGTCCGCACCGTCATCGAGAGGGGCATGCTGTGGGCGACGCGCACCGCATCGGCGTCATAGGGCTCGGCGTCATCTCCCGCGCGTACCTGGACACACTCGCCGGCCATCCCGCCGTGCGCCTCACCGCGGTCGCCGACCTCGACGCCTCCCGGTCGGCCGCTGTCGCCGCCGAACGGCCCGGCGTCGAGGCGCTGACCGTCGAGGAGTTGCTGAGCAGCCCGGACGTGGACACGGTGCTGAACCTCACTGTTCCCGCCGCGCACGCCGAGATCGCTCTCGGCGCCATCGGACGCGGGAAGAACGTCTACGGGGAGAAACCCCTGGCCGCCGAGTTCGTCGACGCGCACGCCGTGCTGGAGGCCGCCGCGAAGGCCGGTGTCGGTGTGGGGTGCGCCCCGGACACCGTCCTGGGCACCGGCATCCAGACGGCGCGGGCCGCGGTGGAGGCGGGAAGCATCGGACGGCCCCTGTCCGCCTCGGCGGTCATGGTCACCCCGGGGCACGAACGCTGGCATCCGCACCCCGACTTCTACTACACCGCCGGGGGTGGCCCGCTGCTGGACATGGGCCCGTACTACCTCGCGTCCCTGGTCCACCTGCTGGGTCCGGTGCGTGCCGTGATCGGGGCGGCCGGCCGACTGCGCGCCGAGCGCGTGATCGGCTCCGGGCCGCGCGTGGGCGAGCGGATCCCGGTCGAGGTGGACACCCATGTCTCCGGTGTCCTGGAGCACGCGAGCGGGGCCCTGACGACGCTCACGACGAGCTTCGACGGCGTGGCCACCACCGCCGCGCCGATCGAGATCCACGGCGAGACGGGGACCCTCACGGTCCCGGATCCGAACCACTTCGACGGCGAGGTGCGGCTCCACGAACTCGGCGGCACACAGTGGCGCCCGCTCCCGCCGTCGGCGGGCTACGCCGCCGGCGCACGCGGCATCGGCCTGCTCGACTTCATCGCCGCCGACGGACAGCGGGCGCCCCGCGCGAACGGTGATCTCGCCCTGCACGTGCTGGAGACGATGAGTGCCCTGCTCCGCTCGTCCGCCGAGGGGCGGCGCATAGAGCTGACCACATCGGCAGAGCCGCCCGTCCTGGTTCCGCTGACGGCCACGGCGGAGTGGAGAGGATCGGACGCTCCATGACGCCGACGCGCGTCAGTCCACGGGCCACGTGTGCGCGGGCGCGTTGAGGTGCATGTAGTCCATGTACGTCGTCGTCATCTGCCGTAGCGCCTCCCGCCGGTCCGAGGCGAGGCCCTTCTGCAGGTGGTGCACCGTCTCCGCCTGCCACAGGGCGCCGTTGCGGGCGGTGACACAGCGCTGCTCGATGATGCCCAGCATGGGTTCACGCCAGGTCGCGTCCAGGCCGGCCAGCTCCAGGCCGCGATGGGCCAGCGGCAGCAGGCGCCGCAACACCAGTTCCGTGACCGGCACTTCGCCCATGCCGGGCCAGTACAGACGGGCGTCGATGCCGTCACGGGCCGCGGCGTGGAGGTTCTCCTCGGCGACCGTGAAGGACATCCGTGTCCAGACCGGCCGGTCCTCGTCGACCAGGGCGCGCGTCAAGCCGTAGTAGAAGGCGCCGTTGGCGATGACGTCGGCCACGGTGGGGCCGGCGGGCAGGACCCGGTTCTCGATGCGCAGATGCGGCCCGCTGTCGGTGACGGCGTAGACGGGGCGGTTCCAGCGGTAGATCGTGCCGTTGTGCAGCGTCAGTTCGCCCAGTTGCGGCACGCCTCCCGCGTCGAGCGCCTCCTGCGGGTCCTCGTCGTCGCACAGCGGCAGCAGCGCCGGGTAGTAGCGCACGTTCTCCTCGAAGAGGTCGAAGACGCTGGTGATCCAACGTTCTCCGAACCACACGCGCGGTCGTACTCCCTGGGCCTTGATCTCCTGTGGGCGGGTGTCGGTGGCCTGCTCGAACAGGGGGATACGGGACTCGCGCCACAGTTCCCTGCCGAAGAGGAAGGGCGAGTTCGCCGCCAGGGCGATCTGCACGCCCGCGATGGCCTGGGCCGCGTTCCAGTAGTCCGCGAACTCCTTCGGGTCGACCTGGAGGTGGAACTGGGTGCTGGTGCAGGCCGCCTCGGGGGTGATGACGTCGGCGTACATCGACAGACGCTCCACGCCGTCCACCCGGATCCGCAGATCCTCGCCCCGCGCCGCGAAGATCTGCTCGTTGAGCAGCCGGTACCGGGGATCTCCGGAGAGGGCGGCCTCGCCCACGTCCGCCTCCCCCAGCGTCGGCAGAATGCCGATCATGATCAGGTGCGCGCCCACGGCCGAGGCGCGTTCCTCGGCGTGGTTGAGCGCGTCGCGGATCGCCTGTTCCCAGGCGCCGGGGCCGCCGGCCGTCAGTCGCCGGGGCGGGATGTTGATCTCCAGGTTGAAGCGGCCCAGCTCGCTCGACCAGGCGGGGTCGGCGATCGCCTGGAGGACCTCCGTGTTGCGCATCGCCGGCCGCCCGTCACCGTCCACCAGGTTGAGCTCTATCTCCAGCCCGACCTGGGGGCGCTCGCTCTCGAAAGCCGACTCGCGCAGCATCTGCGCCAGCACATCGAGGCAGGTGTGCATCTTCTCCCGGTATCGACGCCGGTCCTCCCGCGTGAACACAAGGGCCGGCACATCACGTCCCATCGTGTCCTCCCGAGTTCCCTCGGCGGATACCTGTGCTCCCAGCGTCGCACCTCCGGCGGAACCGGGACAGTCAGCCCAAAGCCGCAGTCCGTGCGGAGGCCGCACATCGCCTCGTCGATCACAGAGCGTGCTCGTCCGCAGCGCACACGGTGAGCTTGCCCGGGAGGGGTCCCGGGGGCGGCCGGTTAGAAATGCCGGGCGGGTTCCCCCTCGACGACAGGAGGTCCAACTGATGAGCACGAGTATGCGCCGACGCGCCGCGACGACCGCCGTGACACTGACCATGGCGGGCGCACTGGGGTTCGGGGTGATGACGCCGACGGCGTCCGCCGCGCCGGGGCCCTGCTATGACGGACGGTGCAACATCACCGTGAAGGCCCCCAAGACCATCAAGGTCAACGCACGGAAGTTCGGGTTCGGGAAGCTGAAGGTCACCAGCGTCAGCTCCCGTGCCGTCAAGTTCTCGGCCACCTCGGGCGGGACGCACCTGAGCGGCAGCACCAGCCCGGGCGGCACCGTCAAGTTCAACAACCTGAAGATCTGGGTGAAGTCGGTCTCCGGCAGCAAGGCCAAGCTCGGCCTGTTCCCCACCCGGTCCTGACCTTGATGCTGAACCCCGGCGCCGTCGACCGGCGCCGGGGTTCGTTTCCGCACCACCGTGATGTCAGGAGTGGGTGACCTTGATGCCGGAGATGCGGACCTCGCCGTAGTTCTTGGCGCTGCACGGGTCGGAGTTGTCGCAGTTGGCCTGCGTGTAGGCCCCGGCCTTGAAGTAGTTGGTGTCGCCGTCGTGGGAGATCGTGGTCTCCAGCTGCCCGTTGTAGTACACGTCGATCTTCCCGTCCTCCGCCACGAACTTGGCCTCGAACTCCGTGCCCAGTTCATAGTCGTCGGTGACGAGGTGATGGTGGCGATCGTCGCCCTCGGTGACGTAGAGGCTGCTGCCTTCGAGACGGAAGACCGTGACGTCGTCGTCCCCGCCGTGGACCTGCGCGCCGACCAGGTACGGCCTCTCCTTGGGCAGGGCCATGAACGCCTCGTCGACCACGAGCGTGTGGGTGCCCTCTGTCGTGGACCACTCGGCCTCGTCCTCGCCGCCGTCGGTCATCTCCCGCAGTTCGGCGCGCGGATAGCTGGAGCCCCCGGTCGTCACGCCGTTGACGGCGGCCCGGAACCGGACCGCGTCGCAGTCGCCGCTGACCCGGAACCACGGGGACGCGGAGAAGCCCTTCAGCTGGGGCTGGGTGATCTCGGTGGGGTCCTCGTCCTCGCCGGTGGGCAGGGTCAGCTTCCAGTCGCTCAGGTCGAGGACGTCGGACGGGGCTGCGCACTGGGCGGCCGCCCGCTCCTGCGCCGCCGCCGGAGCGGCGGGCTGCGCGGACAGCGTGAGCGCGGCGGTCGACACAGCCGTGACGACGCCCGCCAGCACGTTGGTCGGAGTGCTTGGCATGGAGGGTTTCCTCCCTCTCTCGGATGCTCGGTTCTGGCCGTCCCGTACGGTATGGGTCGTCGGCGGGACGGGTCCCGAAGCACCTCCGCTTCACTGTCGACCATGGCCGAAAGCCCCAGCCACCCCACCTCCCTCCCCCTCATCGCCTCTACGCTTGCGTGCGACTGATGGAGGCTCTGGGTAGACACTGCGTACGGCCCGTCCGGCGCAGTAAGTTCGATCCGTGCGCACGGCCGCGGTCGTATGCGTTCTGGACTCGAACGAGGGGGAAGATCCGTGCGTTCCGGGGACGAGTTTGCCGGTCGCTATGTGCTGAGGGAGGTCATCGGCGCGGGGCGGAGCGGTGACGTGTGGCTGGCCCACGACTCGGTGGTGGGACAGGACGTCGCGCTGAAACCTGAGCGGGTCGACGAGGACCGCGAGACCGCGGTCCGACGCCTGCTGGGCGAGCCGCGCGCCATGGCCAAGTTCCGCGACCATCCGCACGTGGTGACCCTGTTCGACGTCGTGACCGTGCCGGCGGACGGCGAGGGGTCGGACACCTACTGGTTCGTCATGGAGTACGTTCCCGGCGGCGGCCTGGACCGACTGCCCCCGGTCTCTCCGGTGCGGGCCGCCCGCATGGGTGCCCAACTCGCCGACGCGCTCGCCGCGTTGCACGAAGCAGGCATCGTCCACTGCGACGTCAAGCCCGCCAACATCGGCCTCAGCCGCCGCGGTGCGGCGAAGCTGCTGGACTTCGGCGCCGCGTACCGGGTCGGCGGCACCGACACCATCACGGCCAACGGACCCTTCAGCTTCACTCCGGACTACGCCGCCCCCGAGCTGGCGCGGGGCAATGTGCCTCGGCCCGCCTCGGATGTGTTCTGCCTGGCCACCACCCTGTACGCGCTGGTCACCGGTTCACCCCCGCGCGGCGGCGAGACCGAACAGGACGGTGACCGCTGGGAGGACGGGGACTCGCAGGACACCGACCGTCTGCGGTACTGGAAGGCCGAGCAGGGCGTCGTCGAGATGGACGCCGACGCCGTGGGACCGCTGTACCCCGTGCTCACCGCCATGCTGCAGCGCGACCCCCGGCAGCGCCCCGACGCCGTCGAGGTCAAGCGGCTCCTGGAAGCCGTCGCCGGACCGGAGTCGGACACCACGCAGGACAGCGCCCGGCGCCCGTACCGGCGCGGCCGGCTGCTCGCCGCGGCTCTCGGCCTCAGTGCCGCGCTGGCGCTGGGGCTCATCGCCCTCCCCGACGACGGGGACGGCCGGCCCGCCGCCGACGGGACCGACCCGAGCCAGGGGGCGCAAGGCGCCGCCAACGCCAAAGCGTCGGCCCTGATCGGCGATCCGCACACCGCCGACGTGTGCGCCCTGGCCGACCCCGACGCTCTCGACCAGTTCGGCACCGCCAAAGTCGACGTGGACTACGGGAACTTCGACCGCTGCGACATGCTCGTGAGCGTCGACGACAAGACCCGGATCGATGTGTCGATCCAGCTGCGCCGGGGCTCGCCGCCCGAGACGTCGAAGCCCTCCAGCACCATCGGGAGGATCGGCATCCGGGAGGAGGAGGCGGAGAGCGACGAGTGCAAGCTGCTGCTGACATCCGACGGCGACACCGAGGACACCCTCGTCGGAATCCGCGTCAACATGGGCGACGGGTCCGTGAACGGCGGCAACGCGACGCTGTGCACGGTCGCCAACAAGGCCGCGGAGAGCGCCGCGAACATCCTCGACAAGGGTCCGGTCCCCCGTCGTGACCCCGGCTACAAACGGGCGTCACTGGCGTGGGCGAACGCCTGCGAACTGCTCGACGCCAAGGCGCTCTCCGTCGTTCCCGGCCTCAAGGTCGACGTACCGGTCGTCGGGGTCGCGGACTGGAGCTGCGAGTGGTCGAGCGATGTCGACGGCCTGGACACGGAGATCGCCTTCTTCCGTGACCAGCCGAGGTCCGCGGCGGACGGCGCCGACGAGGTCACGCTCAGCGGATACCGCACGGTCATCGAGCCGGGCGACGACGGCGACGCCTGTTCTGCCTTCGTCGAGTACCGCCAGTACAGCGGCCAGGACGCTGAGACGGCCGCCGAGATGGTGCGCCTGGACGTCGGCGGCGAGCGCTCCACGGACCAGCTCTGCGGGATGGCCACCCGACTCGCCGGCTCCGCCGCCACCGCACTCCGCGCGCAATGACCCGGAGGGCGGGGCTCAGGGCGCGGAGTCCGGCCAGGTCGCCTCGTCCTCCATCAGGTCCAGGTCCGGCGGGACGAGTGTGGTGGACTCGACCAGCCCCTTGAGCAGGTTGTGCAGCAGGCCGTTGTCCGCGGGGCGGCCCTGCGCCTTGTCGTGCATCAGCGGGTACTTGAAGCCGGTGCGGTCCAGGCGGCGGCGTACGGCCTCCACGCGGTACTCGATCTTGCGCTCGTTCCAGCGCGCGTCCGGGCACAGATACGCCAGCTGCTTGGCCGCCATCGCATAGGTCAGAGGGCGCGGATCCTCCTCGTAGAGCAAGTACCGCTGGCCGAGCACGACCAGGAGCAGCCGTTCGTCGTCGTCGAGCGCCCAGGTCTCCGGCCGCGCGGTCTCGGCGCGCCGCCGCGACACCGGCCCCTGGTCGTCGTGGCTCGCCACATACAGCTCGACCAAGTGCTCACGGTAGCCGGAGCCCTTCACGAACAGGGGCGTGTAGCCGGTGGCGAGCGGGATCGGCTCGGAGGTGAGGTGCATCATCCGGCCCCGGGGCAGCCGGACGAGCTGCTGTCCGATGTTGCGCAGCCACCAGTACCCCTGGCGATACGTCAGCTCGCCGTGCCGGCGGCTCACCCGCAGGTCGTCCACGCCGACGCCCAGGTCCACGTCCGGCTTCTCGCCACGGCCGAAGGAGACCGTCAGGCCCGGCCGGGGCGGGGCGCTGAGGTCGCCGGTGACCGAGCGCACATGCAGCGTGCCGGGCTGGGTGGGCGCGACTCCGCGCGCCAGGCTGGCGGAGGGGGTCATCGCGGTTCTCCTTGGATCGGGGGCGTTCTCGACACGCGTACGGGCGCAGTTACAGGATCCGGCATCACCTCCGGGACCCCTCCCCAAAACGCCCCCGTATAAAAGGAGCGACGGCCTGTGGGTCAGTACGCCGGTTTCAGCGCTCCGCCGGGGAGTTGCTTGCCGTCCTCCCGGGCGACACTGCACAGCACATGGCGGAAACCGGCCTCCCACTCCTCGTCCGTGGAGTACCAGCCCCACATCTCGTGTCCCTCCCCGCGGGCCCAGTTGACGCCGTACTTCTCCTGGCACAGGTCTCCCTTGTCGACGCTGTCCGCCGAGCCGTCGCCCGAGGCCCAGGTCCAGCCGACGATCTGCTCATGGTGGGGCTCGTCGCAGTTCACGAGGGTGTCGGTGACCGTACCGTCGTCCTTCTCCTTGGAGTTGATGCAGTCCCCCGGGCCCAGCTGGGTGACGTACACCTGGTCGCCGAACTTGCGGAAGTGGCCGAGCGGGCCGCCGATCGTGGCGTTCTTCAGGAAGAGCAGACAGGCCGCGGCCGGCGGCTCGCTCTGCCCGGTCTCGGGCATGAGGACGTACAGCAGCGGGTCGGCCATGGTGCCGCGCAGCTCCGCGGTGCGCCGGGTGCACTCGCTCCGTACGTCCTCGGTGCCGTCCGCCGCGACCGTGGTGATGACCTGTCCCTCGGGGTCGTCGTCGTAGCAGTCGACGAGCTTGAGGCCGGGCCGTCCCTTGTAGTCCTGGTCCTTCCAGTCGGCGTCGACGCACTGGCCCGGCGTGAGCTCCTCGCGCAGCCGCACCTGCTTGCCGTACGGGTATGCGCCGCGGGTGATCGACGGGGAGGGAGTCGCGACGGCCTTCGCCTTGACGTCGGGCGTCTTCACGGCGTCCCCGGGGTCGTGGAACGTGGTGGCGCCCAGCGCGAACCCTGCGCCGCCGACCAGCACGGCGGCGAGCGCCAGCACCACGGTGGTGCGCCCGGCCGGCGTACGGGAGGCGGGGGTGCGGGGTTCCTGTGTCTCGCTCGCGGACGGCTCGGGCAGCGGGACGCTCGCCGTCCCGGTCGCTGCCGCTTCGGCGAGCAGTTCGGCCGCCTCCGCAACCGGTATACGGTCCGCCGGGTCCTTCGCCAGCAGGCCCATGATCACGCGGCTGAGCGGTTCGCTCGCCCGCTGCGGCACGGAGGGTTCCGTGTTCAGTGCGGCGAGGAGGGTGGCATCGAGCGTGTCCCGCTCGAAGGGGGCGGTGCCCTCGACGGCGGCGTAGAGCGTGACGCCGAGCGAGAACAGGTCGGACGCGGCAGTCGCCTCACCGCCGGACAAACGCTCCGGAGCCACATAGCCCGGCGTACCCACGACCATGCCGCTCTGGGTGATCCGGGTCTCGCGCAGCCGCAGCGAGATGCCGTAGTCCGTGAGCAGGACCCGGCGGTCGGCGACGCCCGAATGGTCCGGCGCCAACAGGATGTTGGAGGGCTTCACATCACGGTGGATGATGCCGAGCCGATGCCCGGCACAGAGCGCGTCGAGCGCGGCGGCCCCGATCCGGGCCACTTCGTCGCTCGGCAGCGGGGCGCGCTCCTTCAGTACGGCGCTCAGGTCGCGCGTCCCCGGCAGGTACTCCATCACGATCCACGGGCGGTCGTCGGCCTCCACGACGTCGTACACCGTGATCACGTTCGGGTGCTCGCGCAACTGCGCCGCCTTCAGGGCCTCCTTGCGGCCCCGGCCGGCGGGGTCGCCGAGGGCGGCCTCCGAGGTGTGCGGTACGTCGATCTCCTTGACCGCGACCTGCACCCGCAGTTCCTGGTCCTCGGCCAGCCACACGCTTCCGCCACCGCCGGAACCCAGCCGCTGCCGCAGCCGGTACCGCCCGGCGATGACCTGCTCCCGCTCCCCTGCCACCAGCGTCTCTCCCCTCGGCCGTACGCGCGCCACGTCACAGAGCGCCCCGCCATGCTCACCCCGTCCGCCCGGGAGCCCTCCCGAAAACGGTGACGAACCACGGTTGATGACGGAGCGTCAGGTTCTGTACGCCCCTCACCTGTTGATCAGGGAACGGAACGCGGCCCGCACATCGGACGTCGACTCGCTGACGTACCTGCTCGACAACGGGCCCGGGTCGATATCGCCGCCGGTGAAGTACCTGATGACCGCGGGGCAACTGCTACCACTGATCTGGATCTTGCGGTTGGCGACGAGCTTGCCGGTGCGCAGCTCGTAGACCTTCACCGGAAGCGCGATCTTGTAGAAGGTCACATAGGTGGTGGCCCCGGAGGACCGGGCCCGGTACGGGCAGGTCTCGACGGAGCTGCCGAAGGTCTCCTCGCCCATGCAGACCACCAGGACGGCGTCGGTGGGGTCGTTGGCCTTCCAGGAGCCGGGAAGTTTGGCCGAGTAGTCCTCGCCGTACTCGTCGTGGCCGTAGTAGAGGGCCCGGTTGGCGCCCTTGCTCAGGGGCTTGGCGCCGCTGTACTTCGCCGGGTGGGAGCAGTACTCGGGCTGCGAGTCGGTGCCTCCCGCTAGGAGACTGCGGACGTTGGCCAGCTCGATGCTCAGCGTGGCCTTCCTGGCTCCCTTCCGGGCCCTGGCCGCGAGCCCGTCGTCCGGGTACTGGTCCAGCAGCCGCTCGTAGTGCGCGCGGGCCTGCCTCCAGTCGTCGGTGTCCATCAGATCGTCGCCGCATTCGACGAGCGCGGCGGGCGCGGTCCGCCGGGCCGTCTCGGCGGACCGGTCGAGTATGTCGTGGCTGCTCTCGCGGTCGCGGAGCCAGTAGGTGAGGGTGACGGTGTCGCAGGGGTCCTCTGCGGGCAGGGCGCGCAGGAAGTCGTTGAGGGTCGCTTCGACCGTCTTCTCGTTGCCAGGTTCGGCGAGGACGGAGGCGAGCGTCTCGAAGCCCCGCTCCAGTGCGCCGGTCTCACCGGTCAGCGAGGAGGCCAGCTGCGCCCGGGCCGTATCCAGCCGACGGCAGTCCTGGACGACCTCGTCACCGCGGGCGCTCAGCGGGGCGTCGGCGACGCGGTGCCCGAACCACACCCTGTCCTGGGCGGCCGACACCCCAACGCAGTCGCCGCTCTCGCGAGCCTCGGTGACACTCCCGCCGATCCTCGACGCGTCGTACCGCAGCAGTCCCGCCGTCAGCAGCACCGGCAGCGTCACCGCGAGCGCGACCAGACGCTGACCGCGCACCGCGCCGCCCCGGCCGGCACCGGCACGCGCCAGGAACCAGCCGTGCACGGTGACGGCCACCCACCACACCAGCACCACGATCTCGTACGACGTCCGGGCGGTCGACGCGAGCAGCGAGACGACCACGACGGTGACGGCGACGGAGAACACGGCGAGGCCCCACCGCCGCAGCATCAGATAGCCGACGCCGAGCAGCGAGGCGTTCCCGAGCGCGACGGCCAGCGGATCGTGCGCCCTGGCCCCGTTCGGCTCGGGCTCCCGCACCACGTAAGTCGATTCATCCATGCTGATCTCTTCCCGTTCCGTGGGGTGGCCTGGAGCGGCCCCAATCCGGCACCGATGCGTCAGGAAGCGATGTACTCCCACTTCTTGGTGGCCGCGCAGTCCTCGAACCCGAAGCGCTTCGCAGGCGATGCGATCTCCTTCGCCGCCTGCTCGTTGATGGACATCTGCATCATGAGCAGCACGTCCTGTCCGGGCCGGAAGTTCTCGAACTGGCCACTCAGGTCCTCGAGCCCGCCGATGTAGACGCCGAGCTTGCCCAGCCAGGCGTCCAGGTCCTTCTGGCCGGTCTCCGGCTTCGGCATCTTGCGGACCTGTGCGCGCAGGTCCTTCAGCAGGACTGCTCGTTCACGCAACTTCCGTACGTCGCCCACACCCACGCCCTCGCCGTACGCGAGGTCACCGGTGAACCGGTCGTTGATCTCACGGCACGTCTCGTCGGCGCTCCGGATCAACTCCTGTTTCGGTGAGCCCGGTCCGGAGGAGCAGCCGGCGACGACCGGCACCACCAGCCCCATGACAGCGGCTGCGACACGCATGACCTTAGGCATGCCGTCACGATGGCGCGTCCCGTCCGGGAAGGGTCCCGGGCCCCTGGCCGGAGGATCCCGGGCACGGCCCGGCGCCGCCGGCTCCGGGCCGCAGGACCAGAGAACGAGGAGGGCACGATGACTGGCTCAGCGGACGAGGACCACCCGCCGGAGCGGCTTCCGGCCGAGCGGCCTGGACACGTCAACGGGGCCGCCGCGCTACTGATCCTTTCCGCACTGATCAGTGGCACCATCGCCGTGAACGACCCGGCGATGACACAGTTCGTGTATCTGCTCCTCTTCATCACGATCGGTGCGGCCCTCCGCTTCTGCCGCGGCGGGCGCACGGCCCGTGTCGTCGCGACGGTGACGGCCGTGGTCTTCCTGTTCTTTCTGGGCCCGCATGTGCTGTGGGGACTGTCGGACCCTCGCGGCCCGTTCAGTGAGGAGTACGCGATACGGGCCATCCTCGCCATCGTCACGGCCGGCATCGGCGTAGGTCTCCTCCACTCACCGCCGAGCAGTGCCTACTTCCGATCGGCCCGGCCCCGTACCGCCCGCCGGTGAGGGGACGAAAACAAGCCAACAGGCGTTAAAACACGGGCAGGTTGGGGGCGCCGGTGCACAGGAGACGAGGCCCGAGGAATAGCGTAGGCGGCCACGACTGATGTTCGACGGTTTCGTGGTTGTCACTACGTACGCGCAGGAGCGTCCATGACTGATGAGGCAGCGAACTCCGAGCAGGAGACGCTCTCCAAGATCGACACCTCCGTGCCGCAGTCGGCCCGGATCTGGAACTACTGGCTGGGCGGGAAGGACAACTACGAAGTCGACCGGGTGGCCGGTGACGCCTTCCGCGAGATCTTCCCCGGCATCGAGACCGGCGCCCGTGCCGCCCGGTACTTCCTCGCCCGCGCCGTGCGTCACCTCGCCGCCGAGGAGGGCATCCGGCAGTTCCTGGACATAGGCACCGGGCTGCCCAACGTGGACAACACCCACGAGATCGCCCAGCGGGTGGCCCCCGAGTGCAAGATCGTCTACGTCGACAACGACCCGTTGGTGCTGGCACACGCCCGCGCGCTGCTCACCAGCACCCCGGAAGGGGTCACCAACTATGTCGACGCCGACCTGCGCGAGCCGAGCACCATCGTGCGGGAGGCCGGGAAGACACTGGACTTCGACCAGCCCATCGCTCTGATGCTGATGGGCATCCTGGGTCACATCGAGGACTTCGACGAGGCACGCTCGATCGTGCGGCAGCTGGTGGACGCGCTGCCCGCCGGCAGCTACCTCGTGCACTACGACAGCACCAGCACCAGTGAGTCGTACGTCAAGGCCATCCAGCAGTACAACGAGGGTGGCTCGATCCCCTACATCCTTCGCAGCCCCGAGCAGATCGAGCGCTACTTCGACGGTCTGGAACTGCTCGAACCGGGCGTCGCGTCATGCTCGCGCTGGCGCCCCGACGCCGCCGCCTGGGGCCTGCCCGCGGAGGTGCACCAGTACGGCGGTGTCGCCCTCAAGCGCTGACACCTGCCGGTCGCCGGCCCGTGGATCAGGTTTCCTGGAGGATGCGATGGAGGGTCGTCGCAGTCTCGTCCGGTGATTCGGCCTCGACCACCAGGCGGTTCATGACATCCCAGTAGCACTCGATCTCGGCGGGCCTGTCGGGGTAGAGCGCGGTGGTGAGCTGCTCGAGGTAGACCACGTCGGGCAGCCGGCCGCCGGGCAGCCGCAGGATGGTGACCGGACCGCCTTCCGCCGCGTAGCCGCCGGTGCGGAACGGCATGATCTGGACCGTGACCCGCGGGAGTCCGCAGATCTCGATGAGATGCCTGAGCTGGGCGCGCATCGTGCTGATGCCGCCCACCGGGCGACGCAGCGCCGCCTCGTCGATCACGGCCCAGAACTGAGCCCCCGGACGGCGGTGCAGGATCCGCTGGCGGGTCATCCGCAATCCGACTCGCCGGTCGATCTCCTCCGCACCGGCACCCGGGTGGGCGAGCCGGATGGCGGCGCGCGCATAGCCGGGGGTCTGCAGCAGGGCGGGAACGCGTTGGACCTCGAAACAGCGGATGA
The DNA here is from genome assembly GCF_030499575.1 of Streptomyces sp. DG2A-72. Lineage (NCBI taxonomy): Bacteria > Bacillati > Actinomycetota > Actinomycetes > Kitasatosporales > Streptomycetaceae > Streptomyces > Streptomyces sp. DG2A-72. The sequence goes on from NZ_JASTLC010000001.1 coordinate 889,150, forward strand.
GGCTCGCCGACTGTTCGGCCCCGAGGTAGGTCTGCATCCAGGTGGGCACCACGTCGTTGTAGTACCGCCACCAGGCGGGGGTGTTGGACTCTTCGGCCAGCGCCAGCAAGGTGGCACGTTCGGCCTCGTCGGTGACGCCGTAGAGGGTGAGCAGATCGGCCACGTCCCGCAGCTTGAACCCGTGGCGGCCGCCCTCCAGTCGGCTGATCTTGGACCGGGAGGCGCGGATCACATGCCCCGCGGCCTCACGCGAGATGTGCCGCTCCTCCCGCAGCCTGCGCAACCGTGCGCCCAGCACCAGCCGCGGCACTACGGGGCCGGCCGACCCGCCGTCCCCTACCGCACTGTCGGACGGGGTACGTGCGGCCTCTTTCATACCCATCGGCATTCTCCCTGCGGTGAACGCAACTCTGCACACCTACAAGCGCGGCAGCCAGCCATCCTAGGGGCTGTCCGGTACGCGATCTCCGAATCGCGCCAACCGGCTTGCCCGCAGGGAGAGTTGGGCGGCGTCAGCGCAGTCGGCGCGAACCCGGGCGGGACTCGAACAACGAGTGGCTCCGGCGGACGTCGCCCGCCGAGTTGTGCTACGGTTTCTGCGTTGCAGTTGTGGTACCCATGAACCTATGTGCGCCTGACGGGAATGTTTCTCCATCAGGCGCATTAGTTGTTTTCCCGGCATCTCCGGATGGGGCCTCTGCCTACAGAAGGAGAAAGTCATGGCACAGGGAACTGTGAAGTGGTTCAACGCCGAAAAGGGTTTCGGCTTCATTCAGCAGGACGGCGGCGGCCCGGACGTGTTCGCCCACTACTCGAACATCGCGACCCAGGGCTTCCGTGAGCTGCAGGAGGGCCAGCGGGTCTCCTTCGACGTCACGCAGGGCCAGAAGGGCCCGCAGGCGGAGAACATCGTCCCCGCCTGATCGCCGCTCGCGTATCCGCTCACCGGGGTCCGCACCATCAGGGTGCGGACCCCGGTGAGTGCTGTTTCCAGTGTGTTTTCCAGGAAGGCAGGCAACCGCAATGTCCCGCAGGCCCAATAAGCCGAACCGGCGCTCGTCGTCACCCCCACCGCCCGCGGCGTCGCCCAGGGAATTCCGGCTGCCGGAAAACACCACACCCGCACTTCCCGCCGTCGAGGACTTCGCCGGTCTGGACATGCCCGCGGGACTGCTGAAGACCCTTACCGCGCAAGGTGTGACCACCCCCTTCCCCATTCAGGCCGCCACCCTGCCCAACTCGCTCGCCGGCCGTGATCTGCTGGGCCGTGGACGCACCGGCTCCGGCAAGACCCTCGCGTTCGGGCTCGCGCTCCTGGCCCGCACGGCCGGGCAGCGCGCGGAGCCCAAGGCACCTCTCGCCCTCGTGCTGGTGCCGACCCGCGAACTCGCCCAGCAGGTGACGGAGGCGCTGACGCCGTACGCGACCGCGGTGAATCTCCGGCTGGCCACCGTGGTCGGCGGACTGTCGATCACCAAGCAGGCCGGTACGCTCCGGCGCGGCGCCGAGGTCCTCGTGGCGACGCCCGGCCGACTCAACGACCTCGTGGAACGCGGGGACTGCGTGCTCGGCAGCGTCCGCATCACGGTGCTCGACGAAGCCGACCAGATGACCGACATGGGCTTCCTGCCGCAGATCACCAAGCTGATCCAGCAGGTACAGCCCGACGGGCAGCGCCTGCTCTTCTCGGCCACCCTGGACCGCAACATCGACCGCTTGGTGCAGCGGTTCCTGACCGACCCCGTGGTGCACTCCGTGGATCCGTCCGCGGGAGCGGTGACCACGATGGAGCACCACGTGCTCCACCTCCTGGACGAGACCGACAAGAAGGCGGTCACCACGCGCATCGCGGCCCGTGACGGCCGGGTCATCCTCTTCCTCGACACCAAGCGGTCCGCCGACCGGCTCGCCAAGCGGCTCCTGGCCGTCGGTGTCCGCGCGGCGGCCCTGCACGGCGGCCGGTCCCAGCCGCAGCGCAACCGCACCCTGGATCAGTTCAAGAACGGCCAGGTCACCGCGCTGGTCGCGACGAACGTCGCGGCCCGCGGCATCCACATCGACGACCTCGACCTCGTCGTGAACGTCGATCCCCCCACCGACCACAAGGACTACCTCCACCGCGGCGGCCGCACGGCCCGCGCCGGCGGCTCCGGCAGCGTGGTCACCCTGGTCCTGCCCGACCAGAAGCGGGACGTCACCCGTCTCCTGTCCGACGCGGGCATCCGCCCCCGTACCGCCCGCATAACGTCGAGCGACCCCCACCTGTCCACCATCACCGGCGCCCGTGAGCCTTCCGGCATCGCCGTCACCCTCCCGGTCCCCCAGCCGGAGACACCGACAGCCTCCCGCCCGAACCGCAAGCCCGGCACCGAGTCCGGCAAGCGCTCCGACCGCCGCCGCAGAAATGGCAACGGCGCGGCCGGAGGAGCGACCGGTGCTGCCCCCGGCACGGCCGGCCGGAACCCGGACCGCCGAGCCACGGACACCGCCTCGACCGGTGCCGCCTCCGGCAAGGCTCCCCGCCGATCGGGCCGCCGATCGACACCCACCGGTACCACCACCAGCACCACCGCAACCGGAGCCTCCGGCGCCCGCCGCGCCTCCGCACCCCGGAGCAGCAGGCAACGCTCACCCCGTTGATCACCTGACGCCGGCGTTCGCCGGCGCTGTGCGACCGTCGCCGAGCACAATCGGGTTGAGCAGCCCCCCGGCACAACTGCAGCCCGGGCGCGCGCCCTCGTGGGGCTGCTGTTGCGCGTCCGGGCTGCGATGGCCGTTCAGGCCGAGTTGACGGGGTTGTTGCGGCTTATGGGGCCGCTACGCGACGGAGTACGAAGCCACCCGCCTCGCGGCCGTTACGGCTGGGACCGCAACGCGCTGAAACCTGCGCATCGACCCCTCGACGCCTGTCTAGCGGGAGATGTACGGAAGGGCGAACTGATCGACAGCCTGCTCCGGCGTGGAGTGCCCACCCTTGTCGCCGTGCTTGTCACCGTTCGGCGCGTCCCACGAGGCGACGGCGTTGGACTGCGAGACAGCCACCGCGGTGATGTCCGTGGCGTCCTTCTCCTTTTCGTGGCCGCCTGCGAAGCTGACGCCGGCACCGAAGGTGGACAGCCCCGCGATCGCTACCGCCACGACCGCAACACGCTGAATCTTGCGCATAGTTTGACCCTTTCTTACGTGGGCAGTTGCCCTCGCTTGGTTACGTAATGTGATGATAAGCACACAACGCGTAGCCGTATTGGATCTCCGCCGCCTCCGCGTGCCGTGTCGGATCAGAGCGAGCCCCAAGTGCCGTTCGAGGGCCGGACATCGACGCCCGGCGTGAGCTGACAACCCGTCAGGAGTTCGCGACCCAAGCGCGCTCATGCGTTACGGCGTCAGGGTGCTTTCGCCGCAAGATCGCCGAGTTCGGCGCGCCACACCGGCTCTTCTATCACTTTTCCTTCTAATCTTCGGTCACGGTACGAAGTCGATCTTTCACGGATCGCACCCACCTCACTCACCGGAGATGACATGCACAAGCTTCACAAGGCTGCCGTCCTGGTCGCCGCTCTCAGCAGCGTCGGGCTCCTGGGCGCGGGCACCGCCAGCGCCAACGGCGGCGAGGGTCACGGCGGCAAGGGCGGCGGGAACTACAGCGTCCTGCAGAGCACCGAATGCAAGTCGCACGACCTGAACCTCGACATCCTCGGCCAGGTCGGGATCCTCAACGGCCTGCTGGGCCAGGGACTCAACGGCGAGGGCAACTCGGGCGGCCAGGGCACCCACCTGGGTTCGGACATGGGCTGCAGCAACAGCGCCTTCTAAGCACCGTACGGTCGCGCAGGCGGCCGAGAGCAGAAAACAGATCCCGGCACCGGACCTCAGGCCCGGTGCCGGGATCTCTCATCTCAGGAAGTCCGACAGGCCCTCCAGGAGCCGGTCGACGTCCGCGGTGTCGTTGTAGGGCGCCAGGCCGACGCGGAGGCCGCCGGTGTCCGAGAGGCCGAGTCGGCGGGACGCTTCGAGGGCGTAGAAGGAGCCGGCGGGAGCCTGGACACCGCGTTGGGCCAGGAAGCCGTACGCGTCGGTCGTGCTGTGGCCCTCGAAGGTGAGCAGCAGGGTGGGGGTGCGGTCGGCGGCGCGGGAGTGCACCGTGACCTGCTCCAGGGTGGACAGTCCCTTGTCGATCTGCGCGCGCAGGACGTTCTCGTGCTCTTCCAGCGCCGCGGACGCGGCGGCCAGCCGCTCGCGGCGAGACCCGGTGGCGTCGGTGTCGAGGCCGGCGAGGAAGTCGACGGCGGCGCGGGTGCCCGCCAGGAACTCGTAGGGCAGTGTGCCGAGTTCGAAACGTTCCGGGACGGCGTCCGTCGAGGGCAGCAGCTTGTCCGGGTGCAGGCTCTCCAGCAGCTCGGGCCGGGCGGCGAGGACGCCGTGGTGCGGGCCGAGGAACTTGTACGGGGAGCAGACGTAGAAGTCGGCACCGAGCTGTTCGACGTCGACCAGGGAGTGGGCGGTGTAGTGCACGCCGTCGACGTGGAGGAGCGCCCCGGTCTCGTGCACCGCACGGGATATCGCGGCGATCGCGGGCCGTGTGCCGATCAGGTTGGAGGCGGCGGTGACCGCGACGAGCCGGGTCCGCTCGGAGAGCACGGCGCGGATGTCCTCGACGCCCAGCTCGCCGGTCGCGGGGTTGAAGTCGGCCCACCGGACGGTGGCGCCGGCCTGCTCGGCGGCCTGGATCCAGGGGCGGATGTTGGAGTCGTGGTCGAGTCGGGTGACGATCACCTCGTCGCCCGGCGACCAGGTCCTGGCGAGGGTGCGGGAGACGTCGTAGGTGAGCTGGGTGGCGCTGCGGCCGAAGACGATCCCGGCCGGTTCCGCGCCCAGCAGGTCCGCCAGGGCCCGGCGGCTCTCGGTGACGATGGTCTCGGCATTGCGCTCCCCGGGCGTGATCCGGCCCCGGTTCGACAGCGGCTGCGCCAGCGCGTCGGCGATGGCCTGGATGACCGGCCGGGGTGTCTGTGTGCCGCCGGGACCGTCGAAGTGCGCGATCCCGGCGCTCAGGGCGGGGAACTGCGCACGGAGAGCGGCTACGTCGTACGTCACGGAAGCTCCTGTCGATGCTCGGGCACGGCGGGGGTTCGGCCGACCGGGACCTCGTCGAGCCGATGACGACGGTAGTTCACGAGACCGGCAACGCGAACCGCCGCTCCCCGAGGAACAGCCTGGTGTCAACGCGCGCTCGACCACGCATCCGGGCGGGGTGCCAGCACCGCGGAGACCACGGCGTCGGCCGATGCCATGACGTCGGCCACGAAACGAAGGCGGCCGATGCCGAGTCGGCGCAGTGCTGAGCCGTGGTCGACGGCGACGACGAGGCAGACCACGAGGAGGAGCACTCGCCACAGGAACATCACCGGGCGGCGTATCGGGCGGGGCAGTTCGGCCAGGGAGGTGTGCAGTCGCTCGCAGTGGAAGGGGACGTGGCGCTGCTCGTCGGCGAGGATCCGTCCCGCCACGTCCGAAGTGAGCGGGTCATCGGCGCCATCGCGCAGGGCACGGTAATAACGCAGCGCCACCACTTCCGCGATCATCAGCACCAGCAGTTCCATGCGCAGGCCCATGAGTCGCCGCAACCGTACGAAGACGGTGTCGCTCCAGTGGCCGGTCAACGTCGGTACGCCACCTGCGGCCAGCAGCCGGGCGAGCAGACGGGCGTGGTTCTGTTCCTCGGCGACGAAGAGCCGGACCGCCCGCGTGTAATCGGCGTCGCCGGCCTGGTCCGCTTTGGCGACGAGGTTGGCGCCGTCGCCGTCCTCGCCGATCTGGAAGCGCTGAATGCTCGCCGAAAGCGCCGGATGCAGCGTCGCCCCTCGCCCCCAGTCCGGGTCCCCATCGGCGTCCCGGCGCTCCCGCTCGTCCTCGAACCGCTGCGTCCACTTGGCGAATCCATCCGTGTGCACCCGGTCACTCCTCTCCCGGACACGGCCATCGTGCCCTGGAGAGAGACGACGCCTGGCGGGCACCGAACCGTTCCCTGCGGAAGCCGAACGGCGATGGCCAAGTACGGTCCGGGCCGGTCCGGCAGACGCACGCCCGCCCCCGATCACACCCCTCGGTGATCGATCCCCAGCAGACTCGCCGCAGCCCTGATGTCCGCCGCGTGGTGGCCGACCGACAGGGACCAGTGATGGCCGACGCCCGTGGCGCTCCATGCGTCGACCCACTCGCCGGGGTCCCGGCCGAAGTCGACCCGGCTGGTGGTGTTGCCGATCTCCAGGAGCGGTCCCGGGACGACGGTGCCCTCGGAGGTGACGAAGGACAGGCTGCCGTCGGCGTCCTGGCCGAGGCCGAGGAGGGTGACGGGACCGGGCTGGACGTCGAACTCCACGCTCACGCCCCAGCCGCGCTTGCCGTGGTAGACGCCCAGCCCGCGCAGCAGCGGGTCGCGGGCGCTGACGGCGAGGTGGCCGGGGCCGTCGTGGCCCATCTCCACCACGCCGTCCTCGAAGTTCAGGGCCTGGATCTCGGTGAACGAGCCGCCGGAGCCCACGCTCTGGGAGGCGAACTGGGCGACGCTGGTGCGCAGTTCGTACTCGCCGGCCGCGGGCACGCCCCGGGCGGTCAGCAGGGAGGCGCCGAGGATCATGCCGGCGCCGAGCCGCTCGTGGAGTTCCCCGCCGAGGCCGCGATGATAGTAGGCGAGGGTGTCGAGGCCGAAGTCGTCCACGAGCCGGTCGAGGGCGACCGACACGGTCGCTCCCCAGGCGAAGTCCTCGTCCACCACGCTGTCGTCGAGGGTGAAGACCTGCCGTGCGAGCGCCATGCGTTCGCGGGTCTCCGTCTCGGTCACCTGCTCCACCCGGTGCCGCAGATCGTCGAACTCCAGCACCTCCGTGTGCGAGCCGAACGTCGTGGACAGCAGTGTGGGGTCGGTCGACACGTCGAGCATCCCCGGATACAGGTGCCCCATGAGGCCGTGCCGGGCGTGCCGCAGGGCCGCGCGGACGTGCGCGGCACGGATCCACTGCTCGATGCGCCGCCAGGCGTTCTCCTGGCGCAGCCAGCCCGAGACCGACCGGAACGGGATGCCGGCGCGGCGGAAGACATTGCCGACCTCGGGCACCGGGCACTGTCCGCAGTAGGCCAGCCAGGCGCCGGTGTCGAAGGACGTGTGGTCCATCCGCTCGGTCGGCTGGAGGTCGATGACCAGGACGGGGGCGTGCGAGCGCTGGGCGATCGGCAGCACCATCGACGAGGTCAGATACGTCGTCAGGAACAGCACGATCAAGTCGCAGTCCGCCCGGCGCAGCTTCTCGGCCGCCGCCGCGCCTTCCTGGGCGTCGGAGATGAACCCGACGTCGGTCACCTCCGCGTCCATCCGCCGGAAGCGGTCGGCGACGTAACGTGCCGACTCCCGCAGTTGCGGAAGGAGTCCGGGGAACTGCGGCCAGTATGTGCCGAGCCCGCCGGCCACGAGTCCGATCCGGGTGCGGCGCCGGGCCGCCGGGGGAAGCAACTCGCGTAGCCGGGCGGCCCGTTCGGCGGTGCGGCCCGTGGTCGTTGCCGTCGTGGGGGCGGTCGTAGCCATGGCTGGTGCTCCTTTGTGACGCCGACGGGGTGGGCCTTGGCTCAGGCGCTGGCGATCCGCAGGTCCTTCCGGGTGCGGGCGGCGCTGGGCGAACGCGGGACGAGGACACGGACGATGTAGGCGCCGGCGAAAGCGGCCAGCGCCATGCAGGCGGTGATGGACCAGAGCAGGACGGCCGGGCTGTGGTCGACCAGGGCAGGGGTGAAGAACGCGGCGACCGCGAACACCCCGCGCGACAGGGCGTAGGTGAGGCCCTGGGTGGTGCCGCGGGTGTCCGCGGGCAGGGTGAGCTGCGACCAGACCTTGTAGCTTGCCTCTCCGGCGAAGGGGTTGGAGAGCTGGTAGAGGACGAAGAAGACGAGCATGCCGGCCAGGGCACCGGCGGTCAGGGACGCGATCACGAAGGCGAGGACCTGCACGGCGGCGGCCACGTAGAACAGCCGGTCGCGCCAAGGGCTGTCGGCGACACGGACGAAGGCGATGGTCAGCAGTACCCCGATCGGGATGAAGGCCAGGTTGATCCCGGTGGCCAGGCTCTGTGAGGCGTCGCTGACGGTGACCAGCAGATAGGTGCCGAACTGGCCGAAGGTGTTGGCCCCGAGCCCCCAGGTGACGTAGAAGACGAAGGTCGCGGCCATCGGCAGCAGGGCGGCTCGCGTCCACACGTTCTTCAACGCGATGCCGCGCGGGCCGGCCGCGTCCTCCGTCTGCTGTGCGGCGGCCTGATCCTCCTCCGCGACCTGCTCGGGCGACAGCTTCAGCCGGGAGCGGAGGTGCCAGGTGACCAGTGCGGCGAGGGCCAGTTGGCCGGTGATGATCCGGGCTCCGGTCATGCCCGTGGTGGACAGGACGAAGCCGAGGAAGATGGCGACGGTGATGCCCAGCATCCACATGACCTGGGTGAAGGCCACGAGACGTCCGCGGGCCCGGGCGGGGGCGGCGTCCGAGACCACGGCCAGGGACGTCGGCAGGTCGGCGCCCGCCGCAAGTCCCGCGATGAGCACCCCGGTCAGGAGGACGATGTCGTCGGGCGCCAGTGTGATGACGAGCGCGCCCACCGCGAAGCAGAAGATGTCCCAGTTGTAGACACGGCGACGCCCGAACAGATCGGCGAGCCGTCCGCCGACGAGGGAGCCGACGGCGATGCAGATGGTGACGATCGCGCTGATCGCGCCGGCCATCCACACGCCCATGTCGTAACTGTCGCGGTAGATGGCCAGGTTCACGGAGATGCTGACGATCAGTCCGGCGTCGAGGTAGGAGGCCATGCCCGACAGGGCCGCGGCCTTCCACAGGTGCTTGGGGACGGGTTCTTCGGCCATGATGCGACTCCGTCGTCTCGTGACATCGCGGTTCCGGGCCGGATCGCAGAGAATATAGGGCGCGAAAAACGTTCCAACAAGATGCCTCGCAGATATCCGTGGCATGTCGCCCACCACGTCCGGCGCTCCCTGGGCCATGGCGCGAACCTTCCATGTCCCCTACGGTGGTCGCCATCTAAAAACGTTTTAGGGGAAGGACCGCACCCGTGCTCTCCCCAGAACTTCAGCGGCTGTTCGAGGATCCGCCCCACGACTTCGGCCCCACCCCCTTGTGGTGGTGGTCGGGCGCCGAGGTCACCCGTGACCGCCTGGAATGGCAGATGCGGGCGTTCGCGGACGGTGGCGTCCACAACCTCGTGGTGATCAACCTGGCGCCTACGGGCCCGAGTTTCGGGGCCCGCGCCGATGAACCTGCGTGGTTCGGCGAGGAGTGGTGGGCCCGCTTCACCGACGCCTGCGAGATCGCCGCCGAACTCGGCATGCGCCTGTGGTTCTACGACCAGATCGGGTTCTCCGGCGCCAACGTCCAGGGCGGCGTCACCCGACGGCACCCCGAGGCCGCGGGCCTGGCCCTGCGCACCCGCACGGCGGCCGTGCACCGGGGCGCGGTCGCCCTCCGGGACGGCGAGACCCTGGTGGGCGCCTACGACGCCGACGGCCGACGCCTGCCTGATCCGGTCGCGGTCGCGGACGGCACCCAGGTGCAGCTGATCATCGCGGTGCCCACGGCGTTCGACTACCTGGACCCGCATGCCGTAGGCGCGTTGATGGACGCCGTCCATCACGAGTACGACCGCCGTGTGCCGGAGTACCTGGGCAACGTCATCGCGGGCAGCTTCCAGGACGAACTTCCGGGCACGAACTCCTGGAGCCGCCGTTTCCAGGAGGAGTTCCACGTCCGGCGCGGCTACGACCTGCTCGACCATCTGCCGGCCCTGTTCGGCACCCGTACCACGGAGCGGACGGCGAAGGTCCGCGCCGACTACTACGCGGTCCGCGCGGAACTCACCGAAGAGGCCCTGTTCCGCCCGCTCGCCGACTGGCACCGCGAGCGCGGCATGCTCCTGGGCTGCGACCAGAGCAACCCGGCCCGCGCGGGCTACCCGGCCCAGTCGACGCAGCTCTACACGGACTACTTCCGTACCCACCGCTGGTACAGCGCCGCGGGCAGCGACCACCACGGCGACGCCAAGGTCCACTCCTCGATGGCGCACCTCTACGGCCACGAGCGCGTCTGGATCGAGGCGTTCCACTCCTCCGGCTGGGGCGGCACCCTGGAGGACACCTACGACTGGCTGCTGCCGTTCCTGCGCAGCGGTGCCAACCTCTACAACCCGCACGCCAGTTACTTCGGCACCGCGGGCGGCTGGTTCGAGTGGGCACCGCCCGCCACCGACTGGCGACAGCCGTACTGGAAGCAGTACCCGGCCTTTTCCCGGGCCGTGGCCCGGATCTGCTCGATCATGTCCTGGGGAAGCCACGAGGCCGACGTGGCGGTCCTGCACCCCACCGCCACCATGCAGTCCCTCCTCCCCCTGGACGCACCCGTCCACCACTTCGGCGACGGCCGGCTCGGCGCCCCGCACACCGACGCCGACGAGACACAGCGGCACTACCTGGACCTGTGCGGCACCAACGACTGGCGGTGCCCCCGCGCAGGCGCCCTGGATCGGCGCCGCGTCTCGTTCGACGTCATCGACGACGACTCCCTCCAGCGCGCCAAGGCCGCCGACGGGGCCCTGCGGATCAGGGATCTCCGGTACAGCGCGGTGCTGTTGCCTTCGGCGAGCGTCCTGGAGGAGGAGACGGCACGCCGGCTGACCGAACTGCTCGATGCCGGCGGGCGGGTCGTGGTCGTGGGGCGGCCTCCGGCGACGGCCGCCGGACTTGCCGGTGACGACTGGGTCGTAGCGGCGCTGCTGTCCCATCCACGGCTGGAGCGCGTGCACGACGCCGAAGCGGGCGCGGCGGCGGTGGCCGACTCGGCCGGACATGCCACCGGCGAAGTGCCGCTGCTGGTCAGGAGGAAGGGGAACGCGGCGGTCGCCCTGGTGACGGGGGCGTTCCCCGACGCCTGCGTACGTGAACCGGGCGCCCGGAACCACACCACCGACCCCTCGCGCTACGCCCGCACCTCGTCCGTCACCGTGCGCGCCCCGGTCACCGAGGCCGAGGTCTGGAACCCGGCGTCCGGTACCCGGAGCCCGGCACGCGTCACCGTCTTTGAGGACGGAGTGTCGACCATCGAGGTGTGTCTGGACGGCGCCCCTGCCGTGCTCGTCGTATGGCACGAAGGCGCGGCGACCAGCCGCGGGGCCGTGCCTCCTGGGTCGGACGAGTCGATCATCGATGTCTCGACCGGCTGGCAGGGCCGTCTGATCCCCACCATGGACAACCGGTGGGGCGATCTGGCGCTGCCCGCAGGGTCGTCCGTGGCCGAGCCGCAGATCTGGGACATGGCGTGGACGGAAGCCGAGGCGCCGGACGCGGTGTGGCGGCGGACGCGCGCCACTTACGGCAACCGGGTCCGTGTCCTGCCGCCCGTTCCCGCCGCCGACGCCCCCGAGCCGCTCGACGCCGAGTCCGTCGAGCGGGTTCTGGACGGCGAGTTGCCCCTCGCGCCCGGGTGGGATGTGGCGGTGTACTCGTCGAGCCGTGGGATCCCGGAGCCGGGCGGGCTGCTCGGCACCAAGGGCCTGGTGAACGAGGAGTTCGTACGCGTCCCCGTGCCCGCCGGCGGAACGGTCTCCCGGGTCCGGGCGATCGTGGAGGCCGATCACCGGGGACCTGCCGAACTGCACGTCGCCGCGGAAGCGGTCAAGCGCGTGTGGTGGGACGGCGAGTTGCTGGAGACGGGGTGCGGGTATCTGGCCTCCGCGCCGGTGACGGTGGCCCGCGCTCGCCATGTGCTCGAGTACGAACTGTCCGACGCCCAGGGCCGGCCGTCGGCGATCTCGGCCGCCGCCGATACACCGCTGGGGAGTTACTTCTGCCTGTCCGAGCCGGACGGATTCGCGGCGCGGCCCCGGTTCATGCGTCTGCCGGACGGAGTGTCGCCGAACGGCCCGGTGACGTACCGCGCGCGGCTCCGCCTGGCCCGCGACGGAGTGCGGGCGGTGCTCGTCGTGGGTGCCGCGGCGGCGGTCACCGTGCTGCTCGACGGCGCTGTCGTGGCGCGGCAGGAGAAGGTGGAGTACTACGAGGCGGACTGGGGCGCGGTGCCGATGTTCTTCCGCCACGAGGTGGCTCTCGGGGCGGGTGAGCACGTGCTCGACGTCGTGGCCGACGGCGACCGGGAGGCGGTGTTCGTCGACCTGGTGGCGCAGTCGACGGCACTGGTCAGTGGCGCCGGCTGGGAGGCGGAGTCGGGCGACTGGCACGGACGTACCGTCGAAGACACCGTCAGACGCGGCGAGTTGCAGCACTGCCACGCCGCCGTGCGGTCGCATCCCTTGCCGGACACCGAGTGGCTCAGCGGCCCGCCGGTGCTCGGCAGCCGCATGCTCCCCCTGCGGTCCACCGACGACGTGCATGCCTCAGCACAACGCTTCCGATTCACCGTGCCCCCGGGCACGGTCTCGATCGATCTGCCGCTGGCGATTCCCGCGCGGGTGCACGTCGGCAACGGCACGGAACGCCCCCTCGACGGCCAAGTGCTCACGCTGGACCGGCCGTTGGGGGAACTCACGGAGCTGGAGGTCGTCACCGCGCCCACGGCCCTCCTGCGCGGGGGCGCCGCGTGGCGGGGGCCCGCGCGGGTGCGTACGGTGCCCGAGCCGCTGGCTCTCGGGGACTGGAGCGCGCGGGGACTGGGCGGTTGGAGCGGGGGCGTGGCCTACGCGCGGATGGTCTATGTGCCGCCGGGGCCGGACCCCGTGCTGGATCTGGGACGGGTGCGGGGCAGCGTCGAGGTCGCGCTGGACGGGGAGGTGGTCGGCGAGGCGTTCTGCGCGCCGTACCGCTTCGCGCTGCCCGGCGCCGCTGGGCGCACCGTGCGGATCGAGGTGACCGTGTACAACACCCTGGCGCCGTATCTCGCCGAGGCGACACCGACCGCCTGGGCCTTCCCGTCCCAGCTCGCGTCGGGTCTGCTGGGACCGGTGACGTTGCGGATTCCGCGCCCGTGATCAGAGGTCGGCCGGCGGCAGCGTCGAGTCCCGTACGACGAGGCCGGGCGCGAACACCCGGGTTTCGTGGACGTGTTCGGCGCGGGCCTCGATCTCGTCGAGCAGCATCTCGACGGCCGCCCGGCCGAGCTCCTCGACAGGCTGCCGGACCGTCGTGAGGGTCGTCGCCCCGAAGCTCGCGATGTCGAGGTCGCCGTAGCCGACCACCTGCACGTCCTCGGGGATGCGCACGCCTCGGTCGGTCAGTCCGCGGCACAGTCCCGCGGCGAGGAAGTCGTTGGTGCAGAAGACCCCGTTGGGCAGCTCGGCGAGCTGGTCCGCGATCTTCATGCCGTACGCCACCGTCATCTCCTGGGCGACGACCTGGTCGCAGCGCGCCTCCCGTCGGCTGCGCACCGCCTGCCGGGCGCCCTGGTAGCGGTCGGCGCACTGGCGGATCCCGCGCTCTCCGTTGACGACGAGGATGTCCCGCGCCCCGCGGTCCAGCAGGTGCTGCACGGCGATGCGCCCGCCGGCGATGTCGTCGACGGAGGCGGAGCAGCCTTCCCGCTCCGGTATCGCGCGGTCGGCCAGGACCAGCGGGATGCCACGATCGCGCAGCCGGGTCAGCCGCCCCGGATCGGCGCTGAGCGGAACGACCACGACACCGACGGCACGCTGCTCGACGAGCATGGTGAAGTAGCCCTGTTCGCGCTCCGGCGCGTCCCCGCTGTGACAGAGCACGAGCGCATAGCCGTGGTCGTACGCCGCGTCGGCGGCGCCCCGTGCGATGCGCGCGTAGAAGGAGTTGGCCACGTCGGGCAGGACCAGCCCGATCGAGGACGAGTGCCCGGTGCGCAGGCCGGAGGCGCCGGGGTGGGGGACGTAGTCGAGCGCCGCGATCGCGCTGCGGACGCGTTCGGCGGTCTGGGCGTTGACCCGCTCGGGCCGGTTGAGCACGTTCGACACCGTGGACACCGAGACGCCTGCCGCGGCGGCGACCTCCTGAATGCGGGCGGGGCGTGCCGAAATGGCGTCCACCCCCTCGCTGTGGCAGCCGTGCGACCAGGCACGACAGTGGTCCTCATGGGCGCCGCAAGTATAGCGCGGCTGCGCATAAAACGATTTTCCGTACGGATTCGTTCCCGGCCGGCGACCCGAGGGCCGAGGCCCGTGGAGGGGGCCGGTGTGCCCGGCCCCCTGCCTGGGTCAGCCGCGGGTCAGGGTGACCTTGTACTCCCGGGTCTGTGAGCCGTCTTCGCTGGTCACGGTGGCGACGTATACCGTCCTCGCCTCCTTGCGGACCGTCACCGTCGCGTACGGGTCGCGTGCCGTGGCCGTGACCTGGGCCCGGTCCGGGCGGTCGGTCGTCACGCGGTGGTCGGTCTTCTCGGGGTCGAAGCCGGTGACGGGGACTCCGGCCACCTCGATCGACGCGGCCCCGGCGTCCGAGGAGACGCCGGGCGCCTTGGCGTACACCTCGATCTCGCCGAGGGTGATGTAACCGCCCGGGGGTGCCGTCATGACCACGCGCACCGCGTTCACCGGTCCGTCGGCCGTCACCGGGACGTCGACGACGGGTGTGCCCTCGGTGCCGACGTCGACGGAGTCGCTCGCGTCGGTCCAGGTGCCGTCGGCCTGCCGGACCTGCACCTTCAGGGACTGCGCGATGCTGACGTTGCCGCCGTCCCGGTGGAAGTGGGTGACGACGCGGGTCAGGTCGCGGGCCTCAGGCAGCGTGAAGGTGATGGTGTCGGACGGGTTCTTCGTGCCCGACTTCCAGTTGGACCAGGCCTTCTCGGTGAGGTCGCCGTTGCGCAGGCGGTCGGCGGAGTAGCCGCTCTCGGTGAACGTGGCGCCGACCGTCACGTTCTCCTCGCGCGCGGCGTTCGTCTGGCGGGGTTCGGTGACCTGGACGCGTGCGGTCGCCGGGACGGTGGTGCCGTCGGGGAGGCGGGCGGTACCGCGCAGGGTCGTCACCCCGGCGTCGTCGAAGGCGCCGTCGGGTGCCGGGTCCCAGGTGACGGGGAGGTCGGGGGCGGCGCCGTGCCTGCCGACGCCGACGACCGTGGCGGGCAGGTCGGGCCGTCCGCCGGTGTAGGTCTTGGCGCGGGCGGGGAGGGTGGAGGCGATCGTGTCGACGGTGACGACCGCTTCGGCAGGGATGGTGCGCCCGCGTACGTCGGTCGCCTCGCCCTTCACGCGGACCGTGCCGGGCGTGCGCCACCGCGAGTCAGACGGGATCTGCCACTGCACGGGGAGGGAGCCGCGGGCGCCGTCCCGGTAGACGGGCGTGACGGTGGCGGGGAGTTCGGGTGCGCGGCCGGGGACGGTGAACGCCTTCGCGGGCTCGGTGCGCAGCGCGGTCTCGTCGATCACGGTCCACCGCTGGTTCGCGTTGGACGTGGGCAGGTACGCCGACACGCGGGCGCCGTCCGCGGTGGACTGCCCGGCGACGTCGATCAGGCGGCCGGTGGCGGCGTTGACGAAGGTCCAGCTGCCGTCCCCGGTCGTCGACATGATCCACTGCGCTTCCGGCCCGGAGCCGCCGGTGTCCTCAAGGACCGCCTCGTTGTCGCGTACGGCGAGGCGCTTGCCCGTCGCGGCGTTGACGAGGGCGTAGCGCTCACGGTTGCCGTCACCGCGGGTCAGCTTGCGCACCGACCACAGCTGGGACTCGGCGTTCGGGTCGTTCGTGCGGATGACGACGCCGTTGCCGTCGTCGGACGGGGCCAGGGACTTGCCGCTCTGCGCGCCCTGGAGCCGGTACTCGTGGCCGGGCTGGACGAGCGCGGCGTCCTTGGCGGTGCCGGAGACGCCGTCGACGAGGAAGGACGTCACCGACTTCGCGGGCACGGTGAGTGTCGCGGAGGCGTCGGTCACCTTCACCGGCGTGCCCCGGACGAGCGCTCCGTCGGTGCTGGTGACGACGGGCGTCACCTTGGCGCCGGGCGCGATGTGCCGGAAGCGGGAGAGGTCCAGGGTCACGGCGCGCGGGGTCGTGCCGTTGTTGACGTGCACCACGGTCGCTCCGCGGCCGGACTTGCGAACGGCGGCGACGCTGGACCGGTCGTCGGCCTTCACGAAGTGGTCGCCGGGCCGGATGTGGTGGGTGAAGTTGCGGATCGTGTGGAACTTGGTGTTGGCGCGGATCGGGCAGGTCTGCGGCGTGTCCTTGGCGGTGCAGTTGAACGGGATGTGGATGCTGCCCCAGTTCTTCCCCGCCTGCGCCTGCGGGATGGAGTCCTCGATGGGCTGCCACAACACCCAGGCGGAGGGCTCCAGTTCGCGCATGTCGTCGACGATCCGGGTGGCGATGCCGAGGCCCGGCTCCATGCCGGTGAAGTCGGTGCCGGTGCCCCAGGTGCCCTCGACCTCGCTCATCCAGAACTTCTTGTCCGCGGCCTTGGCACTGTCGCGGGCGCTGGTGCGCATGCCGGTGCCGTAGGTGTGCACGTTGAGCTGGTCGACGGCGGCGCGCGAGGCGCTGTCGTAGGCGTTCCAGTTCTGGACGAAGATGCTGGGGTTCGTCTCGTCCATCGCGGAGATGGTGGCGCGGGTCCTGGCGTCGGCCAGGGCGCGGCTCAGGGCCTTGACGACCTTCTGCTGGAGCTCGGGGCCGGCGTGCGCGCCTTCCTGACGGCCGCCGGTGGGCTGTCCGTCGGGGCCCAACTGGGTTCCCCAGTAGTTGGTGTTGGGCTCGTTGAGCGGGGCGATGGTGTCGAACCTGATGCGGTGCTTCTTCTCCAGGTGGTCCGTCACCCGGGTCAGGTAGGTGGCGAAGTCGTCGACGCGGTCCGTGCGGATCTGGTCCGTGTTCGCGTCGAAGCCACCGGAGACGTATCCGCTGACCGTCTGGAACCACGGCGGGGAGTTGCTGAACGCCTCCCAGCGGGTCACCTTGTCCTTGATCTGGTCCACCCACCAGCGCTGGTTCGCGTCGGCGGCCCAGTTCCAGTGGGCGGGGTTGTCGGGGTTCCACCAGTCCGTGTCTTCCCTGGTGGTGCCGACGGGGGCCTTCCAGAAGCCCTCCATGGTCGCGCCGGTCTTCATGTAGTCCTTGCGGACGTCGGGGGCGTTGCCGCCGCCGATGTTGTAGCGCGCGATGTTGAGGCGGAGACCGTCCTCGCCGAACAGCATGTCGACGAGCTGCTTGCGGACGGGGTCCGGGTAGCCGCCGGTGGCGTTGGCGAACCACACCAGGCTCGTGCCCCACCCTTCGAACTCCTGCTGCTGGTACGACGGGTCGATGCGTACCGTGACCGCGTCGGCGGCAGCCGCCTGGGGCACGGCGGCAACGAGTCCCGCACCGAGGGCCAGCGGGACGGTGACCGCCAGGGCCCGGACGAGGCGATGTCTGCTGGACATGGATTCCCTTCGGGAGCGAACAGAACCGCACAGAACCAATCGAGCTTCCCGAATGTTTTAGGACGGCACCCAACACGTCAAGAGATGCGGCAGCTTCACACCTCTTGACGCGTACAACATCGATGAGCGTCCATGTATCTAAACCACGTTTGCTGTTATGGACAGACGGAGGCTCAGTGGCCGGTCCAGGCTTAGCCCGCACGCGTCCGATCGTCACGTCCCTGGCCGTTCTGCTCACCGTCTCCGGGTGCTCGGTGGCCGGCGCCGACCCCATCGGAGGCGGTCCCGACACCCTGCGCATCGTCCTTCCCGAGGAACCCCCGACCCTCGAACCCTGCGACGCCTCGCTCACCGCGACGGGCCGGGTGACGCGGGCCAACATCACGGAGGCGCTCACCGAGCGCGACGCGTCCACCGGCCGGCTTCAGCCGTCGCTGGCCACCAAGTGGACCCGTACGTCGGCCACTTCATGGACCTTCACGCTCCGGCCGGAGGTCAGATTCCACGACGGTTCGCCGTTCACGGCCGACGCTGCCGCCTTCTCGGTCAAGCGCGCCACGGACTCCCGTATCGACTGCAACGTCGACGGCTACATCTTCGCGGACAGTGAGCTGACCGCCGTACCGGTGAACGACACCACCCTCAAGGTCACCACCGCGAAACCGGACCCGATTCTGCCGCTGCGCCTGTCCTTCGTGGAGATCGTGCCGACGAGTACGGCGCCGAACTCCCGGGTGCGCGAGCCGGTCGGCACGGGGCCGTACCGGATCGATGAGTGGAGCGTGGGGCGCTTCCTGCGCCTGGAGCGCTTCTCCGGGTACTGGGGCCGAGCACCGGAGTTCGCCGCGGCCACCTATGCGTGGCGGGCGGAGGGGAGCGTGCGCGCGGCCATGGTGACCAACGACGAGGCGGACGTCGCGATCGGGCTCGCGCCCGAGGACGGGGCGGGCGACCGGGCGGTGGAGTTCCCCACCAACGAGGTGTCGTACCTGCGGATGGACGCGAGCAAGCCGCCGCTGAACGACATCCGGATCCGACAGGCCGTCAACTACGCCGTCGACCGGGAAGGGTTGGTCACCGCGGTCTTCGCCGGGCGGCCGACCGGCCAGCTCGTCGCCAAAGGCGTCACCGGCCACAACCCGCGCGTCCGGCCGTGGCCGTACGACCCGGACCGCGCGAAGGATCTCGTGGCCGAGGCCCGCGCCGACGGCGTCCCGACCGACCGGACCATCACCATCAACGGCCGCAACGGCATCTACCCGAAGGCCGCCGAGGCGATGGAGGTGGTGCAGGACGGCCTGCTCAAGGCCGGGCTGAAGGCCGAGATCAAGATGCTCGACGTCAACGCCTGGCTGGAGTACCTGCTGCGCCCCTTCCCGGCCGGAGACACCGGACCCGCCCTGCTCCAGGCACAGCACGGCAACCAGGCCGGGGACGCCGCGTTCACGATGGAGCAGATCTACGGCAGCAAGGGCGCCCAGAGCAGTTACGGCACCGCCGCGTTCGACGCGCTGATCGAGAGGGCGGAGCAGGCGTCGGGGCAGGAGCGACAGGAGGCGTTCGCGCAGGCGTTCGCCCACCAGAACGACGAGGTCGTACGGGACGCCGTCATGGCCAACATGACCGGCATCCTGGCGCTCTCCGAGAAGGTCCGCTACCGGCCGGACCCGTCCACGAACGACGAGATGCGGCTCGCCGACATGCGCCGCGCGGACTGAGAGGGACGGATGTGCTGACCCTGCTGCGCCGCCGTGCGGTCTCCAGCGTCATCCCGCTGCTGGTCGTCGTCCTCGGCGTGTTCTTCCTCGCCCGCCTCACCGGAGACCCCGCCAACCTGTACCTGCCGCTCAGCGCGACACCCGAGATGCGGGCGGAGTTCGCCGCCCGCAACGGCTTCGACGCGCCACTGATCAACCAGTTCGGCGACTACCTCGCCCAGGTCGCACGGATCGACTTCGGCGAGTCGCTGCGCACCGCCCAGCCGGCGAGCGAGGCGGTGCTCCGGGCCTTCCCCGCGACGATCCAGCTGGCGGGCTGGACGATGTTGCTCTCCATCGTGGGCGCCGTGGTGATCGGCAGCCTGGCGGCGTACCGGCCCAACTCGGCCATGGACCGGGTGGCGAGCCTTCTCTCCTCGACCGCCGCGAGCGTGCCCGACTTCTGGTTCGCCATCATGGGGGTGCTGGTCTTCGCGGTGTCGCTCGGCTGGCTGCCCACGTCCGGTACGAGCGGCGCGGCGGCCTGGGTGCTGCCCGTGGCCACGCTGTTCATCCGACCGTTCGGGGTGCTGGTCCAGGTGGTGCGGGGCGCCATGGTCACCGCGCTCTCCGCGCCGTACGTGAAGGTGGCGCGCAGCAAGGGCGCCTCCGAGGCCCGGGTGGTGTTCGGGCACGCCCTGCGCAACGCGGCGGCTCCCGCACTCACCGTCGCGGGCGACCTCGCCGTGGGGCTGGTCAACGGGGCCGTCGTCGTCGAGACCATCTTCGGCTGGCCCGGCATCGGCAAACTCATGATCGACTCGGTGCTGCAGCGGGACTTCGCGGTGTTGCAGGCCGCGGTTCTGCTCACGGCACTGGTGATCTTCGCGCTCAACATCCTGGTGGACCTCTGCCACGCGCTGCTCGATCCACGAGTACGGCAGCCGGCGGCGGCATGAGTCGAGGACGGGACATGCTTCGAAAAGCAGATGGGGCAGCGGCACAGCGGAACTGGCTCTCACCGCTGCTGCGGGACCGGTTCGCGTGCGCGGCGGTGCTGGTGCTGGTGGTGGTCGCGGTGTGCGCCGTACTGGGTCCGCTCCTCGCCGGCGACCTGGCGACCCGGCAGAACCTGCGCGCGCCCGGGCGGCCACCGTTCAGCCTCGACCACGGCTGGGCGTTCGTCCTCGGCAGCGACTCGCTGGGCCGGCCGGTCGTCGCCCGGCTGCTCGCGGCGGCCGGGACGACGCTGTCCGTGGCCGTGCCCGCCGTGCTGTGCTCCCTGATCGTCGGGTCGGTGTGGGGCATGTGGGCGGGCTATCACGGAGGGTGGCGCGAGAACGTGTCGCTGCGGATCGCCGACGTGATCCTCAGCTTCCCGTCACTGCTGCTGGCCGTGGTCGTGCTGTACGTGTTCTCGCCGAGCGCCGCCAACATTGTGCTGGTGCTGGCCGTCGCCCGGATCCCGGTCTATCTGCGCACCGCGCGCGCCGAGTCCGCGGAGCTGCGCAGCCGGCTCTTCCTCGACGCGGCCCGCACCTTCGGCGCCGGCGGCTGGGCGGCCATCCGGCGCCATGTGGCCCCCTCGGTGCTGCCCACGCTGCTCACCGTGGCCGCGCTCGACTTCTGCTTCGTGATGCTGGCCGAGTCCTCGCTGAGCTTCCTGGGCATCGGCATCCAGCCACCGGATGTGAGCTGGGGGCTGATGGTGGCGCAGGGGCGGCAGGAGTTGCAGAGCGCGTGGTGGATCGCGCTCTTCCCGGGGCTCGCCATCGTCGTCACGACCGTGTCGGCGACGGTGCTCGCCTCGTGGGCACGGCTGACAACGGATCCGGGGCAGCGGTGGCGGCAGGGGCTGCGGCGCGGTCGCCGTACGGCGGAGAAGGGTGCGGGCGCCCGCACCACCGTGGGCACCGGCGGAACCCGGGGCCACGGCCCGGCCGTCGGGCAGTCGGCGTCGGACGCTCACGTTGAACAGCCGGCGCCGGCCGCCACTCTCTCCGTCACAGACCTGTCGGTCGACATCCACACCCCCACCGGCCCCGTCCCCGTCGTCCGCGACGTCGGTTTCTCCGTCCGCTCCGGCGAGACACTGGCTCTGCTGGGCGAGTCGGGGTGCGGCAAGAGCATGACCGCGCATGCCGTCGCGGGGCTGCTCGATCCGGTCGCCGAGGTGGTGGGCGGGCAGGTGCGGCTGGGCGGTGAGGATCTGCTGGCGCTGGACGCGCGGGCCAGGCGGCGGCTGGCCGGGCCCGGGCTGGCCATGGTGTTCCAGGACGCGCTCAGTTCGCTCAACCCCGTCCTGACCGTCGGCACGCAGCTCGCGGAGCCGTTCCGGATCCACGAGGGCATGTCCCGGCGGGCGGCGCGGGCCAGGGCGGTGGAGCTGATGGAGCGCGTCGGCATCCCGGAGGCACGCGCCCGTGCCGACGCGTATCCGCACCAGTTCTCCGGCGGCATGCGCCAGCGCCTGCTGATCGCGACAGCGGTCGCGCTGCGCCCGAGGGTCCTGCTCGCCGACGAGCCGACGACGGCCCTGGACGTCACCGTGCAGGCCCAGATCATGGACCTGCTGCGGGAGTTGCGCAGCGAGCAGCACATGGCGCTCGTCCTCATCACGCACGACCTCGGACTCGCCGCCGAGCACGCGGACCGCGTCGCCGTGATGTACGCGGGCACGGTCGTGGAGAGCGGGCCGGTGGCCGAGGTGTTCGCTCGGCCCCACCACCCCTACACGCGCGGCCTGTTGGAGTCGGTACCGGCCGAACAGCACCGGGGCGCCCGACTCAGCTCCATTCCCGGCAGCCCGCCGGACCCGCGGTCCGTGCCCGCCGGCTGCGCCTTCCGCACCCGCTGCCCCATGGCCCGCGAACGCTGCGCCACCCACCGGCCACAGCTGACCACCACGGCGACCGGCCGGACCGCCGCCTGCCACTTCGGGAAGGAACTCGCCGATGCCTGAGTCGGGGACGCCGGGAACCGTGCTGGAGGCCACCGGCCTCGTGAAGAGCTTCCCGGTGAGGCGCGGCACCAGGCTGCGCGCGCTCGACGGCGTGGACCTGACCCTCGGTCGCGGGCAGACACTCGGCCTGGTCGGCGAGTCCGGCTGCGGCAAGACCACGCTGGCCAGGATCCTGCTGCTTCTGGAGCGCCCCGACGCGGGCACCGTACGGTACGACGGCGTCGACCCGTTCGCGCTGTCGGGTGCGGAGTTGCTCGCCTGGCGCCGGAAGGTGCAGATGGTCTTCCAGGACCCGTTCGGCTCGCTCAACCCCCGGATGTCCGCGGCGGATCTGATCAGCGAGCCCTGGCGCACCCACCGCGGCCTGGTGCCCGCCGGGAAGCGGGCGGCGCGCGTGGCCAAGCTGCTGGAGATGGTCGGTCTGCGCGCGTCCGACGCGCACCGCTATCCGCAGGAGTTCTCCGGCGGGCAGCGGCAGCGGATCGGGATCGCCCGCGCCCTGGCCCTGGAACCCGACGTCATCGTGTGCGACGAACCGGTCTCCGCGCTGGACCTGTCGGTGCAGGCGCAGGTGCTCAACCTGCTGTGCAACCTGCGGGACGAGCTGGGGCTGTCGTACGTGTTCATCTCGCACGACCTGTCCGTGGTACGCCATCTCGCCGACCGGGTCGCCGTGATGTATCTCGGCCGGATCGTCGAGTCGGGTCCGGCCGAGGAGGTCTTCGACCGGCCGCGCCATCCCTATACGGCGGCGCTTCTGTCGGCGGCGCCCTCGCCGGTGGCCGGCGGTGGGCGCGGGCGGCAGCGCATCCTGCTCACCGGCGAGATCCCCTCGCCGGTGAGCCCGCCGTCCGGGTGCCGGTTCCGGACCCGGTGCTGGCGCGCGCAGGGTGTCTGCGCCGAGGCCGCGCCCGCCGCACTGCCGGGAGCCCCGCTGCACAGCGCGGCCTGCCACTTCCCGCTGGAGGAGCGGACGCCGGCGGCCGCGGTCTGAGCGCCGAGAGGCGCTCTTCTGCTCAACTCGCCCTTCTCGTACCGTCGTTCCGCTTGAAGTGGCTACAGCGACGGAAGGGTTTTCATGGGCAGAGGTCTGCTTGCGCTGGTGCTCACCGCGGTCACCGGCGCCTCGCTACTCACCGCACCGGCGAGCGCGGCGCCGCCCGGCCCCTCCGACGTGTACCGGCCGGTGCGCGGGCCGTCCGCCCCCGCGGAGTACCGCTACGCCCAGAAAACCGTATCGGGCGAGTCGATCCCCCGCCACGCACACGACCTGGCCGCGGCGCAGGCCCGGAAGCTGCCCGTCGTCGGCGGGCGCTGGAAGAACGTCGGCCCCACGAACATCGGCGGCCGGGTCGTCTCCCTCGCGCTCGACCCGAAGCGCGCCGACACCCTGTACGCGGCGGCAGCGAGCGGCGGTCTGTGGCGCAGCACGGACGCCGGGGCCACGTTCCACTCGGTGTGGCCCGACAGCTGGACCCAGGCCATGGGCGCGGTCACGGCCGCCCCGGACGGCACCCTGTACGTGGGCACCGGCGAGCCCAACCCGGGCGGCGGCAGCGTCACGTACGAAGGGACGGGCCTGTACCGGAGCCGGGACGGCGGCCGGAGCTGGACGCCGCTCGGCCTGCGCGACTCCGGCGCGATCAGCGCCATCACCGTCGACTCCGCGAACCCGCGCCGCATCTATGTGGCCGCGGCCGGCTCGCTCTACAACGGCGGCGGCGACCGGGGCGTGTACCGCTCGGAGGACGGCGGCGCGACCTGGGAGCGGATCCTCGCCGGTGCCAACGAGTTCACCGGCGCCACCGAGATCGTGGCGGACGGCGACCGCCTGTACGCCGTGCTGTGGGACAAGCGCCGCCGCCCCGATCTGCGCACGTACGGCGGTGTCGGCTCCGGCGTCTTCCGCAGTACGGACGGCGGCGAGACGTGGGAGCGGCTGGGCGGCGGACTGCCCGCCGCGGGCCCCGACGTCGGACGCATCGGCCTGGGCGTCGCGGGCGACCGGCTCTACGCGATCGTCAACAAGGCCGACGGCCGCTTCGAGGGCTTCTACGCCTCCGCCGACGGCGGCGACGACTGGACCCGCACACCCGCCGACGACGACCTCACCGACTCGCAGTCCAGCTTCGGCTGGTGGTTCGGGAAGGTATGGATCGACCCCCGGGACACCGAGCACGTGCATGTGGCCGGGGTCGCCCTGCTGACCACCAAGGACGGCGGCGCCACCTGGACCGCCGACGACACGAGCATGCACGTCGACCACCACGCCATGGTGTGGGACCCGCGCCGCCCCGGCCGCGTCTACCTCGGCAACGACGGCGGTGTCTACCGCTCCGACGCGCGCGGCGACGGCGGCTGGGTCAAGTCCCGCCACCAGCCGTACACCCAGCTCTACAGCGCGGCGATCACCCCGCAGGACGTCACCCGGATCTCGGGCGGCGCGCAGGACAACGGCTCGCTGCGCTCCTGGGGCGGGGCGAAGTTCAACGAGTACCTCGGCGGGGACGGCGAGGAGAACCTGATCAACCCGGCCGACGTGAACAACGTCTTCGCCTGCTACCAGTACGGCAACTGCTTCCGCTCCACCGACGGCGGCGACACCCTTACGTACTTCGCCGACCGGACGACGTTCCAGCGCCGCAACTGGTTCACGCCGATGACCTTCGATCCGCGTGACCCGAAGATCCTCTACTACGGCTCCGAGGTCCTCAACCGCTCCACCAACGGCGGCGAGACCTGGCAGACCGTCAGCCCCGACCTGAGCGGCGGCCCGGGCTCCGACCCCAGCTACCCCAACTACGGCACCATCACCTCCATCGCCCCCGCGTCCGACGGCCGCACGGTCTACGTGGGCACGGACGACGGCCGCGTCTGGGTCACCAGGGACCTGGGCGCCACCTGGACGAAGCTGGCCGAGGGGCGCCCCTGGGTCACCCGGGTGGTCGTCGATCCGAAGAATCCCGACCGGGTGTGGACCACCCACTCCGGCTACCGCTCCGGCGACCCGCTCCCCCACGTGTACGGCAGCGCCGACGGCGGCCGGCACTGGCGCGACCTGTCGGGCAACCTCCCGGCGGCCCCCGTCAACGACCTGGTCGTGGCCCGTGGCGGTGTCCTCCATATCGCCACCGATCAGGGCGTGTTCACGTCCGTGACGGGCGGCGGACGCTGGCTGCGCCTGGGCCGCGGCATGCCGCAGGTGCCGGTGGACGACATCGAGTACGACGCGGGGCACCACCGGCTGGTGGCGGCGACGTTCGGGAGGGGGTTCTACGAGCTGACCACGTTCTGAGGGGGGACGGTCAGAGCCCCGGGATGATCCGCAGCCCTTCAAGGACCTCCTCGCCGTGCACCTCCTGCGCCGTGGCGCTCAGGTACAGGGCGAGGGGGCCCGCTGTGCCGACGAGGGCCAGCACCAGGTACAGATTGCCGTCGATGATCGCGCGTGCGGCCGTACTCGCTCATGTGTCCCCCTGCCCCGTCGGGTGGCGCCCACTTCAGGACTTCGGCGGCGTCATGGTTCCCGGGAGCGGGGCGAGCCCACCTGGTCAGGCGTGCATGGTCAGCCGGAGCAGCAGCACACCGGGTGTGCGCGGCAGGGAAACCCTCAGTCCGGTTCCGTCCCAGACGGCCGAGCCGGCGGCCGGAGCGGACGGGTGCAGGATCTCCGGGCGTACCGTGCGATCCCCCAAGTCACCTATGGGCACGTGGAGTTCGGGCTCCCCGCCCCGGCGCCACACCGACAGGTATGCCGTACGGTCGCCGGGCGCCCGCATGCCCAGTGCCAGCCATTCGTCCGTCCAGGCGGGCAGGCCGAGCGGCCAGAACGGTGCCGCCTGGGCGAGGTCGGGGCGGATCGCCTTGTAGACGCTCACCGCCTCCCGCACAAGGGCGAGTTGATGGCCGGTCATGCGATTGAGGTGGCCCGAGAGGTGGATGCGGCCGAGCAGTGCCCCGCCCAGGGTGAAGCGGATCAGGTCGTCGTCGAACTCGGGCTGTGGATAGGCCCAGACGGCGCCCTGTTCGGGCGGGACCGCCGTGGGCGCGGCGGCGGCGATCGGCGGGTAGCGCAGCGGGTCCTGCTGGTCGCTGGTGGACTGGAGCTGGGTGACGGCCAAGCAGGCCCCGTCCATGCGCATCCCGCCGGAGGCGCAGTTCTCGATCACCAGCCCGGGATACCGGTCCAGCACGTCGGACAGCCAGTCGAGGTAGGCCTGGGCGTGCCCGAGCAGCCCGGCTCCCGGCGCGATGTCCCCGGGCGCGCAGGTGCCCGGGTCGACCACGATGTTGTAGTCGAGCTTGAGGTAGCCCACGCCCCAGTCGCCCACGATCCGGTCCACCGTCCGGTCGAGATGCGCGCGTGCGGCCGGGTGTCGCAGATCGAGTTGGTGGCGGCCCTGTTCGTCGAGGCGTATGCCGTCCCGCTGGAAGAACGCCTCCGGAGGAAGTTCGGCGGCGAGCGGGCTGCGCACGCCGATGGCCTCCGGCTCCAGCCACAACCCGGGCACCATGCCCCGCTGCCGGATGTGGTCCAGGACCCGCTGGATCCCGCCGTCGGGAAAGCGGCGCGGTGAGGGCAGCCAGGCGCCGACGCTGTCCCACCAGCCCTCTGTGCCGTCGTCGTACCAGCCTGAGTCGATGCAGAAGTACTCCGCGCCGGCCTTGGCGGCCGCGTCGATCAGCGGCAGCAGTTTCGCCGTCGTCGGATCGCCCATGAGCGTGTTCATGTAGTCGTTGAAGACGACGGGGAGCGCGCTGTGGTCGGGGTGCGGGCGGCGTACGGCGCGGCGGTACGAGGTCAGGGCGCCCATCGCGTCGTCGAACCCCGAGCCGAGGGCCAGCACGCCCGGCACCGTGGTGAACTCCTCGCCCGGCGCGAGCCGGACCCGCCATTGGTGGGCCGCGTCGGTGGGGCCGTTCAGCGCGAGATACGTGCCATGCGCGCGTTCGCCCAGGTCCCAGCGCCAGCCGGCCGGGGACTCGACCTGCCACAACCAGGTGCGGCCACCGTCCCGTTCCGTCAGCGCGCCCATCGGCAGATGCCCGTCGGTGGGCCAGCTGCCGCGCCCGGTGAGCACGAGAGCGGCTCGGCTGTCGTGCTGGTGGGCGCGGACGTTGATGTCGGCGACCGCGTCGCGCAGCGGCTCGGCGAACCAGCGGCACTCGGCGAGCCAGTCGTTGCGGGCCCGGTGCACGTCGAGGGCGTCCGGGGCGGGCAGGCCGCCCAGCAGCAGACTGCTGACGGACTGGATGACAAGGGGCTGCGTGCCGTCGTTGCGCAGCCGGACGCGGGAGCGGAGCACCGGCACTCCCGTGGGCGTGGACAGTTCGGCGAAGGCCGTCAACCCGGTTGCCGGATCGTGGAGTTCGACGGTCAACCGCTCCCAGTCGGCGTGTCTGTCCGTACGGTGCCCCCGGTATGCGAGCCGCGCCCCGAGGGCCGTACCGGTGAAGCGCGGACCGGACCAGCCACTGCCATGGCCGAGGGCCGTCAACTCGACGAGAGGAAGGGCGGTTTCGACGTCGGCGGTGCGTGTCCCGTCCGGACGGTGGAGCGTGACGAGCCTGAGCGTTCCGTCGGTGCCGACCGCGAAATCGGCACGCAGCGCCGAGTGGCCCCAAGTGAAAGCGTCATGTGCGCAGTCGGAGGCTTTCTGAGCCACATCCGCCGTACCGGTCAACGTGCTTCCTCTCCCGCCCGCGCCGCCGGAGGCAGTCCGCGTCAGTCGTGTGAATCCGTCGTTACGGTCTCTTGACGGCCCCTGTGTGACCGGTCACAATCCTGGCATGAATGTGACCGGTCACACAAGGAGCCCGGCGAGCATCAGGGATGTCGCAGCCGCCGCCGGGGTCTCCTACCAGACCGTCTCCCGGGTGATCAACGGCCACCCCAGCGTCAAGCCGTCGACCCGGGAGCGGGTGCTCGCCGCCATCGACGAGCTGGGTTTCCGGCGCAACGCCACGGCCCTCGCCCTGGCCAGCGGCCGCAGCCGGGCCGTGACCGTGCTCACCGCCAACACCACCCACTACGGCTACGCCTCGATCCTGCAGGGCGTGGAGGAGGCCGCCCGCGCCGCGTCCTACGCGGTCGGGATAGGCGTTCTCGAGTCGGCCGCGGAAGCCGCCGTCGCCGCCGAGGTGCGGCGGGCCGCGGACGTGGGCGGCGGACTGATCGTGATCGCCTACGATCCGGCCGGTGTCCGGGCCCTGGAGGCGGTCCCCGCCGGGCTGCCGGTCGTCGGCGTGGTCGAGACCCCGGCGAGTCCGCCCGGCGACAACCGGCCCTGGGTGTGGACGGACGACCGCGAGGCCGCCTACCAGGCGACCCGCCATCTGCTCTCCCTGGGCCATGAGACCGTGCACTACGTCGCGATCCCGTCCAGCACCCGCCGCACCAGCGCCCGAACCAGCGGCTGGCGGCAGGCCCTCAAGGAGGCCGGCGCGCCGGAACACCGTCCCGTGCAGGGCAGTTGGGGTCCGGCCGGCGGCTACGCGGCGAGCCGGGAACTCGCGCGGAACCCAGCCGTCACCGCGATCCTGTGCGGCAACGACGACCTCGCCCTCGGAGTGCTGCGGGCCCTGCACGAGGCGGGCCGCTCGGTGCCGGACGAGGTCAGCGTGGCCGGGTTCGACGACGCCCCGCACTCCGCCTATCTGACCCCGTCGCTGACGACCGTACGCCTGGACTTCACCGGTCTGGGCCGGTCCGCGTTCGCCCTGCTGCACGGCGTGCTGGAGGAATCCGCGCAGATCGCCCCGCATCCCGTCTCCGTGCTGGAGCTGGTGGTGCGGGAGAGCTCGGGGCCGCCGCCCGCCAGGGGCTGACCGCCCGGCCACTCCCCTACTGAGATCTCGGTACCGCCGTCCTGAACCACCTGTTCTCGAAAGGCACTTGAGGTACGTGATGAAGAGTAGAGCCCTCCCCGCGCTGGCCCTGATATGTGTTGCGGCCCTGGCCGCCACCGCGTGCAGCGACCCCACCGCCGCGGACTCCGATACGGACGCCAAGCAGACCGCGGTCGATCCGACCGCCCGCCTGGACGGCGTGAAGCTGACCATGTGGACCGCGCAGAACACGGTCGACGCGCCCCAGCAGGTCATCGACGCCTTCAAGAAGGCCACCGGCGCCACGGTGGAGACCCAGGCCATCCCGGACCTCTACGAGCAGAACGTGCCGACGAAGCTGGCCTCCGGCGACCGCCCCGACCTGATGTTCTGGCAACCGTCCATCTCCACGCTGCCGTTCGTCCAGCCGCAGCAGAACCTCCTCCCCCTCGACGGGGAGCCGTGGGAGTCCAGGCTCGGCGACACCGAGAAGACGCTCGGCATGATCGACGGCAAGCGGTACGCGGCGATCGTCACCAGCCCCGCCATGCTCGGCGTCTACTACAACAAGGAGGTCTTCGAGCAGGCGGGCATCGCCGAGAAGGACTTCCCCAAGTCGTACGACGATCTGCTGGCCCTCGGCCACAAGGTCACCGACAAGACCGACGCCGCAGCCTTCTACGAGGCCGGCGGCGACAAGTGGCCCCTGCAGTGGCAGATGCAGGTCCAGCTCACCGACCTCGACAAGCAGTGGTGGGACGGGCTCAACGAGAACAAGGAGAAGTGGACCGACCCGGTCGTCGTCGACGCGATCAAGAAGTACAAGGAGAAGCTGCTCGACGCCGGGCTCGCCCAGAAGAACTACCGGACGGGCACGTTCACCGGGCAGGCCGACGCGCTGTGGAAGGGCGAGGCCGGCATGGTCCTCAACGTCACCTCCTTCCAGAGCCAGTTGCAGGCGAAGTACTCCACCGCCGAGATCGACGACAAGATCGGCTGGTTCCCGATCGCCAACTCCTCGGCCACCGGCATGTACTCCCCCGACCAGACCAACGGTGTGGTCGCCTTCAAGACCGGAGACGAGAAGCGGCAGAACGCCGCCCGGCAGTTCCTCGCCTTCTGGCTCGGCCCCGACTACGACGACTACATCAAGGCGATGAAGATCCCGTCCGTGCAGCCGTCCGTGCCGACCCCCGACGGCCTCCCGCAGACATCCAAGGACCAGGTCGCCGCCCTGCCCACGGCCATCGGGGTTTTCCAGGCCAAGGCGATCGTCGCCCCGGACACGCACCTCTACCTCGCCAACATGATCTTCGGCAAGAAGGACCCGCGGCAGGTCGCCCAGGCCATCCAGGACCAGTTCGCACAGGTGGCCAAGGCCCAGGGCGCACCCGGGT
The DNA here is from genome assembly GCF_030499575.1 of Streptomyces sp. DG2A-72. NCBI lineage: Bacteria > Bacillati > Actinomycetota > Actinomycetes > Kitasatosporales > Streptomycetaceae > Streptomyces > Streptomyces sp. DG2A-72. Next base: position 919,409 of record NZ_JASTLC010000001.1, read on the forward strand.
TCTGACGATGGCGCACACCGTCGTACGTTCCGAGCCCACGCCGGTGACCGGCGCGCCGAAGAAGGTCGGCCGCCTGCCGCGTGCCGCCGTGCACCACCCCTGGTGGTTCGCCCTCCCCGCGATCGTCGTCTTCGCGGGCTTCTTCCTGCTGCCGAACCTGCTCAACTTCTACTACCCGTTCACGAACTGGTCCTCGTACCACTCGGACATCGCCTTCACGGGCCTGGACAACTTCAAGACCATCGCCGACGACGGCTCACTGCTCCGCGCGATCCGCACGACCCTGTTGTACGCGCTACTGGCGGCGCTGTTCCAGAACGGCTTCGGGCTCGTGCTCGCGCTGCTCCTGGAGGACGACACCCGCTTCAACCGGTTCTTCCGCGCGGTCTTCTTCCTTCCGGTGCTGATCTCGGCGCTCGCCACCGGTTATGTGTTCCAGGCGCTCCTCGACCAGGACGGGGCCGTCAACTCCGTTCTCGGCACGGACATTCCGTGGCTGGGCTCGACGACGTGGACGCTGATCGTGGTCACCCTGATCCACGGCTGGAAGTGGATGGGCCTGTCCATGCTGATCTATCTTGCCGGACTCAAGGGCATCCCCGGCGACATGCTCGAAGCCGCGCGGATGGACGGGGCCGGGCCCTGGCGGACGTTCTGGTCGGTGCGCTGGCCGATGCTCGCCCCGGCCGTCACCTTCAACGTCACCACGGCGCTGATCGGCTCGATGAACACCTTCGACATCGTGCAGGCCACCACGGGCGGCGGCCCCGCGGCCTCCACCGAGGTCTTCAACATCTACATGTTCCGGATCTTCGGACAGGGCCTGTACGCCCAGGCCTCCGCGATGAGCCTCGTCCTGTTCCTGGTCGTGGTCACCGTGGCGATCCCCCTGGTCATCGGCCTGCGGCGAAGGGAGCAGCTGCTGTGAGTCCGATCTGGCGGTACGGCCGCCCGGCCCTCGTCCTGCTGCTCGCCGGCCTGGCCGTCGGCGTGCCGCTGTGGCTGGTCGCCGTCACCTCGGCCAAGCCGCAGGCGGAGGCCATCGAGCCGAACCTCGATCTGCCGCGGTCCTGGCAGCCCGGCAGCAACTACGCCGACGCCGTCAGCGAGGGCGAGATGCTGCGCGGCTTCCTCAACTCCCTGCTCGTCGTGGTGCCTTCGGTGCTCCTCGTCCTGATCCTCGGGGCGGGCGCGGCCTGGGTCTTCGCGCGCCGCAAGTCGAAGCTCGTGTCGGCGGCGTACGCGCTGTGCATCAGCGGACTGCTGCTGCCACCCGCCGTCATCACCATCGTCATGGAGCTGCGGCAGCTGGGCCTGGCGAACACACGCCCCGGCATGATCGCCGTCTACACCGGCATGTATCTGTCGACGTCGATCTTCTTCATGACCGGATTCATCCGCGCCATCCCCATGGAGCTGGAGGAGGCGGCCCGGATCGACGGGGCGCCCCCGTGGCGGATCTTCGCGCGGATCGTCCTGCCCCTGCTCCGGCCGGTGATCGCCACCGCGACGATCATGGTGATGCTCTACGCCTGGAGCGACATCTTCTACGCGTTCTTCGTCCTCGGCGGCGGAGACCGGGCGACCCTGCCGCTCAACCTCTACCAGGTCGCCAGCGCCCAGCTCTACCTCAACAACTGGCACCTCGTCTTCGCGTACGTCGTGGTGATGAGCCTGCCCATGGTCGCCGTGTTCCTCGTCGGCCAGCGAAAGATCGTGTCCGGAATCACCAGTGGAGCCGTCAAATGACCGGAGGTCCAGCAGCGTGATCACCCCCACCCGCACAAGATCCCGTACCAGAACCGCCTTGACAGCAGCCGCACTTGGAGTAGCCGCCATGGCAAGCGCCCTCCCCGCAGCCGGGTCGGCAGCTGCCGCCGACCCGCAGCGCCTCACCGTCGACCTCGCCGCCTCCGAAGGCCCGGTGATGCTCGGCGCCAACGGCTCGCTCTACGGGCTGAGCGACGACGGGGTGCCCAGCGACGCCGCGATGGAACCGTTGAAGATCACCAGCATCTCGCAGAAGCCGGAGGGCGGCGCCCAGCACCCCAACGGCGACGCGCTCACGGTCTCGAAGTCGTTCTTCCGCAACAGCGGCGGCGAGATCAACGTGATGATGCAGGACGTCTACGCGAAGTGGCCGTACGAGGACCTCGGCATCGACGACTACCTCCCCAGGGTCGACAAGATCGCCAAGGAGGTGTCGGCGGCCCCGAACAGCGACCGCTTCGTCTACATCCCGTTCAACGAGCCCGACCAGATCTGGTACAAGCTCGGCGTCGCCGACCAGGCCACGTACGAGAAGAACCGCGACCGGTTCTTCAAGGACTGGAAGACGGTGTACCACCGGATCCGCGCGATCGACCCGGACGCGAGGATCGCGGGCCCCAACGAAGCCGCCTACCACACCCGCCTGCTGAAGGACTTCCTGGCGTTCGCCAAGCGGGAGAACGTCCTGCCGCAGGTGATGACCTGGCACGAGCTGGGCTCCGGTTCGCTGCGCGACTTCCAGGCGCACTACGACAACTACCGCTCCCTGGAGCGCGAGGCGGGCATCGCACCGCTGAAGATCAACATCGACGAGTACGCCAACCGACGTGACCTGTCCGTGCCGGGGCAACTCGTGCAGTGGGTCTCGATGTTCGAGCGGAACAAAGTGTTGGCCAACATGGCCTACTGGGACGCCGCCGGCAATCTCAGCGGCCATGTGGTGCGCTCCAACATCCCCAACGGCGGCTGGTGGTTCTTCCGCTGGTACGCCGGACTCACCGGCGACACCGTCAAGGTGGCCCCGCCGCAGCCCAACACCATCGACACCCTCCAGGGGCTCGCCTCCCTCGACACCTCGCGCCGCCAGGCCCAGGTCCTGCTCGGCGGCTCGGCCGGTGATTCGGACGTGGTCGTCAAGAACGTCTCCCGTTCCCTGTTCGGCCGCACGGTCACCGCGACCGTCGCCGAGGCCGGCTGGTCCGGCTACGAAGGGCAGCACGCCGCGCCGCGGGTCCTCACCCGTACGAAGGTCAAGGTGGCCGAGGACGGCTCGGTGACCGTTCCGCTGCGCGGCATGCACAAGATGTCCGCGTACCGGATCGTCCTCACCCCCGGCGGCACCGGCACCCCCTCCCCCGCCTCCGTCCCCTGGACGGCGTCGTACGAGGCCGAAGACGCCACCATCACGGACGGCAGGATCTACACCCAGGGAACGGTCAGCAACGCCAACGGCTACGCCGCCTCCGGCACCAAGGACGTCGGCTCGCTCAACGCGGCCACCAGCAAGGTCGACTTCACGGTGTCGGTCCCGGCGGACGGCACGTACGACCTGGCGATCCTGTACGGCAACCAGTCCGGCGGTCCCGCCACCCAGCAGTTGTCCATCGACGGCCGCGCCCCGGTCGCGGTCACCTATCCCTCCACCGAGAACTGGACCTACCGCGCCAAGAAGGACGCCACCGTACGGCTTTCGGCGGGCACCCACGTGCTGACGCTGGCCAAGGGGGAGGCGGAGGTCACCCTCGACCGCATCGACCTCACCGCCCGCACCGGCGCTCCGTCCGCGTCGTACGAGGCCACCCTGGCGGACATCGGCGGGAAACCGTCGTACGACTATTCCTCGTCGGCCGGGACGGGCACCGGTGCCCTTGGCCTTCGCTCCGGCGACAAGGCCGTCTTCGATGTCTACGCGCCGCGCGACGGCTACTTCACGGTGGTGTCGCGCGCCTCGGCGGCGGTGCGGCTCTCCCTGCACGGCGAGACGGTGACGGCAGCGCCCGGACGCCCGCTGCGCCTGTACCTCGTGGCCGGCAACAACCGCGTCACCATGACGTCGGACCATGCTTCCGTCCGCTCCCTCGACGTCACGGGTGAGGGCTCTACCACCGGTGTCCTCTCCTACGAGAGCACCTCGGCCACGCTGACAGGCGGCGCCGAACTCATCGAGTCCCGCCACGCATCCGCCGGTTCCTACATCGGCCGACTCGGCAACAGCCCGTCCAGCACCGCCGAGTTCACGGTGGACGCACCCCGGTCCGGCCGCTACGTCCTGGTCGTCCAGTACGCGCACAACGACCGGCGCGACAACGGCCACGCCTACAACACGGACATCATGTCCCGTACGGCGGACATCACGGTCGGCAGCGGCTCGCCCCGACGCGTCACCTTCAAGAACACCTGGAGCGCGGACGACTACTGGACGCTCGGCGTCCCGGTCGAGCTGAAGAAGGGCTCCAACAAGGTGACGTTCGGCAACGCGACCGCCTGGGCGCCGGACATCGACAGGATCGAACTCGCCCGCGTCCTCGGCCAGTCCAGGCACTGATCAGCGCTCCTCGCCCCACGCCGACCGACTCGGCGTGGGGCGAGGAACGGAAACTCCGCCCGTCCGCGGGAACTGAATCCGTCGGCTCAGGTGAAGTTCACGTCGCTGCACAGGAAGTACGTCTGGTCCATGTGCGATGCCTGCCAGATCGTGTAGACGACATGGTGACCGGTGAGTCCCGGCATGCTCACGTCGATCGAGTAGTTCTGGCTGGGGGCGTAGCGGCCGGTTCGGGTGACCAGTTGGAGGTCGCCCCAGGTCAGCGGCTGGGTGGTCGGGTCGAAGCCCTGGCGGGTGACGTAGACGAGGAAGTAGTCCGCACCATGGCTGGCCTGGTCGTACAGGCGCACGGTGAAGTCGCTGCTGCCGATGTCCGTCGTCTTCCAAGGGCCGACGGCGTCCAGGGAGTTGTACCGGCCGCCTTCGGTCCGACCGCCACTGCACAGTTGCCCGTCCGGGACGGCCGCCGGGAAGTTGCCGCCGGAGCCGTTGCGGTACAGGCCGTTCCAGTTCCACATGGCGTTCGGGTTGTCCTGCCACGCCTGCCAGCACATGGGGTCTTCCTGCTCCATGGCCGGATTCTGGAAGTCCGATCCCCACCGGAGCCAGCAGCCGTAGTTCCGGGACGCCGGGTCGACGACCGAGCCGTGCGCCACAGCGGTTCCGCTCCAGGGGATCAGACAGAGCAGCAGCGCGGCGAGCATGCTCAGGGCGAGGGTCGCACGAGGACGGACTCTCTTCGCCCTACTGACTTGCTCATGACAATGCATGATGTCTTACCTCCGAGATGACTGTCGAGTTGCGCGGGAGCGATATGGGAGCGCTCCCATATCATCCAACCTGCTCCTCGCGAAACGGGGGCGCAACGTCCGATTGCGCCACTCTCCCGCCCCCTGACCGACTGGCCGGGCGGCGACTCGCACGCGTCCTCAGGCGAGTTCGGGCCATGCGCTCAACTCGGTGGGCCGGCCGTCGATCTCGGCCGTCGGGGCAGGGTGGGGGAAGCCCGGAAGCGCGATGCGCAGTCGGGGGTGGTCGGGGCCCTCGGTGGTGATGGTCAGATGGCTGTCATCGGCGAGGTGGGCGGTGATGACGGTGCGGTGGCCGTTCTCGTCGTTCAGCGTCGCGCGGGCCGTGCGGGAGGGCTCGTACTGCGGATGAGGCCAGACCGCGGTCACCTCCTGGAAGGGGGTGCCGCCTGCGCGGTCGGTGGGGGTGGCTGTCAGGAGGAGGGCTCCGGCTCGTAGCCAGAGCGGGGCGGCGGCGAGTGGGATGTCGAAGCGGTGCCAGTCCGGACCGGTGATCGGGGCTCCGCCGCCGTAAGGCAGCCACTCGCCCGGCGGGAACCAGACCTGCCGTCGGCCTCCCGGTGCGTACAGCGGGGCGACCAACAGGTCGGGGCCCAGCAGGTACTGGAGGTCGGCGGCGTGGGCGTCCGGGCGGTCGGGGTGGTCCAGGGGCATGGGGCGGGCCAGTGGTTCGCCGGTGCGGACCGCGTCGGCTGCGGCCGAGTAGACGTACGGCAGCAGACTCATGCGCAGGCGGGCCGCGTGCAGGACGGCCTCGTACGCCTCCTCGCCGAAGTCCCACGGGAGCCGGGACGTCATCCCGTGGAACCGGCTGAGGGGTGACAGCAGGCCGAACTGAGCCCAGCGTACGAAGAGTTCGGCACTCGGCGTGCCGTGGAAGCCGCCGATGTCGTGGCTCCAGAAGGGGTGGCCGGAGAGGGAGAGCGAAAGGCCTGCGCGGAGGGTGGCGGCGAGGTCCTGCCAGCTCGCGTTGGGGTCGCCGGTCCACTTGGCGCCGTGCCTCTGTCCGCCGGTCCAGGTCGAGCGGCCCCAGGTCAGGCCGTGGCCCGCCGCTGCCTCTCGGGTGACCTCGGCGACCAGGTCGTTGTAGAGAAGGGGGTAGAGGTTGTGCAGACGGTCGCCCGTCATGCCGTTGTGGGCTACGGCGTCGGCGGGGACCGCCTCGCCGAAGTCGGTCTTGAGGACCGACGCCCCGGTGGCCAGGGCCTGATGGATGCGGGCGCGGAACCAGTCGGCGGCACCGGGGTGGGTGAGGTCCAGCACGGCCGTGTCCGGGTGCGTGCCGCCCCAGACCTGGCCGACCCAGGTGGCGCCGGAAGCGGTGCGCAGGAACCAGCCGTTGCGGTCCGCCTCGGTGTAGTACGGACTGTCGACGCCGACGTACGGGTTCATCCAGAGCGAGACGTGGAAACCCCGCCCGGCCAGGTCGGCCATCAGCCCCCGCGGGTCGGGGAATGCCTCGGTGTCCCAGCGCATGTCGGACCAGGAGCCGTGCGGCTGCCAGTACGTGTCGATGTGCAGGACGTCGCAGGGGAAACCGCGTAGGCGGATCCGGTGGGCTCGTTCGCGCACTTCGACTGCGCTGTCCCGGCGGAAGCCGCCGGAGATCCAGGGGCCGAAGGCCCACTTCGGGGGCAGCAGGGCGGGGCCGGTCAGGTCACGGTACGCGGTGAGGCACTCGGCGGGGGTGCCCGTGATCAGGTAGTAGTCGAGCACCTCGTCGGGGACGGTCATCGACCAGGCGCCGGTGTTGCTGTGGGCGAGGTCGAAGGAGGCCGCGGTGGTGGTGTCCAGGAGTACGGCGTAGCCCCGGCTGGAAAGCAGGAACGGTACCGCTTTGTAGGAGCGGGTACCGGTCGAACCCTGGGCGTCCTGGACCCAGCAGTCGACCCGTTGTCCGCGCAGGTCCGGGCCGGTGAAGCGTTCGCCGAGGCCGTAGAAGTGCTCGTTGGGTTCGGTGACCCAGCTGTCGTGGTGGGCGAAACGGCCGTCCCTGAGTTCGGTGACGCCGAACGGCAGCACGGTCGTACGCTCACTGGGGTCGCTCACGTCGGTGGACTGGCGCAGGGTCCTATGACGGCCCGTCAACTCCATGGCGAAGGGCGAGAGACGCAGGTCCGCGCGCAGGGCGTCGAGGCGCAGGGTGAGCGTGTTCGGCGACCGCTCGACAGTGCACTGCGTGTCCGTCCGTGCGGTGACGACGGAGGCCCGGGGAGCCGTCGGTACGTCGGCCATCCGCAGCGTGACGCGCAGGATGCTGCCCGTCGCGGGGCGCAGGCGGAGCGTGCCGGTGCGACCGGCTGCGGTGCGTACGTCCAGGGTCGCGCCGTCCTTGTCGGCGTGGGCGACTGAGGCGCTGACCACCGGATCGAGTGCGGTGGGCCCGGCGGGCGTCAGGGGCGGAGGCGGCGCGACGAAGGGCGTGTGGTCACGGGGATGGAGAGAGGACATGACGATCAGCCCCTTACACTGCCCGCGGTGAGCCCGCCGACGATGAAGCGCTGGAAGAGGGCGAAGACGCAGACCACCGGGATGCTGATGAGCGTGGCGGTGGCCATCAGGGCGCCCCATGTCGTCCCGTGCTGCCCGATGAAGGCGTTGAGAAGGACGGTGACGGGCTGGACGCCGGGCCCGTCGGCGAGGGTGAGGCCGAACAGAAACTCGCCCCAGCCGATCAGGAAGGACAGCCCGGCCGCCGCGACCACTCCGGGCACCATGAGCGGAAGGACGACACGCAGCAGCACACCCGGCAGTCCGCAGCCGTCCACCAGAGCGGCCTCCTCCAACTCGGCCGGAACGCTCCGCAGTACCGGACGCAGCACGATCACGGTGAACGGCAGGGTGAGCGTCGTGTCGGCGGCGATCAGGCCCAGGTAGGTGTCGGAGAGACCGGCCCGGCGTTCGAGGATGAACAGCGGCGCCGCCAGCACGATGGCGGGCGGCAACTGGGCGACCAGGAGCGCGAGCACCATGGCGCCCGACCCCCGCATCCGGACTCGGGCGAGCGCGTAGGCGAGCGGGATGCCCAGCAGCAGGGTGAGTGCCACGACCCCGCTGGAGATGACCAGGCTGTTGAGCAGGGCCCTGGCCAGTCCCGGGTAGCCCAGTGCCGTCGAGTAGTTCTCGCCGGTGAGCGGAGTGGGCACCCACTGCGGGTCGGGGGTCTGGATGCGGTCCGGCCGCGTGAGGCTGGTCTTCGCCATCCAGTACACCGGCAGCAGGAAGGCCGCGGTGATCACGGTGGCGACCGCGGTGAGCAGCCAGGGGTGGCGTGGCGGTTTCATACGGCGCCTCCTGTCGATGTCATACGGCACCTCCCGTCGGCGCCTCTTGCTCTTGCCGCAGCCGTCGTACGTAGAACACGCCCGCGAGCAGCGGTACGACGAGCAGCAGCAGGCCGGCGGCAGCACCCTGCCCGAACCGGAAGAAGGTGAAGAAGACCTCGTAGACGTAGAGGGAGAGCACGCGGGTGGCGTCGACGGGGCCGCCGCCCGTCATCACGAAGATGAGGTCGAAGACCTTGAAGGTGTAGACGAGGCCGAGGAGGAGGACGGTCACCGAGACCGGCCGCATCAGCGGCAGGGTGATGAGGCTGAAACGCTGCCAGGCGCTCGCGCCGTCGACGGCTGCGGCCTCGTGGAGCTCGGGGTCGATGGTGTGCAGTCCGACCAGGAGCAGCAGCATGTTGAAGGGCACGCCGACCCAGATGTTGGCGAAGATCACCCCCGCCATCGAGGTGGCCGGGTCGGTGAGCCAGTCATGGGACAGGGGGTCCAGGCCGACCGCTCTGAACAGGGCGTTGTAGGCGCCGGACTCCGCGTCCAGCAGCCAGCGGAAGAGGGTGCCGCTGACCACCGGGGGGAGCAGCCAGGCCACCAGCAGGAGCGATCGCAGCAGACCGCCCAGCGGGAATGGGCGGGCGAAGAGCAGGGCCAGGGCGAAGCCGATGGCGAACTGCAGCAGCAGCGAACCCAGGGTGAAGATCAGCGAGAGACGCACGGAGTGCCAGAAGGCCGGGTCGTCGATCACGGCCCGGTAGTTCTCCAGGCCGTTGAACCGCTCGGCCCCGCCGAGCAGTTGGCCCAGTTCGACGTCGTGGACGGACGTCCACACGTTGTAGAACAGCGGGTAGGCCAGGAAGAGGGCGAGGAAGGCCATTCCCGGAAGGCAGAACAGGTAGCCCGCGCGTCGGCGGCGTGCCGACGGGGAGAGAAGTCTCGTCCGCGGGGAGAGCCGATGCGGAGAGCGCCGATGCTTCATTGCTTGCCCAAAGCTTTGTCGATCTTGGCGGCGGCGGTTCTCGCCGCCGCTGAGGGCGAGGCGGACCCGGTGAGCACGGCCTGTTCCGCCTCCGCGACGGCCTGCGAGGCCTCGGCGTAGCGTGCGCCGTACTGGCGCGGACGGGCGAGGGGCAGCTGGCTGAGGAAGAGCCGCAGGGCCGGGTCGGACGCCCAGGTGCCCTGGTCGGCGAGGTCCTTGCGGGCAGGGAGTTCACCGAACGCCACCAGGTACGGGACCAGCACCGACGGGCGCTGCGTGTACTGCAGGACCTCCCATCCCTTGTCCAGGTGCTTGCTGTTCGCCATCAGGACCCAGTTCTCACCGCCGAGACAGGTGGCGGCCTGTCTGTCGCGGGGCAGGGCGACGACGTTCCAGTCGAAGTCCGCCGCCTTCAGAGCGGGGATCTGCCAGGGGCCGTTGATCTGCATGGCGGCGCGCTGGTTGAGGAACCGCGTGTTGACGTCCTGCTGGGTCCAGCCCACGCACTGTTCGGACAGGGAGCCCTTGGCGATCAGGTCGTCGAGGAAGGACAGGGCGGTGGCGCCGTACGTGGTGAAGGTGTCCAGATCGCCGCCCGCCTGCCACAGGAACGGCAGGAACTGGAAGACCCCCTCCTCCGTCTTGATCGCGCTCAGTGCCAGGCCGTAGCGGTCCCCGCTGGTCAGCCGCTGGGCGGCGGAGGCCAGCTCGTCCCAGGTGGTGGGGGGTTCCACTCCGGCGGACTCGAGCATGCCGGCGTTGTAGTAGAGGGCCAGGCAATTGCTGTTGTTGGGGATCCCCAGGGTCTTTCCGCCAACCTGGCAGCCGTCCCACGGGCCTTTGTAGTACTGGTCGGCCTGGCCCCACTTCTCGGCCCTGTCGGTGAGGTCGGCGAGCAGATCGCGGCCGGCGAGGGTGTTCATGGCGACGTTGTCGACGATGGCGATGTCCGGCAGGTTGCCGGAGATGGCGGCCAGGGCGATCTGCCGGTCGAGCTCCGCGAACGGGAAGGTCCGCCGCTCGATCCTCACGTCCGGGACACCGGCCTCGATGTCCTTGATCAAGCGGTTCATCCCGGGCTGGAAGTTGTCCAGGGTGAAGTAGTCCCACCAGGTGAGTGTGGCCGTGCTCGGTTCTTCCGAGCCGCACGAGGTCACGGCTGCGCCGGGGCCGAGGGCGGCCGCTGCCGCTCCCGCGGTACGCAGGAAGGCGCGGCGGTCTACGGGGTACGGCATGCTCCACTCCTCGGGGTTGGTGAGCGGTGGCTCGGTGAGCGACGTATCAGAGACGCATGAGAAACGGGCCTGAAAGCGACGTATCAGAATCATTCAGACATCGGCGTATCAGAAATCGAGGTCGAAGTCCGGGAACTCGGGTTCGGGTTCCGAACCGGGCACCGCTCGGCAGCGCCCCGTGCTGGCGCGCAGGGTGATCAGGGGTTTCAGCAGGACGTGCCGGGGAGGTGAGCCGGGTGAGCGCAGCCGCCGCATCATCAGCTCGACGGCGACCCGGCTCATCTCCTTGGCGGGTATCTCCGCGGCGGTGAGCGGCGGTGTCACCTGCTCGGCCCAGGGGCTGGCCGCCACACCGACGACCGAGAAATCGCGCGGCACGCTCTGGCCGTGCCGGATGAGCCCGCGGTAGACGCCCTCCAGGGCCGCCTCGTTCTGGGTGACCAGGGAGGTGGTCGCCGGGTCGTCCCGCAGGATCCGCTCCACGACCTCCTCCCCCGAGGCGAGGTCGTCGCCGCAGAGGTACGCGCGGGGGGTGAGCAGCAACTTCTTCATCGCCTCGGTGTAGCCCTCGTCCCCGAGCCGGGCGAACCCGTACCCACTGTTGAACAGCCGCTCAGACCGGTTGACGAAGGCGATTCTGCTGTGGCCCAGGTCGGCGAGGTGCTGGACGCAACGGCCGGCCAGGCCGGCGAAGTCCAGATCGACCCAGCCGGCCACGTCGGCCCGGTGGTTGCGGCCGATGGCGACGAAAGGGAAGCCCGCCTCGGCCAGCTGCTCGACCCGGTCGTCCTCCCGGCGGATCTCCATGACGATCACGCCGTCCACCTGCCGCTCGCCGACCATCCGCAGGAACGAGGGGTCGTCGTGCGAGACGCCGGGCGAGAGCAGCAGGTCGTAGCCGTACGCGGTGGCGGCCTCGGCAATCCCGCCGACGAAGGCGAGCTGCATGGTGGTGTAGTCGCGGTTGCGGCCGGCCGGCGGATAGAGCAGCCCGAGCGTGTGCGTTCCGCCGTCGGAACCCCCGTTTCTGGTGCGCTCCGCCATGGTCAGCCGGCCGGGAGGGATTGTTCGGCCCAGATGGTCTTGCCCACGGGGGTCTGGCGGGTGCCCCAGCCCTGGGTGAGCTGGGCCACCATGTGCAGCCCGCGACCGCCCTCGTCGTAGGTGCGGGCACGGCGCAAGTGCGGAGCGGTGTTGCTGGCGTCGGACACCTCGCAGATCAGGGTCCGGTCCCGGATCAGCCTGAGGCCGATCGGTACGGCCCCGTAGCGGATGGCGTTGGTGACCAGCTCGCTGACCACCAGCTCGGTGACGAACGCCGCGTCCCCGAGTCCCCAGAGCGCGAGCTGGCGGGAGACCTGGGCCCGGGCGTCGGCCACGATCGCGGGGTCGGACGACAGGGACCAGGCGGCGACCTGGTCCGCATGCAGGGCCCGGGTGCGGGCGAGGAGCAGGGCCACGTCGTCGGGAGGAGTCTCGGGCAACAGGCCCTTGAGAATGGCGTCGCAGGTGACCTCCAGCGAGGGAACGGGGCTGGCCAGGGCCTCGCAGAGCCGTTCGAGCCCGAGGCCGATGTCGCGGTCGCGCGCCTCGATCAGGCCATCGGTGCAAAAGGCCAGCAGACTGCCCTCGGGCAGCTCCAGCTCGGTGGACTCGAAGGGCAGCCCTCCGACGCCCAGCAGCGGACCGGGGCTGAGGCGGACCACGCTGGCCGTGCCGTCGGGGAGCAGCACGACAGGCGGGAGGTGGCCGGCGCTGGCCATGGTGCAGACACGGGAGACCGGGTCGTAGACGGCGTACAGACAGGTCGCGCCGATCTCACCCAGGTCGTCCCGGATACGGCCGTCGACACTGTCGTCGTCCGCGGTGAGGTGGATGACCAGGTCGTCCAGGTGGGTGAGGAGTTCGTCCGGGGGCAGGTCCACGTCCGCGAGGGTGCGCACCGCGGTGCGCAGCCGCCCCATGGTGGCGGAGGCGTGGATGCCGTGCCCCACGACGTCACCGACGACCAGGGCCACGCGCGTACCCGACAGCGGCACGACGTCGAACCAGTCGCCGCCCACTCCCACACCCGTACCGGCCGGCAGATAGCGGTAGGCCACCTCGACGGCCGCCTGCCTGGGGAGGGCACGGGGCAGCAGACTGCGCTGGAGGGTGAGCGCGTTGGTGCGTTCGCGGGTGTAGCGGCGCGCGTTGTCCACTCCGACGGCCGCCCGGCCGGCGAGTTCCTCGGCGAGGATCAGGTCGTCCTGCTCGAAGGGCGGGGAACCGTCGGTGCGGGCGAAGACCGCTACCCCGAGGGTGATGCCCCGGGCGCGCAGCGGGGTGGCCATGACGGAGTGGAATCCGTACTCCTCGACGCGGGCGGTGCGCGCCTCGTCCGCGGCGACCCAGCGGGCGAAGTCGGGGTCGTCCACGCCGCTGAGCACCGGTTGCCCGCTGGTCAAACAGCGGGCGGGCGGTGAGAACGGGGGGTAGGTGTCGATTCCGCCGAGGTCGATGGCGGCCTCGGGCACGCCTTCGCCTTCGGTGGAGGACTGGTGCGCGACCCTGCGCAGTACCACGGCCGCGTCGACCGGTCCGGGCACCGGCTCCTCCCCGCGCAACACGGAGTCGAGCAGGTCCACGCTGGCGAAGTCGGCGAGCCGCGGGACGGCGAGATCGGCGAGCTCCTGGGCAGTGCGGGTCACGTTCAGGGTGGTGCCGATACTGATGCCCGCTTCTTGCATCAGGGCAAGCCGCCGGCGGGCCGTGTGCTGGTCGCTGCTGTCGAACGCGGCGGTGGCTACGCCGACGACCTCACCGGTGGCGGGATCCCGGACGGGCCAGAGCTCGATGATCCAGGCGCGGTGACGGGCGGAGGCAAGGGGGGCGGCAGCTGCGGAGGACGACTCGAGGGCCGGGCGCTCGTACCGCATCGGTGTGGCCTCTTCGGCAACCCGGCGGACGCAGCGGAGGAAGCCTTCGTTGGTGGGGGTGGCCTCGTGCGGCTCGCTTCCGCTCTCGGGGACATGCTCCCCGCCGACCTCGGCGACCTGCTCGCCGCCTTCCGCAGCCGCGTTGATATGCCGCGAGGCGGACCCCGTGGGGTGGACGGAGAGCGCGATCGGGGCCTGGGCGAACGCCCACTCCACCATCCTCCGGTCGTGCTCCGATTCCGCGGGGCCGGTGGTGACGGTCACGACGAACCCCTGGGCCGTGCCGTCGCCGCCCAGCAACGGATGGGCATGCAGGCTCACCTCGACGCGGCGGCCGTCCCGGTGCCGCAGTGCCGCCGCACCGCTCCATTCCTGGGAGCCGGTGAAGGAGAGTCCAGCCGCCTCGGGGGCCTCCCGGCCGAGGAGCAGATCGGCCGCGGCGCGGCCTACGACCTCCGGGGCCCGGTAGCCCAGCAGCCGACGGGCGCCCTCGCTCCATCCAGTGACGATGCCGTCCAGGCTGACGGTGACTGTTGCGACATCGACTGACCACCTGCAGTGACCGTCTCCATGATCATAAGTGGCCATTCTTGCTCTATTCGCACGGTGAGGTTCCTCACAGACCCAGCGTGCGCGTCACCAAAGAAACGGACAAGTCAGGCGAGCGGCCTTCGCGCGCCGGTTCACCATCTCCAGCCGCGACACCCTTGTCCGAGTCACGACACTCCACCTAGCCTGACTTTGTGCCGCTAATAAACAAAGCCCGAACGCACAACGCCGTGCCGGGCAGCCGAAGCGACCTCACCCGACTCCGTATCGCCCTCACCGTCTTCTTCGCCCTCGACGGCTTCGTCTTCGCCGGCTGGGTCGTGCGCATCCCGGCCATCAAGGAGCAGACCAGCGCTTCCAGCAGCGCACTCGGCCTCGCCCTCCTCGGCGTCTCCGCCGGCGCGGTCGTGACGATGATGGTCACCGGCCGCCTGTGCCGTCGCTTCGGCACCCATCCGATGACCGTGATCTGCGGAATCCTGCTCTCCCTCAGCGTCGCGCTGCCCCCGCTCACCCACTCCGCGCCGGCACTCGGGGCCGTCCTGCTGGTCTTCGGTGCCGCGTACGGCGGGATCAACGTGGCGTTCAACAGCGCCGCAGTCGACCTGGTGCAAGCCCTGCAACGCCCCGTCATGCCCAGCTTCCACGCCGCGTTCAGCCTCGGCGGCATGATCGGCGCCGGGCTCGGTGCGCTCGTCGCCGGTGCGCTGACTCCGACGCAGCACCTGCTCGGCCTCACGCTGACCGGGCTGCTCGTCACCGGCCTCGCGGGCCGCACGCTGCTGCGTATCCAGCCACCGAAATCAGCCCCGAAATCACCCGGGAGTGCACCGCGGGGGGAGTCCGCGCCGCGCCGGCCGGGATCCCGTACCCGCCCCCTCGTGATCACCTTCGGCCTCATCGCGCTGTGCACGGCCTATGGCGAGGGCGCCCTGGCCGACTGGAGCGCGCTGCACCTGGAGCAGGATCTGGACGCCACGGCGGGTGTCGCGGCGGTCGGCTATTCCTGCTTCGCGCTCGCCATGACCATCGGGCGGCTCACCGGCACCCAACTGCTCGAACGCCTCGGCCAGACACGCACGTTGGTGTACGGCGGCACGACCGCCGCCGCCGGCATGCTGCTCGGCGCCCTCGCTCCCGCCCTCTGGGCGGCCCTCCTCGGTTTCGTGATCGCCGGACTCGGTCTGGCCAATCTCTTCCCTGTCGCCGTCGAACGCGCGGGCGCGCTGGCCGGCCCCGACGGTGTCGCCGTCGCGTCCACGTTCGGCTACGGCGGCATGCTCCTGGGACCGCCCGCCATCGGGTTCATGGCGGACTGGTTCTCCCTTCCCACCGCCCTCACCAGCGTTGCGGCACTGGCGGCGTCGGCCGCACTCATCGCCGTCGTGACACGACGTGCGGCGGCCGGCTGAGGCGCGGATGCCCGGCGACGGAGTCGGCACTCGCAGGAGGCCGCGGGCTCGTATCGAGAGGTTTGCGTCGTGACGAATCGGTGAGGCGCACGAGATGTCGCGCCGCTTCGTCACAGCAGTCACTCCCGTAAGACCAAGACCTGTATCCAACTGCCCGGTAGGACCTGCGTCCCACCGCGCTCATCCGCTGCGCTGTACGCAGGGGGCGGTGTGGTGAACCGGGCCACGGACACCGCACGCGACCGCGACGAGGCCCCGGCGCTGGAAGGAACGAAGCAGCGCGACGCGTTCTTCGACAACGCCAAGTATCTGGCGATCGTGCTGGTGGCGATGGGGCACGCCTGGGAGCCACTGCGCGACGGAAGCCGGACCGTCATGGCGCTCTACACGCTCGTGTACGCCTTCCACATGCCGGCGTTCATCGTCATCTCCGGCTATTTCTCGCGTGGTTTCGACGCGCGCCCGGAGCAGCTCAAACGGCTGGTGACCGGTCTGGTCGTCCCGTACGTCGTGTTCGAGACGGCATACACCCTCTTCACCAGGTGGACCGACCAGGTGCCGGACCGCCCCGTCACCTTGCTGGATCCCCTGTATCTGACGTGGTTCCTGGTGGCGTTGTTCATCTGGCGGCTGACCACGCCGCTGTGGCGGTCGGTGCGCCGGCCCCTGCCGGTCGCGCTCGCCGTCGCGATGCTGGCGACCCTGGGGCCGAGCATCGGCAACGACCTCGATCTGCAGCGCACCTTGCAGTTCCTGCCGTACTTCGTGCTGGGCCTGTACCTGAAGCCCGAGCACTTCCGGCTGGTCCGGCGGCGCGCGGTGCGGATTGGGGCCGTGCCGGTGTTCATGGGCGCGTTCGTCGCGGCGTACTGGGCGGTACCCCGGATGAGCAGTGCCTGGTTCTACCACCGTGACAGCGCCCAGGAACTCGGCGCACCGGCCTGGTACGGGCCCGTGATGACGCTGGTCACCTTCGGCTGCTCGATGCTCCTTGTGGCCTGTTTCCTCGCCTGGGTGCCGGGGCGGCGCATGTGGTTCACCGTGCTGGGCGCAGGCACTCTGTACGGCTATCTGCTGCACGGGTTCGTGGCTCAGGGCGCCAAGTTCTGGGGCTGGTACGCCCCCGCCTGGGTTCATGGGCCGCTGGGCTGCATCGCCGTCACCGTGGTGGCGGCCGGTGTCGTCACCGTGCTGTGCACCCCGCCCGTACGGCAGGTCTTCCGCTTCGCCGTGGAACCGAGGATCAGCTGGGCGTTCCGGCAGGACGCGTTCCGAGGGCGCCCCCACCCGGCCGTCGCACCATGTAGAGATCGATCGGGTCCTGAGCTTCTACGGTGAACCCGTGGCGCTCGTACAGCCGTCGGGCGGCGCTGCCCTGGAGGACGTTCAGGCGGACGGGCATGTGGTCGGCGTCGATCCGCTGCAGCAGAGTGCTCAGGACGGCCGATCCGAGTCCCCGGCCCTGGAGACGCGGAGCGAGATAGAAGTGCTCCAGCCACCGCCCGTCCTCGGCCGGGCGCACGGTGACGCAGCCCGCGAAGGCGCCCTCGGCCACGATGACCGACGTGTGCTGCGGGGAGAAGGAATCCCGCAGCCGCTGCCGGACCCGATGCTCGTCGAACCGTCCCAACCGCTCCAGATCCGGGCGCATCACCGTCGCCCGCAGCTCCGCGATCGCCTCGACATCCGCCGGCTCAGCGGAACGCAGGGCCCATTCCATGGGACGGCCCGATGCGTTTCCGCGCGCCGTCCCGCCCGGCTGTACCGCGTTCACCTGCGCGCTTGTGTCCATGGCCGAAGTATCTCAACGGTTCAGTGCAGCCACGCACGCAGCGTGGTTCCCCGCTCAGCCCGGCAGTCGCTGCGTCACCCGCCACAGCCGGCGCGGCAGTTCGCCCTCCTCGAAGGCGTACACGTCGACGCCTTCCCAGCCTTCCGCCAGTTCCTCCACCAGCGTGCGGTCGAAGAAGTGCACCGCGAAGCCGCCGTGTTCGAAGATGTCGTCGCCGTGGGAGACGCCGGCGCCGTAGTGGGCGTCCCCGATGTGGCGGACGGAGTAGACGAAGGCACCGCCGGGGCGCAGCACGCGGCGTACCTCGGTGACGAGGGCGTGGATCTCCTCGGTGGACAGGGCCATGCACAGCAGCATGTGCGCGAACACCCCGTCCTCGGACGCGTCGGGCAGCGGCAGCGCCTCGCGTACGTCGTGGACCGTCGTCGTCACCGACAGGCCGGACCCGGCCGCCCGGGCGCGGAGTTGCTCCAGGCCCTCGGCGCTGAAATCCGTGGCGTGCACGGCGAAGCCCTCGCGGGCGAAGTACAGGGCGTCCCGTCCGTGCCCCGCGCCCAGCTCCAGCACCTCGTGTGCGCCCGCCCGCCGGAAGACCTCGGCGGCGTGCACCGCGGGAGCGGACGGCTCGTCGCCGTACATGCCCGGATGACCGGCGTAGGTGCGCTGCCAGTGCTGCCGCTGCTCCCGAGCCAGTGCCTCGTCCTGCTCCCGCTCGCCCATCGGTACTCCTCCGTTTCGCGAAGCCCCGACGGGGCCGAGGGCAGCCTAAGGTCCACGCGCCGGGTTACCGGGGAACCCGGCGGCCCGATCTCCAGCCTCTGCGCTCTTCCCTTCGACCGCACTCCATACGGCACACTCGGCGCATGGAGACAGCCGAGTTCGTACGGATACTCGACCGGGAAGGCCAGTCGCTGGCCTCGGCCGCCGAGGATGCCGGCACCGACGTGAAAGTACCGACCTGCCCGGACTGGCAGGTGCGGGACCTGCTGCGGCACACCGGGATGGTGCATCGCTGGGCGGCGGCCTTCGTCGCCGAGGGGCACACCGCCTACCACCCCGACGGGGGCCTGCCCGACCTCGACGGGGCCGACCTCGTGGCCTGGTTCCGCGAAGGGCACCGGTATCTCGTCGACACCCTCTCCACCGCCGCTCCCGACGTGGAGTGCTGGCATTTCCTGCCCGCGCCGTCGCCACTCGCGTTCTGGACGCGCAGGCAGGCGCACGAGACCACCGTGCACCGTTTCGACGCCGAACTGGCCCGCGGCGGAACGCCGTCCGAGATCGCCCCCGCCTTCGCGGTGGACGGCATCGACGAACTGCTGCTCGCGTTCCACGCCCGCCCCAAGAGCAGGGTGCGCACCGATGAGCCCCGGGTGCTGCGGGTGCGGGCGACGGACACGGACGACGCGGTGTGGACCGTACGACTGTCTCCGGAGCCGCCCGCGGCCACACGCGACGACGCCTCGGCCGCGATCGCCGCCGACTGCGAGATCAGTGGTCCGGCGGCCCGGATCTATCTGTCGCTCTGGAACCGGCTGCCGTTCCCCGCCGTCAAGGGCGACGCCTCGCTCGCCGCGCTGTGGCGGGAGAAGTCCGCCGTCACATGAAGTTGAGCCGCCGTCACGTGGCCCTGGGGCCGGCGAGCATCCGCGTCAGCACCTCGCGCTGCACCGGCAGCACCTCGCCGTGCAGCGAGCGCCCCTTCGGGGTGAGGGCCACCTTGACGCCTCGCCGGTCCTCCGGGCACATGCCGCGCTCGACGAGGCCGTCCTTCTCGAGCCGGGCGACGAGCCGGGACAGTGCGCTCTGGGTGAGGTGGACGCGCTCGGAGATCTCCTGGACGCGGTAGGAACAGGTGCCGTCCACCGCGCGCGCCTCGGCCAGGACGTCGAGTACCTGGAAGTCGCTTGCGCACAGGCCGTGTTGGTGGAGAGCGCGGTCGAGTTCGCACTGTGTGCGCGCATGGAGTGCGAGCATGTCGCGCCACTGTTCCACGAGCGTCTGTTCGGGCTTCTTCGCCGCCATAGCGCGGCACCGTAGCAGAGAAGCGGCTTTGTTGCATCAGAATTAAATGCGCTCGCATCTGATGCATGCGCATGTATTGTCTGCAGCATGACCTCTCCGCTCACCACCCCCACGTCCGACGGACGCTGGACGCCCCGGCTGTGGGGCACCCTGCTGGTGCTCTGCGCCGCGATGTTCCTGGACGCGCTGGACGTGTCGATGGTCGGCGTCGCCCTGCCGTCCATAGGCGCCGATCTCGGTCTGTCCACCTCGACGCTGCAGTGGATCGTCAGCGGCTACATCCTGGGATACGGCGGCCTGCTGCTGCTCGGCGGACGGACCGCCGACCTGCTGGGCCGGCGCCAGGTCTTCCTGGTGGCCCTGGGTGTCTTCGCGCTCGCCTCGCTGCTCGGCGGGCTCGTAGACTCGGGCCCGCTGCTGATCGCCAGCCGCTTCATCAAGGGCCTGAGCGCGGCGTTCACGGCGCCCGCCGGCCTGTCGATCATCACCACGACCTTCCCCGAGGGCCCGCTGCGCAACCGGGCCCTGTCCATCTACACCACCTGCGCGGCCACCGGCTTCTCGATGGGCCTGGTGCTGTCCGGTCTGCTCACCGAGGCCAGTTGGCGCCTGACCATGCTGCTGCCCGCGCCCATCGCCCTGATCGCCCTGATCGCGGGCCTGAAGCTGCTGCCGCGCAGCGCCCGCGAGAAGGACCACAACGGCTACGACATTCCCGGTGCGGTCCTCGGCACCGCCTCGATGCTGCTGCTGGTCTTCACCGTCGTACAGGCCCCGGAGGTCGGCTGGGCCTCGGCCCGCACGCTGCTGTCCTTCCTCGCCGTCGCCGTACTGCTCACGGTGTTCGTCCTGGTCGAGCGGCGCTCGCCGGGCCCGCTGATCCGGCTCGGCGTGCTGCGCTCCGGCATCCAGATCCGCGCCCAGCTCGGCGCGATGTTCTTCTTCGGGTCGTACATCGGCTTCCAGTTCCTGGTCACCCTGTACATGCAGTCGCTGCTCGGCTGGTCGGCGCTGCACACAGCGCTCGCCTTCCTGCCCGCGGGCGCGCTGGTGGCGCTGTCCGCGACGAAGATGGGCTCGATCGTCGACCGGTTCGGCACCCAGCGGCTCCTCCCGGCGGGCTTCGGGCTGATGGTCATCGGGTACGCCCTGTTCCTGCAGGTCGACCTCGACCCCGTGTACGCCGCCGCGATCCTGCCGTCGATGCTGCTCATCGGCGCGGCCTGCGCGCTGGTCTTCCCGTCGCTCAACATCCAGGCCACCAACGGCGTCGACGACCACGAGCAGGGCATGGTCTCCGGGCTGCTCAACACCTCGGTCCAGGTGGGCGGCGCGATCTTCCTGGCCATCGTGACGGCGGTGGTCACCGCGGGCGCGCCCGACGACGCCACCCCGCAGGCCGTCCTCGACAGCTACCGGCCCGGGTTGGTCGTCGTGACGGGCATCGCCGTCGCCGGGCTGCTGATCACCCTCACCGGGCTGCGCCCCGCCCGTCGTCCGCGGCAGTCCGTCGTCGTCGCCAAGTCCACGGTGCAGGAACCGGAGCGCGTGTCCGTGCGCGACTAAGCGCTGTGCCGCGATGGGCCGTCGATCGTCTGCGGCGCCATCGTGGCTGGTCGCGCAGTTCCCCGCGAACCGCAGCCGACTTCACCGACCTGCCCCCTGTGTGCGCCCGGCGGAGCCTGCTTGCTCCGCCGGGCGCACGCCTGTGACACTGCACGGATGAGCGAATACGGGGGACGGCGCAGTCAGGCGCAGCGGGACGCGATCACCGTCGAGATCGGATACGCGCTGTTCAGTGCGGCGTTCGTGGCGGCCGTCGTCTTCGGGGCCGTCGCCGGTCCGGCGCTGCTCTTCGAACTGCCCGACACCATGGAGACGTTGCTGCTGCGCACCGGGCTCGTGCTCGCGCCGGTACTCTTCGTCGCCCGCGTCGTCAGCGTGCTGCTCCGCTTCCGGCAGCCGCCTCAGCCCAGCCAGCCCGGCCGCACCAGCCCCGACTCGTAGGCCAGCACGACGAGTTGGGCCCGGTCCCGAGCGCCCAGCTTCACCATCGTGCGGCTGACGTGGGTCTTCGCGGTGAGCGGGCTGACGACCAGGCGGCGCGCGATCTCGTCGTTGGACAGGCCGATGCCGACCAGCGCCATCACCTCCCGTTCCCGCTCGGTGAGTTCGCCAAGGACGTCGGCGGCCGCGGGCTCCTTGGAGCGGGCGGCGAACTCGGCGATCAGGCGGCGCGTCACGCCCGGCGACAGCAGCGCGTCGCCCCCGACCACCGCCCGTACGGCGCGCAGCAGTTCCTCCGGCTCGGTGTCCTTGACCAGGAAGCCGGAGGCGCCGGAACGGATCGCCTCGAAGACGTACTCGTCGAGCTCGAAGGTGGTGAGCATGACGACCTTGACGTCCTTCAGCTCGCCTTCGTCGGTGATACGACGGGTCGCGCCCAGTCCGTCGAGCTTGGGCATGCGGATGTCCATGAGGACGACATCGGGGCGCAGTTCGCGCACCATGCGCAGCGCCTCCTCGCCGTCGGCGGCCTCCCCGGCGACCTCGATGTCCGGCTGGGCGTCGAGCAGCGCCTTGAAGCCTGCGCGGACCAGCGACTGGTCGTCGGCGAGCAGTACGCGGATCACCGGTCGTCCTCCTTGGCATTGAGCGGCAGTACCGCCAGCACGCGGAATCCGCCGTCGTCGCGCGGTCCCGCCTCGATCGTGCCACCGAGGGCCGCGGCCCGCTCCCGCATTCCGGCCAGTCCATTGCCGCTGCCGCCCGCGTCGGCGCCGGTCGCGGGCCCGTCGTCGTCGATCCGCAGCCGTAGCGCCCCGCCCTCGTGATCGAGGTGCACGCGCGCGTGCCGCGAGCCCGAGTGCCGTACGACATTGGTCAGGGCCTCCTGGACGATACGGAACGCCGCGAGGTCCGCGCCGGGCGGCAGCGGCGGGGACTCGCCCTCGACCGCGACGGTAAGGCCCGCGCTCGCCGCCTGCTCCACCAGTTCGGGCAGCCGGTCGAGGCCGGGTGCGGGCGCGCGCGGCGCGGCACCCGGCGTGCGGAGCGTGTCGAGGACCTGGCGGACCTCGCCGAGCGCCTCCTTGCTGGCGGCCTTGATCGTGCTGAGCGCCGTGCGCGCCTGTTCGGGGTCGGAGTCGAGGAGCGCGAGACCGACGCCCGCCTGGACATTGATGACCGAGATGCTGTGCGCGAGGACGTCGTGCAGCTCACGCGCGATCCGCAGCCGCTCCTCGTCGGCACGCCGCTTGGCCGCCTGGGCGCGCTCGGCCCGCTCCCGGGCCCACTGCTCCCTCCGGACCTTGACCAGCTCGGCCAGCGCCACGATGGCGACCACCCAGGCGGCGACCACGCCTTCCGTCCCCCAGGGCTGAGGCCCGTCCCCGGACGGCGGCAGCCAGCGGTACAGCCAGTGCGCGATCAGCACATGCCCGATCCACAGCATCCCCACGGCCGCCCACGCGGCCCGCCGATGCCCGGAGACGATGGCGCTGAAGCAGGCCAGGGCCACGGCGAGGAAGATCGGCCCGTACGGGTACCCGGCGCCGAAGTAGCCCATCGCGGCCGTCGCCGTGCCGAAGACCACGGCGACCGGATACCGCTGCCGCCACAGCAACTGGACGCAGGCCGCGACCAGCAGCGCCCGCGCGAAGGGGTCCAGCGCCGCACGCTCGCCGGCCTGCGCCTCAGCCGCGAAGCCCGAGCCGACCAGCACGAACACGGTGAGCGCCGCGGTGGAACGCCAGGGCCACCGCGCGCCCCGCTCCTCGTCGTCCCAGCGGTGCGCCCACGGCGGCCCGTACCGCCACCACGGCGGCGCGCCTCCACCGCGTACCCGAAGCCTGTCCATGTCCGCAACGCTAGACGCCACGGGCGACCTGCGACGTCAGCCGGACGGGGTGATCACACATACTCCCCGCGAAGTACGTCCTCCTCCCTCTTCTCCTCCCGCACCCGCAGCCGGCGCAGCCGCCTCGGCGCCACCAATTCGCCCGCCCCGCCAGCCGCGTGGTCACCGGCAGCAGCACGACCCGGATGAGGGTGGCGTCGACGAGGATCGTCAGGGCGGTCCCGATGCCCAGCTCCTTGAGGAACACGACGCCTCCGGTGGCGTACGACAGGAACGACAGCGCCAGGATCCCGGCCGCGGCGGTGACCAGCGGTGCGCTGCGCCGGATGCCCTCGCCGACGGCCTGCTCGGTGTCGCCGGTGCGGTCGTGTTCCTCCTTGATGCGCGCGAGCAGGAACACCTCGTAGTCCATGGACAGCCCGTACGCCACGCAGAACATCAGCACCGGGACGCTCGGCTCGATCGAGCCCGTCGGGGTGAAGCCGAGGAGCCCGGACAGATGCCCCTCCTGGAAGACCCACACCAGACAGCCGAACATCACCGACAGGCTGAGCAGATTCAGCACGGTCGCTTTCGCGGGCAGCAGCACGCTCCCGGTCATCAGGAAGAGGATCACGTACGTCGCCACCAGCACGATCCCGATCGCGAGCGGGAGCCGGTCGAGCAGCGTGGAGCGGAAGTCGGTCATCTCGCCCGGGTAGCCGCCGACCAGGGCGGGAGCGGGGGCCGGGGTGTCCCTGACGCGTTCGACGAAGGCGAGGACGTCGCCGTACATGGCCTGCTGGGTGGGTACGACGGCCACGCGCACGCTTCCGTCGGGTGCCCTCAGCCGGTCCTGGCCGGCGGGTGCGGTGCGCACTCCCTCGCGGTAGGTCCCTTCGGGTGCGTCGACCTGGAACACGCCCGGGAGACGGGAGAGTTCGGCGGCGTACGCGCGCGTGTCGGCCGGTTTGCCGAGGACGACCTGGACGGTGTCCGTGGGTTCGGCGGCGAACTCGCGGTGCACGATCTCGGAGGCGGTGCGCGAGGACGTGCCCTCGGGGAGCGTGCGCTCGTCGGGGAGACCGAAGCGCAGGCCGAGCAGGGGCGAGGCGGCGACGAGCAGGATCGTGAGCACGCCGGCGCCGGCGAGGAACGGGCGGCGCATGGCGGCGCGAGCCGCGCGGTGCCAGAAGCCGGATGCGGGTGCGGGTGCGGGTGCGGCGGGACGCTCCACGCGGGGGCCCCAGCGGCCGAGCGCGGCAGGCAGAAGGAGCACGGCTCCGGCCACCGCGATGAGGCTGGAAGATCCACTGGAAGACGGGGTGCGCGTCAGGCTCGACGCATGGGGACAACGGGGACTGCGCGGGCCCGCACACGGCGACGACGGCGGCTTCACCCGCCCTGCGCTGCGAACTGCTCGGCCCACTGCGCGCGTTGCGCGACGGCGTGGAGATCCCGCTCGGCCCACCGAAGCAACGCGCGGTGCTCGCCGTCCTGTTGCTCCAGGAGGGGCGGCCCTTGTCGTACGACGGCCTGGTCGAGGCCGTGTGGGGCGGGGCGCCGCCGGTGCATGTGCGCAACCTGGTGCAGAAGTACGTCTCCGGGCTGCGCCGCGCGCTCGGAGACGGGCCGGAGCTGTCGTGGACCGGCACCGGATATCTGCTCACCGGAGCAGAGGCTGACGACCTGTGCGAACGACGCCGCCTGGTGGTCCAGGCCCTGGCGGCACGGGACGCGGGCGAGCTGCGGCAGGCGGGTGAACTGGCCCGACGTGCCGAGGAGTTGTGGCGCGGCGATTTCGCCGAGGGCCTGCAGGCGCCCCACCTTGCGGCGCAGCGACTGCGCTGGGCCGAGAAACGGCTCACCGTCCTCGAAGCCCGGCTCGCCGGAGCGATCGAACTCGGCCAGTCCTTCGAGTACGTCCACGAACTCGTCCGGCTCGTGGCGGCGCACCCCGTGCGCGAGCGCCTCGTCGAGCTGCTGATGCCGGCGCTGTGCCGCACCGGCCGGCCGACGGACGCGCTCACCGCATACGAGGCCGCGCGCAGCGGCTCGCCGAGGCGATGGTCGCGGATCCGGGGCCCGCGCTGCGGTCGCTGCATGAGCGGATCCTGCGCCAGGACTCGGAGTTGCTGCCGGTGCCGGTGGTTGCGGTGCGGTAGGGCTGCTAAGGCCCTGGTGAATTGGGCTGCGGTTCAGCAGCGCCCCCGAAGGGGCGCGGGGCTGTATCTATATGCGGCTCCGCCGCGTGGGCGCGGCCAGCCACAACGTACCCGCAGACGACCGGCGACCTCTCACCGCACTTCCCGCGGAGCGCTCCGCACGGTTGCCCTGCCCTTTTGCGGATACACCAGGCCCACGCCATGGGCGAGTTGAGCCACCGCATGCCGGAAGAACGTCTCGCGGTCCTCCACGACCCGGTTGAAATGACCGAACAGCTCGAAGCCGATCAGCCCGTACAGCTGCGCCCAGGCCGCGACGAGTGCGTTGACCGTCTCGGGCGGCAGGTCGGGCGCGTGGTCGGCCGTCATCCGTTCGGCCTCGGGGCGCAGTTCGGCGGGCAGCGGCGGCTTGGCGAGGCCGAGGCCCTGGTAGGCGTCGCGGACGATCCCGATGAAGACGAGGGCGACCCGGGAGGCTGCGGGGACGGTGTCGTCGGGCGCGGTGTAGCCGGGGACCGGCGAACCGTAGATCAGCGCGTACTCGTGCGGATGCCCCAGCGCCCACGCGCGTACCGCCTCGCACACCGTGACCCAGCGCTGTGCGGGCCCGGCGTCCGCGGCCTTCTCGTGCGCCGCCTCCGCGCTCTGGCC
Source organism: Streptomyces sp. DG2A-72 (assembly GCF_030499575.1). Taxonomy (NCBI): domain Bacteria; kingdom Bacillati; phylum Actinomycetota; class Actinomycetes; order Kitasatosporales; family Streptomycetaceae; genus Streptomyces; species Streptomyces sp. DG2A-72. Next base: position 945,378 of record NZ_JASTLC010000001.1, read on the forward strand.
CATGGAGTTGTAGGCGTCGATGATGAGGGCGGTGAGCAGGTCGTCGCGGCTCGGGAAGTAGCGGTAGAGCGCGGAGGAGGCCATGCCGAGTTCGCGGGCCACTGCGCGCAGCGAGAGCTTGGCGGCGCCTTCGGCCGCGAGCTGTCTGCGCGCCTCGTCCTTGATGGCGGCGGTGACCTCGATCCTGGCTCGGGCGCGGGCTCCTTGTGCGGTCCTCATACGAAGAAGTGTTCCATGTTTTCGGAGCAGTGCACACAAACAAGAGCGGGGAACGCAGAAAAGAGCAGTACACGCAAAAGAGAGCAGTGCTCTTGCTTTGGATCACCGATCTCGGGCAGACTTCGAGAGAAGCGAGAGCAGCGCTCACAAACACGATCGGCGCTCGCGCAAGCGAGCGCCGCTCTCCCGCCAAGTCCCTGGGGGCCCAGATGTCCACGTCCACCCACGTCCAGAAGCCCGGCTGGTTCACCATCAACGTCTTCAACCGCTCCGTGGCCTGGATGACGCGCCGCGGGCTCAGCGTCTGGGGCTCCCGGGTCCTCGCCGTCCGTGGCCGCAAGAGCGGCGAGTGGCGCACGACACCGGTCAACCTGCTCACCGTGGACGGCGCGCAGTACCTCGTCGCACCCCGCGGCCACGTCCAGTGGACGCACAACATGCGGGCCGCGGGCGGCGGTGAGCTGCGGCTCGGCAAGAACGTGGAGACGTTCACCGCGACCGAGGTCGCCGACGACGACAAGCCCCCGCTGCTGCGCGCCTACATCAAGCGCTGGAAGGCCGAGGTCGGTGTGTTCTTCAAGGGCGTCGGCCCGGACTCGTCCGACGAGGAGCTGAGGCGCACCGCCCCCGACCACCCGGTGTTCCGGATCACGGTCAAGAGCTGACCTCGCCGGCCTCGCCGCCGACGGGCCGGCGGTCCAGCGCGGTCAGGGCGCGCTGGGCCATCGGATGCGAGCGGACGATCTCGCCCAGCGAGGTCGCCCCGCGCGTGATGTCCGTGAACGCCTTCCAGGCGGGCCGAAAGCCGGTCAGCGCCGCGTGGAAGAGACCGGGGCGCCGCTCGAACACGGTCAGCAGCCGCTTGCCGACCGCCATCTCCACGCCCAGCCCCGCCTTGATGGCGAAGGCGTAGTTCAGGGCCTGGCGCCGGGTGTCCACCGCGTCGTTCGCCTCGGCGATCCGCACCGCCCACTCCCCCGCGAGCCGCCCCGACCGCAGCGCGAACGAGATGCCCTCGCGCGTCCACGGCTCCAGCAGCCCCGCCGCGTCCCCGCACACCAGCACCCGCCCGCGCGACAGGGGCGAGTCGTCGGCGCGGCAGCGCGTCAAGTGGCCGGAGGAGATGCTCGGTTCGAATCCGGCGAGCCCGAGCCGCCCGACGAAGTCCTCCAGGTACCGCTTCGTCGCCGCGCCCTCACCCCGCGCCGAGATGACCCCGACGGTCAGCGTGTCCCCCTTGGGAAACACCCACCCGTAACTGCCGGGCAGGGGCCCCCAGTCGAGGAGTACCCGCCCCTTCCAGTCCTCGGCGACGGTCTCCGGCACCGGGATCTCCGCCTCCAGGCCCAGATCCACCTGGCCGAGCTTCACGCCGACGTGCGCCCCTATGCGGCTGGCGCTGCCGTCGGCCCCCACCACCGCCCGCGCGAGCAGCGTCTCGCCGCCCTGCAGGACGACGGCGACCGTGCGCCGGTCCGGCACCGCCGACCCGTGCTGCTCGACCCGCGCCACCGTGACGCCCGTACGCAGCTCGGCGCCCGCCTTCTGCGCGTGCTCGACGAGCTGCTGGTCGAACTCGGAGCGGTTGATCAGGCCGAACAGCATCTGCTTGGAGCGGCGTGTACGCGTGAAGCGTCCGTTGCTGGAGAACGTGACCGCGTGCACCCGGTCCCGCAGCGGCAGCTCGAAGCCGGGCGGCAGGGAGTCGCGCGAGGGGCCGATGATCCCGCCGCCGCATGTCTTGTAGCGCGGCAGTTCGGCCTTCTCCAGCAACAGGACGCGGCGTCCCGCGACCGCCGCCGCGTACGCGGCCGAGGCCCCCGCGGGTCCCGCGCCCACCACGACGACGTCCCACACCTGCCGCACGTCGTCCGCCGAAGAGTTCTCGCTGCTCACGATGGTCTACTGCTCCCGATCAAGCCGCTGCCGCACCTGTCTCCCGCATCCTACGGCGGCCGTCGCCCGAGGCCGCTGTGGGAGGATCACAACACTTACTCGTCACAACGTCGCACCCACAAGGAGCGTGCCCATGTCGTCGAATCCGGTCGCCGAGACCGTCGCCTCGCTGATGCCCAGGGCGCGGGCGGAGCTCACCGAACTGGTGGCGTTCAAGTCGGTGGCGGACTTCGACCAGTTCCCGAAGAGCGAAAGCGAGGGCGCCGCGAACTGGGTCGCCGACGCGCTGCGTGCCGAGGGCTTCCAGGACGTGGCCCTGCTCGACACCCCCGACGGCACGCAGTCCGTGTACGGCTGCCTGCCCGGCCCCGAGGGCGCGAAGACGGTCCTGCTGTACGCCCACTACGACGTGCAGCCGCCGCTCGACGAGGCAGCGTGGACCACGCCGCCCTTCGAACTGACCGAGCGCGACGGCCGCTGGTACGGGCGCGGGGCCGCCGACTGCAAGGGCGGCGTGATCATGCACCTGCTCGCGCTGCGCGCGCTCAGGGCGAACGGCGGCATACCCGTCCACGTCAAGGTGATCGCCGAGGGTTCGGAGGAGATGGGTACGGGCGGACTGGAGCGGTACGCCGAGGAGCATCCGGAGCTCCTGGAGGCCGACACCGTCGTCATCGGCGACGCGGGCAACTTCCGCGTCGGCCTGCCGACGGTCACCTCCACCCTGCGCGGCATGACCCTCGTCCGCGTCCGCATCGACACGCTCGAAGGCAACCTGCACTCCGGCCAGTTCGGCGGCGCCGCGCCCGACGCGCTGGGCGCGCTGATCCGCGTACTGGACTCGCTGCGCGCGGAAGACGGTTCGACGACGGTCGACGGGCTCGCCGACGAAACGTCGTGGGACGGGCTGCAGTACGACGAGGAGCAGTTCCGCACGGATGCCAAGGTCCTGGACGGCGTGGAGCTGATCGGCTCCGGCACGGTCGCCGACCGCATCTGGGCGCGCCCGGCCGTCACGGTCCTCGGCATCGACTGCCCGCCGGTCGTCGGCGCCACCCCGTCCGTGCAGGCGAGCGCCCGCGCGCTGATCAGCCTGCGGGTGCCGCCGGGCGTGGACGCGGCCGAGGCGACCAAGCTGCTCCAGGCTCATCTGGAGGCCCACACGCCGTGGGGCGCCCGGGTGCACTCCGAGCAGGTCGGCCAAGGCCAGGCTTTCCGCGCCGACACGAGCAGCCCGGCGTACCAGGCGATGGCGGACGCGATGGCGGTGGCCTACCCGGGCCAGGACATGCAGTACGCCGGCCAGGGCGGCTCCATCCCTCTGTGCAACACCCTCGCCGCCCTCTACCCGAACGCCGAGATCCTGCTCATCGGCCTCAGCGAGCCGGAGGCCCAGATCCACGCGGTGAACGAGAGCGTGTCCCCGCAGGAGCTGGAGCGGCTGTCGGTGACGGAGGCACTGTTCCTGCGCAATTACGCGGGCAACTGAGCCACCGGGCCATGTCCCCCAACGAGCGCCTCGCCACCCACGGCGACATCGCGACCTCCCTCGCTCTCCTCAGCGACCTCGAACTCGCCGAGCTGGTGGCGTCGGGCACGTCCGTCACCACCGGCATCGGAGGGCGCGGCGCGGTCACGGAGGTCGCCGGTCGCCGTGTCTTCGTCAAGCGGGTGCCGGTCACGGACCTGGAGCTGCGTCCGGCCAACGTCCGCTCCACGGCGAACCTCTTCGGGCTGCCGACGTTCTGCCAGTACAACATCGGCGGCCCGGGCGGCGGGGCGTGGCGGGAGCTTGCCGCGCACGCCATGACGACGAACTGGGTGCTGACGGGCCGGTTCGCGGGGTTCCCACTCCTGCACCACTGGCGGGTGCTGCCCGATGCGGTTCAGCCGCTCCCGAAGGAACTGGCCGACGTGGAGCGGGCCGTCGCCTTCTGGGGAGGCGCCGAGCAGGTGCGGGCGCGGATCGAGGCGCTGGCGTCCGCTTCCGCGAGCCTGACGCTGTTCCTGGAGTACGTGCCATACACCCTGCACGACTGGCTCACCGAGCAACTGGCCACAGACGACACGGCCTGCGCCTTCGTGGAGAGCGAGCTGGAGGCCGTCGTCGCCTTCCTCCGGGACCACGAACTCCTGCACCTGGACACCCACTTCGGCAACATCCTCACGGACGGCCACCGCCTCTACCTCGCCGACTACGGCCTCGCCCTCTCCTCCCGCTTCCGACTCACCCCGGAGGAGAGGGACTTCTACGACCGGCACCGTGACTACGATCGCGCGTACGCCACCGGGTACCTCGCGAACTGGCTCGTCACCACCCTGCGCGGCTGCGGCGGCGAGGAGCGCAACGCCTTCATGCGTGCGTGTGCCGAGGGCGCGCCGCCGGTCGGGCTGCCGTCCGTCGCGGCGAGCGTGGTGGCCCGGCATGCCCGGACGGCCGTGGTGATGGCGGACTTCATCGGACGGCTCCAGTCCGAGAGCCGGGAGACGCCGTATCCGTACGAGGCGCTCCGCACTGCCCTCGCAACAGGCACGTGATGACGCAAGTCACGGCGTCGGAATCCCGGCCTCCAGATACAGTGCCGCCCCGCGTTCCCGCGCCCGCAACGCCCACCGCAGCCGCTCGTAGCGGACGGGCGGGAGCAGATCGGCGGCCTCCGCTTCGGTGACGAAACGCCAGTCGCGCAGTTCGGGGCCGGGCAGCAGCAGCCGGTGGGCCTCGGTGGAGTCGAGTCGACCGCCGTCGTAGAGAAGGCGCAGGCCGCCGAAGCCGGGCGGGGCCGGAGGTTCCCAGTCCACGACGAGGAGGCGGGGTACGTCGTCGAGCCGTATCCCGGTCTCCTCGGCGACCTCGCGCATGCCCGCGCGCGCGGGCGCCTCACCGGGTTCGACGACACCGCCGGGAAACTCCCAACCTGCCTTGTAGGTGGGGTCGACGAGCAGTACCCGGTCGTGTTCGTCGAAGAGGAGGACGCCTGCGGCGATCGTCTCGGCGGTGGGTTCCGGGGTTTGTACGATGTCACATACCGGAACGCTCCCACTGCTGACCGCGTCGGCGATACGGACCGCGGTCTCGTACGGCGTGAGGGCGCCGGTGTCGACGGGGTGGGCGTCGGCGGTAAGCCAGGATGCGAGGGCGGCGCGGTACGGCTCTATGTGGTCGTACGACCACTGCCGTATGCGCATCTCACCGTCGGGCAGTTCGGGCGGCACCTCCCGCCCGGCTATTCGTTCGCGCAGGATCGTTTCCGCCGGGGCGAGGAGCACATGCCGGACACTGATCCGGCGTGCGGCGAGCCCACCGAAGATCTCGTCGCGGTAGTCCTGGCGCAGCAGGGTCATCGGGACCACCAGCGTGCCGCCGAGTTCGGTGAGCATCGCGGCCGCCGTGTCGATCACCAGCCGCCGCCAGATCGGCAGATCCTGGTAGTCACCGACCTCGGCGAGGTGTTTGGGCGGAAGCAGGTGAGTGAGTGCTCCGCCGATGACCTCGGGGTCGAAGAGCGTGCTGTTCGGGATCAGGTCGATCAGTTCCCGTGCGGTGGTGGTCTTCCCCGCACCGAACGCACCGTTGATCCAAACGATCACGGTTCCCCCTCTTCTGTTGGCCCCCTGTGGCTTGCCCGCTCCACCCTGCCACCAAAACCAGCTCCCGTTGAGGGTGCACAAACGCAGAACGCCGGTGGCCCCCACAGCGGGGACACCGGCGTCGCGCTCCGGCCGTCGGCCTCGTCAGCCGATCTTGCCCTTGCCCTTCGGTCCGTGCGGGGTGTCGTCCAGCGCCATACGGAACTCCCTGGCGAGGAACGGGTCGACGGTGCCCATGGTCTCGTCGACGTCGACAACAGCCGGACTGTGGACCACGGCTGGGGTGCCGCCGAGAACAGCCGGACCGTGCAGTACGGCCGGACCGTGGAGTACGGCCGAGTCGCCGGGACCAGCCGGACGGTCGGGAGCAGCCGGACCGCTGGGCGCGGCGGGATCGTCGCCGTGGGCATGGGACGGCGACACAGCCGCGACGACGAAACCGGTGGCAAGGGAGGCGATGGCGAGCATGCTGCGCTTCTTCATGCCCCGCTCAACTGCGCGGACCGGGCCGGGGTCACGCACCCCTTGCCGAGGGAACCGGAACGGATGGCATCCATGCCCAACTGGCATGCTCTGCCGTGACGGCCACGACAAGGAGGGCGGATGAACGAGCAGGACCGGCACATCCACGTCGACGCGAAGGTGATGCGCAACAGTGCCGCCACGCGCAACATCCTGGCGTCCACGTTCGCTCTCGCCGGCGATCTCCCGAGCACCGTCACCGCCGGATGCGGCCTGCGTGTGCCGTACGCGATGACCTCCGCGCGCCCGGAGAGCGTCACCTGCCTGCCCTGCCGTGAACACGCCGCGCGTGAACACCTGCGCCTCGCCGAGGACATGGAGCGCCTGGGCGCCATGGCGGGCTCCACGATCCCGCGGGATCAGGCGGCCGACGCGGCGGCCTCGCTGCGCGACCTCGCACGCCGCTTCTCGGGTATGTGAGCACAGACTCACACCATCGAACGCGCGTCTTCCAACAGAGTCCGACACATCCTACCGTGAACGCACTTATGACGCGTACATGCAGTCATCCCACCTTTCGCTGGTTCGGAGGAACGTAACGATGCGTCACCTTCACACCCGCACAACCCGCACAAGAGTGGTCGGACGGCCTGCCCGAAGCCGACGCCTACACCCTGCGCGACCTGTGGCAGCACAAGAGCTACAACACCGCGGGCACCATCTCGGCCACCGTCCCGGCGCACGGCACGGTTCTCGTCCGGGTCGCGCCCGACCCGCGCTGGGCCAAGCATCCGCCCGCCGTCGAACTCGGCCTGGAGGGCAGCCCGTTGGTCGAGGCGGGTGAGCCGGCCGCACTGACGTCCACCGTCACCGACCTGGGACGCACGTCGGCCAAGCGCGTCTCCGTCGCGCTGACCGGTCCCGAGGGCTGGACCGTCAGGGCCACGTCACCGACGGCCACCGCCTCCCTGCCGACCGGCCGCTCGCTGCGCACCAAGTGGTCCGTCACCGCGCCATCAGGGACGCCCTCCGGGTCGTACGACCTGACGCTCAAGGCGAGTTACCGCTCCCCGGCCGGTGTCCGCGTCGACAGCGCGGTGCCGATCGCCGTGTCCGTGGTGGTGCCGCCGCCCTCGGGGACGTCCGGACTGGGTGACCTCCCGTGGTTGTCGGCCGCCAGCGGATGCGGGCCGGTCGAGAGCAACACCAGCAACGGGGAGAGCGACGCGGGCGACGGCAACCCGATCACCATCGGCGGGGTCGCGTACGCGAAGGGGCTCGGTGTGCACGCCGAGAGCGCCGTCGACTACTACGCCGGCGGTGCGTGCGAGACGGTGACCGCGGACGTCGGTGTCGACGACGAGAAGGGGGCGAACGGGACGGTCGCCTTCGAGATCTGGGCGGCCGGTACCAAGGCCGCCTCGACCGGCGTCCTCACCAACGCGATGCCCGCCCAGCCGCTCACCGCCGCCGTGACGGGCGCCCAGCTGATCCGCCTCGTCGTCACCGACGGCGGCGACGGTATCGACTCCGACCACGCGGACTGGGCGGACGCACAGCTGAGCTGCTGAGCCCGGCGGCGGGTTCGCACCCATGCCAGCCCGCACGACGACTCGGCGGCCGAGCCCCTCCCCCAGGGCCGACCGCCGAGTGAACGTTCCTGCTGAGGCCCTGCCTCACACCCCCGCAGCGGCCGCGTCCGGTCGCTTGGCGAGCGCGGCGGCGGCAGCGCCCACCAGTCCCGCGTCCGTCCCCATCTGTGCCGGCACCACGGTCAGGCGCTGCACGAAGGACAGCGTCGCGTAGTCGCTCAACGCCTTGCGCAACGGCGTGAAGAGCACATCGCCCGCCTTGCCGACGCCCCCGCCGATGACGGCGATGTCGATCTCGACGAGGGTCGCGGTGGCCGCGATGCCGGCGGCCAGGGCCTGGGCGGCGCGTTCGAAGGAGGCCACGGCGACGGGGTCGCCCTCGCGCGCGGCGGCGGCCACCGCGGCGGCGGAGGTGTCACCGTCGGGGCCCGGATGCCAGCCGCCCTCGAGCGCGCGCCGCGCGATGTTCGGGCCGCTCGCGATGCGCTCCACGCAGCCGCGCGAACCGCACGGGCAGTCGTCGCCGTCGAGATCCACGCTGATGTGCCCGATGTGGCCCGCGTTGCCGGTCGGCCCGGGGTGCAACTGGCCGCCCAGGACCAGGCCGCCGCCGACACCCGTGGAGACGACCATGCACAGCGCGTTGTCGTGGCCGCGGGCTGCGCCCTGCCAGTGCTCGGCTGCCGTGATCGCCACCCCGTCGCCGATCAGCTCGACGGGCAGCCCTCCGGCGGCGGCGCGCACCCGCCGTACGAGCGGGTAGTCGCGCCAGCCGGGCACGTTCACCGGGCTCACCGTGCCCGCGGAGGCGTCCACCGGGCCCGCGCTGCCGATGCCGAGCGCGGTGGCCCGTCCCCACAGCTCGGACGCGGTCAGTTCACCGAGCACCTCCTCGACGGCCTCCATCACGGTGTCGCCGTCCTCCTGTGCCGGAGTCGCGCGCTGTGCACGCACGAGGATGCTGCCGTGGCCGTCCACCAGCGCCCCGGCGATCTTGGTGCCGCCGATGTCGAGCGCAGCCACGAAGTCGGTGTGCATCTGTGTCTGATCTCCCGGTCAAGGATCGGTTCTCCCCGTCAACCACGGGAAAAAGGCGGGCCGGTCTCACGGTGGGGACGCAGGCCGGAGATTGCGGTGGACAGTCTCTCCCGCATCTGACAACGTTGTCCAGGCTCTATGCTCGACGCCACATCCTCATACATACCCATGGCCCGACGCATCCCCGTGGACGACAGGACAGGACACCGCACTGTGCCCGAGACCAGCCGCCGTGCAGATCGCCTCGCAGACCGCATCTCCGGGAACCGCTACGGCAATCGTCCGACCATGAAGGACGTGGCGGCGCGTGCGGGAGTCGGACTCAAGACCGTCTCGCGCGTGGTCAACGCGGAGCCGGGGGTCACCCCGGAGACGGAGCGCCGCGTCCAGGAGGCCATCGACGCGCTGGGCTTCCGCCGCAACGACAGCGCGCGGGTGCTGCGCAAGGGCCGTACGGCGAGCATCGGCCTGGTCCTGGAAGACCTCGCGGACCCGTTCTACGGTCCGCTCAGCCGCGCGGTCGAGGAGGTGGCCCGCGCGCACGGTGCCCTGCTCATCAACGGCTCCAGCGCGGAGGACCCGGACCGTGAGCAGGAGCTGGTGCTGGCGCTGTGCGCACGGCGGGTGGACGGGCTGGTGGTCATCCCGGCCGGTGACGACCACCGCTATCTGGAGCCCGAGCTGCGGGCGGGCGTGGCCACCGTGTTCGTGGACCGTCCGGCCGGGAAGATCCACGCCGATGTGGTGCTGTCGGACAGCTATGGCGGCGCCCGCGACGGTGTGGCCCACCTCATCGCCCACGGTCACCACCGGATCGGCTTCATCGGCGACATGCCCCGCATCCACACGGCCGCCGAGCGGCTGCGCGGCTACCGGGCGGCCATGGAGGACGCGGGGATACCGGTCGAGGAGTCCTGGATGTCGCTGGGGGTGACCGACCCCGAGCGGGTGCGCCGCGCGGCCGAGGAGATGCTCTCCGGCCCCTCCCCCGTCACCGCGGTCTTCGCGGGCAACAACCGGGTGACGGTCACCGTGGTCCGAGTGCTCGCCGAGCAGTCGCGCCGGGTCGCCCTGGTCGGGTTCGACGACATCGAGCTGGCCGATCTGCTGCAGCCGGGCGTCACGGTCGTCGCGCAGGACGCCGCCACCCTCGGCCGTACCGCGGCCGAGCGTCTCTTCCGCCAGCTGGACGGCTCGCTGGTCGTCCCGGAGCGCATCGAGCTCCCGACCCGGCTGATCACCCGCGGCTCGGGCGAACTGCCGCCGGCGGACTGAGGCGCCTGTGGAAGACCGCACCCTGGAATCGCTGTGCCTGGCCGAGGCTCCGCGCGATCATCCGCTGCTCTACCCCGGTGTGTGGCCGACCGAGTCCGTCCTCCTGGACGGTGACCGACTGCTGCCGCTCGACCGTCTGGTGTACGAGGACCGCGTCCCCGTCCTCGCGGTCGGCTCCAACGCCTGCCCGGCCCAACTGCGGTACAAGATGGCCGAGTCCGGGATCACCGCCCCCGTGCCGATGGTGAAGGCCCGCGTCACGGGCGTCGAGATCGGCGTCTCCGCGCATGTGAGCCGCATGGGGTACGTGTCCGCGTCGCCGTTCGAAGCGCCGGGGCGGGTGCGCGAGTTGTTCATCACCTGGCTGGATGCCGAGCAGCTCGCGGTGGTCGACGCGAGCGAGGGCGTGCCACTGCCGGACGGCAACTACGGCCGCGCCTGGCTGCCCGCGCCGGAGGTGCTGGTGGAGTTGGCCGACGGCACCACGCTGCCCGGCGCTCACGTCTACGTCAATCGCCGCGGCGTCCTGCACAACGGCACCGGCGCGCCACGCACCCACCCCGGGCAGCGGGCCCTGCTCACCGAACTCCTGACGGGTTCGCCGCGGTTGAGGGAACTGTTCGGCGTCACGCCCGAGGACTTCTGCACGCGCGCGCGTGCCGACGGGCGGGTGTGCGCGGCGGGGACACGGCTGCTCGGCGAGGAGAAGCTGGTGACGGCCTCGGGGCTGGAGCGGTATCTGCCGGTTCAGCAGGCCGGGAGTCCGGGGACCGGCTCGTCGTTGTTGCCGCCCTTGATGTAGACGTCGCTGATGTAGACGCCCGCGTTGCCTCTGTCGTCGTCCGTCTTCGCCCACCAGACGTTGGTCCACTCGCCGTAGGTCTCCCGGCGCCCCAGGTTGGACTGGCAGTAGAAGTAGTTGGTGCCCGCGTTGAGGACGCCGGCCTTGGTGCCGTCGGCGGTGTACGAGGTGGCGGTGCGCCAGACCTCGCAGTTGTACTTGCCGCCGCCTATGGACACACAGGCGGCCGTCGGCGCCGGGGTGGTCGCGCCGCCCCCGCCGCTCGCACCGCCGCTGCTGGAGCCGCCCTCCGTCGTGCCGCCGCCGGCGGACTTGGTCGGTGTGGGCGTGGAACCCTGGCCGCCGGACGTGCCCTCGCCCTTCTCGGGCGGCGGTGTCGTCGGGGTACGCGTCTTCTCGTCGCCCTGCTCCGTGGGGTTGGCGGAGGCGGAGCGGTCGGCGTCGGGGCTGCCGGACGCCGAGGACGTGGCACCGCCGGATGTGGTGGCGGAGGACGTGGGCCGGGCGCCGGCTTCCGCATCGCCGGTGTTGTTCAGCAGGGCGACGGTGACCCCGGTGGCCGCGAGGACGACGGTCACGGCCGCGGCGGCCAGCAGGACGCGCCCCTTGCGACGGGAAGGGGGCGACGCGGGGATGGGACCGGTGGCGGCCGAGGCCTGGGCGGCAGCCGCGGCGGAGCCGGAGCCGGGCGCGCTTGAGCCGTCCTGCACGGGCGAACCGAAGCCGGGCGTCGACGAATCCGCCCTCTCCGGCGAACCGAAGCCGGGCGTTCCCGGACCCGCCTGCACCGGCGAACCGAAGACGGGCGCCTCCGAACCGGCCGGTCCCTCCTGCCCGGACCGTTCTGACGCGTCCGCCCTCTGTGCCGCCGACGCACCGGACTCCGGCGGCCCGAACCCCGGCGGCACCGCCGGAACGCTGCGCTGTGTCTCCTCCCGGGGCGCCCCGCTCCCCCGCAGCATCGTCGTCGGTACGTCCGTCCCGGAGCCGTCCGCCACCCGCTGCAGCAGCTCCCGCGCCGCGTCGGCCTCCGGACGGCCCTCGGGCCGCTTGTCCAGCAGGAGTTGGAGGACGGGGCCCAGGGGCCCGGCCCTGCGCGGCTCCGGCAGCGGTTCGGAGACGATCGCGGTGAGGGTGGAGTAGGTCGACGTACGGCGGAAGGGCGAGACGCCCTCGACGGCCGCGTAGAGCGTGGCGCCCAGGGCCCAGACGTCGGAGGCCGGGCCGGGGTCGGCGCCCTGGGCCCGCTCGGGGGCCAAGTAGTCCAGGGAGCCGACCAGTTCGCCGCTGCGGGTGAGGTGGGTGGCGGAGCCGTCGCCCGGGTCCTCCATGGTGGCGATGCCGAAGTCGGTGAGGACGACTCGGCCGGAGCGCTCCAGCAGGATGTTGCCGGGCTTCACGTCGCGGTGCAGGACACCGGCGCGATGGGCGGCGGCCAGCGCCTCCATCACCTTGGCGCCGATCCCGGCCGCCTCGCGCGGGTCGATGGTGCCGTGTTCACGCAGCACGTCGTCCAGGGACGGGCCGTCCACCAGCTCCATGACGATCAGGGGGCGGCCGTCGACCTCGGCGACGTCGTGCACGGCCACGACTCCGGGATGGCGCACCCGGGCCGCGGCACGGGCCTCGCGCTGCATCCGCACCCGGAGATCGGCGAGTTCGGGTCCGTCGGCGTCGGTGTACGTGCGCAGTTCCTTGACGGCGACCTCGCGGCCGAGCACCTCGTCGACGGCTCTCCAGACCACGCCCATGCCGCCGCGCCCGAGCTGCGCCACGGCACGATAGCGCCCGGCCAGCAGCCGACCGGCCCCGTCCGCCTGTCCGTACTCCCCCGAAGACACCGCCGCCCCGTTCCTGTGACACGTCTGATGCGTGGGGAACAGACTAAGGGGCGCCAGTGACAACGCGGCCGGGAGACCTCGGCTGTGACAGCTCCGCTACTTCGTCACTTGGCGGAGACCGTGAGATCGGCGCGCCTGGGCGCCGCGAAACCCTCCAGGTCCACACGAGTCAGCCCGGTCGCGCGGGCGACCTCGGCGATGTCGAGCGCGCCGCAGTCCAGGCCGCGCAGCAGATACCCGCTGAGGGCCTTGGCGGTGGCGGGCTCGTCCATGACGTCGCCGCCCGCCCGGTTGGCGTACCGGGTCAGACGGGCCGCTGCCTGCTCGAAGCCCTCTCGGTAGAAGGCGAAGACGGCCGCGTACCGGGTCGGGATGTGCCCGGGGTGCATGTCCCAGCCCTGGTAGTAGGCGCGGGCCAGGGCGCGCCGGGTGAGGCCGTAGTGCAGTCGCCAGGCGTCGTGGACCTTCTCGGTCGTACCGACCGGGAGGACGTTGGTGGAGCCGTCCGACACGCGCACGCCCGTGCCTGCCGCCGCGACCTGCATGATCGCCTTGGCGTGGTCGGCGGCCGGGTGGTCGCTGGCCTGGTGGGCGGCCGAGACGCCGAGGCAGGCGCTGTAGTCGAAGGTGCCGTAGTGCAGCCCGGTGGCGCGGCCCTCGGCGGCCTGGATCATGCGCGCGACGGTTGCGGTGCCGTCGGCGGCGAGGATGGACTGGCTGGTCTCGATCTGGATCTCGAAGCCGATCCGGCCGGGGGCGAGACCGCGCGCCTTCTCGAAGGCCTCCAGGAGCCGCACCATGGCGGTGACCTGCTCGGCGTAGGTCACCTTGGGCAGCGTCAGGACCAGCCCGCCGGGCAGCCCGCCCGCCTCCATGAGGCCGGTCAGGAAGATGTCCAGGGTGCGGATGCCCCGGTCGCGGACCGGCGCCTCCATGCACTTCATGCGGATGCCCATGTACGGCGCCGCCGTGCCGTTCTCGTACGCCTGAGCGATCAGCCGCGCCGCACGGGCCGCCGTCTCGTCCTCCTCGGCGTCCGCGCGCGGGCCGTAGCCGTCCTCGAAGTCGACGCGCAGGTCTTCGATGGGCTCGCGCTCCAGCTTGGCGCGCACGCGCGCGTACACGGGCTCGGCGAGGTCGTCCGCGAGGCCGAGGACGGCGGCGAAGGAGGCGGCGTCCGGGGCGTGTTCGTCGAGGGCGGCGAGGGCCTGGTCGCCCCAGGAGCGAATGGTGCCGGCGGCGAAGACGTCCCCGGGGACGTAGACGGTGTGGACGGGCTGGCGGGTGCCGGGGTCGCCGGGATAGCGGCGTTCCAGTTCGGCGTCGACCGGCGCGAGAGAGGCACTGATCTCCTCGCTGACGGCGCCCGCGAGGCTCGTCGCCACCTGCTCCTGCTGGCCCTGACCCATCCCATACCCTCCTGTTTTCCGCAATACGGAATCAACAATCCGTAGAACGAAGTTATCCGGGAATCTTCCCGCCGGTCAACACCACTTCTGTATCGGTCCACTCCGGGCTTTCGGCATGTTCACGCCCATCTCACATGGCGATAGAACACTTCCGTACGCACGACTCGTCCGGCAGCCCTACCGAAGGAGCCCCCGTGCCGCAGCACAGCCGAGTCACGCGCCGTCTGGGTCTGAAGGCCGCGTTAGCGGCGGCGGTCGCCGTTCCGCTCTCCAGTACAGCACTGTCCGGACCGTCCGCCTCGGCGGGCGAACCCCGGTCCGCGGGCCGTCGCCTGGAGGTCATGTCCTTCAACCTCCGCTTCGCCAGTACCACCGAGCCCAACAGCTGGGCCGTTCGCAGACCGGTGATGCGCGAACTGCTGCACCGCGAGGCCCCGCACGTCATCGGCACCCAGGAGGGCATCTTCCACCAGCTGCTCGACATCGGGAACGATCTCGGCAGCCACTACGACTGGATCGGCACCGGCCGCCTGCACGGCAGCCGGGACGAGTCCATGGCGGTCTTCTACGACCGGCGACGCCTCACGCCCACCGAGTACGACCACTTCTGGCTTTCCGACACCCCAGACGTGATCGGCTCGAACACCTGGGGCGCGGGCTTCGCCCGGATGGTCACCTGGGTCCGCTTCCGCGACCGGCGCGACGGCGGACGGGAGTTCTACGTCCTCAACACACACTTCGACCACGCCAGCCAGTACGCGCGCGAGCGCTCCGCCGTACTCATCGCCCAGCGGCTCACCACCCTGGACCGCTCCCTGCCCTTGGTGGTGACCGGCGACTTCAACGTGGCCGCCCACAAGAACGTCGTCTACGACACCATGCTGGGCACCGGTCTCGTCGACACCTGGGACACGGCGGCCGAGCGCGGCCCGCTGTACGCGACCTTCCACGGCTACCGGCCGCTGACGCCGAACGGCGACCGGATCGACTGGATCCTGACCACGCCGAGGGTCACGACGCACCACGCGTCGATCAACACCTTCGCCGTGGACGGGCAGTTCCCGAGCGACCATCTGCCGGTGCAGGCGTCGCTGACCCTGGGATGAGCCGAGGCCCCCGCGACCGTGCCGACGGTCGCGGGGGCCTCGTTCAGCTGTCTGCGAATCAGCCCTTACGGGTCTTGATCTCCTCGGTGAGCTGCGGGACGACGTCGAAGAGGTCGCCGACGACGCCGTAGTCGACGAGGTCGAAGATCGGGGCCTCGGCGTCCTTGTTGACCGCCACGATCGTCTTCGAGGTCTGCATACCGGCGCGGTGCTGGATCGCGCCGGAGATGCCGGAGGCGATGTACAGCTGCGGCGAGACCGACTTACCGGTCTGGCCGACCTGGTTGGTGTGCGGGTACCAGCCGGCGTCGACGGCGGCACGCGAGGCACCGACGGCCGCGCCGAGGGAGTCGGCGAGCGCCTCGATGATCGCGAAGTTCTCCGCGCCGTTCACACCACGGCCGCCGGAGACCACGATCGCGGCCTCGGTCAGCTCCGGGCGGCCGGTCGACTCACGCGGCGTACGGGCGGTGACCTTGGTGCCGGTGGCCTTCTCGGAGAAGGTCACGGCGAGCGCCTCGACGCTGCCTGCGGCCGGAGCGGCCTCCACCGCGGCGCTGTTGGGCTTGACCGTGATGACCGGGGTGCCCTTGGCCACACGGGACTTGGTGGTGAAGGACGCGGCGAACACCGACTGCGTGGCCACCGGGCCCTCGTCGCCGGCCTCCAGGTCGATGGCGTCGGTGATGATGCCGGAACCGATACGCAGCGCCAGCCGGGCGGCGATCTCCTTGCCCTCGGCGGAGGACGGCACCAGCACGGCGGCCGGGGAGACGGCCTCGACCGCGGCCTGAAGCGCGTCGACCTTCGGGACGACCAGGTAGTCGGCGTACTCGGCGGCCTCGTGGGTGAGGACCTTCACGGCGCCGTGCTCGGCGAGCGTGGCGGCGGTGTCGGCGGCGCCGTTGCCCAGCGCGACGGCGACGGGCTCGCCGACGCGGCGGGCCAGCGTCAGCAGCTCCAGGGTGGGCTTGCGGACGGCACCGTCCACGTGGTCGACGTAGACGAGAACTTCAGCCATGGGACTTCTTCTCTCCTGCTTGCGAAGTGTGAGGGGGCGGTCAGCGAATCGGGGCTCAGATGAACTTCTGGCCCGCGAGGAACTGAGCGAGCTGCTTGCCGCCCTCGCCCTCGTCCTTGACGATCGTGCCTGCCGTACGGGCCGGGCGCTCGGCCGCGGAGTCGACGACCGTGTAGGAACCCTCCAGGCCGACCTCCTCGGCCTCCAGGTCCAGGTCGGACAGGTCCCAGGACTCCACCGGCTTCTTCTTGGCCGCCATGATGCCCTTGAAGGACGGGTAACGCGCCTCGCCCGACTGGTCGGTGACCGACACGACGGCCGGGAGGGAAGCCTCCAGCGTCTCGGACGCGGCGTCGCCGTCCCGGCGCCCCTTCACGGTGCCGTCCTCGACGGAGACCTCGGAGAGCAGCGTGACCTGCGGGACGCCCAGACGCTCGGCGAGCAGCGCCGGTACGACACCCATGGTGCCGTCGGTGGAGGCCATGCCGGAGATGACCAGGTCGTAGCCGGCCTTCTCGATCGCCTTGGCCAGCACCAGCGAGGTGCCGATGGCGTCGGTGCCGTGCAGGTCGTCGTCCTCGACGTGGATCGCCTTGTCGGCGCCCATCGAAAGGGCCTTGCGGAGCGCGTCCTTGGCGTCCTCGGGGCCCACGGTCAGGACGGTGATCTCGGCGTCGTCGGCGTCCTCGGCGATCTGCAGCGCCTGCTCGACCGCGTACTCGTCGAGTTCGGAGAGCAGACCGTCCACGTCGTCCCGGTCGACGGTCAGGTCATCGGCGAAGTGCCGGTCGCCAGTGGCGTCGGGCACGTACTTCACAGTGACAACGATCCTCAAGCTCACGCCGGCTCTCCTACTGCATCGACATTTCTCTGCTGCCTGCTTGCAGGCAGCATAGGCGCCCCAAGCGGCCGATCCCGGTCGGGGCGGCCTGCGCTCCGACCGGAATATTACTCGTCAGTACACCCAGTCCCTGCCCGCTAAGCAAGCGCTTTGAACTGTGACCTTTGCAACGCAGCGTAACCGGAACTGGACGGTCCCGCAGAAGAGTCCGGAGCCCGGTCAGTCACGCAGTGCGGTGAACCGCCCCTGGTGGTACACGAGCGGACGTCCGGGTCCCGAGGGGTCCCCGTGCACGACCTCGGCGAGCACCACGCGGTGATCCCCGGCGGGCACGCGCGCGTGGACCCGGCACACGAGCCAGGCGAGGACATCGTCGAGGACGGGAACGCCTTCCGGCCCTTCCCGCCAGGCGGTGGACGGGCCGAAGCGGTCGGCACCGCTGCGCGCGAAGGTCGCGGCCAGCTCGCGCTGGTGCTCGCCGAGTATGTGCACCCCGACATGGTCGGCCCGGGCTATCGCGGGCCAGCTGGAGGCGCCGGTGCCGATACCGAAGGAGACGAGCGGAGGTTCGGCGGAGACCGAGGTGAGGGAGGTGGCGGTGAAGCCGACCGGGCCCCGGTCACCGTGGGCGGTGATCACGGCGACGCCCGCCGCGTGCCGCCGGAAGACGGAGCGGAACAGGTCGGTCGTGGCGAGCTGAGGGGTGAGCTGAGGGGTGACCAGATCGGGCGTGGCCGTCATGGAATGGTCCTTCTGGGGGGAGTCGGCAGCGGTCCTGTCGGTGTTCTGGGTGTTCAACGACCCGGACAGCGCGCGCTCGCGGTACGGACGAGGTCGATGTGCACCCGTCCGAAGAGAAGGAGTTCCGAAGGCATACAGTCAGGCTGACGATAGATGGTGCACGCAGTCAAGTACGTCCCGTTACCTGGGACATGGCTCACGCACTCACACCGCCTCCCCCAGCGCCGCGATCACATCCGCCTTGCGCGGTTGACCGGTCGCCCGCCGCACCACGTGACCGTCGGCGTCGAGGACCAGCACGGTCGGGGTCTTGAGGATGCCGAGTCGGCGTACGAGCTCCAGCCGGGCCTCGGCGTCGATCTCGACGTGGGCCACGCCCGGCACCATGTCCGCCACCTCACCGAGGACCCGCCGGGTCGCCCGGCAGGGCGCGCAGAAGGCGCTGGAGAACTGCACGAGGGTGGCGCGCTCGCCGAGATCCTGGCCCAACTCGGCCGCGCCGAGCCGCTGTCCGTCGTCGCGCCCGCGCACCCGCACTCTCCCGTTCCGCCGCCGACGCGGCACTCCGTAGGCGCCGCCACCAGTCCGCCCATCATCTCGTCAGCATGCACACGACTCCAAAGATTCCTTCGCCCCGGTGCCACCCTGGCTGGGGTTCGCGGCGACCGGCGCCGCGCTCGCCGCCGCGTTTCTCAATGCTGCATTCGGGTACTGCTTGACTGCGAGATGTACCTGGTCGTACGGAGGGTTGCCGTACGTGCGAAGTAAAGGCGACGCAAAAGCCCGAGGTGGATCATGGGGTCGACGTGACGAGGATCTCGCCGTTCCCAGGCACCAACACTGGCTGTCCGTGCGTTCTTGGGGCACGATCTGCGAGATGCCGTAAACCTACGGCTGCGTAACTTTCCCGCCGGGAGCCCTTTCCCTGGCAGAGAAGGAAGGGTTCACCCCGTCCATGGCAGAGCTTGTCTACCGTCCCGTTGTCGGTCTCGCCCTCACTTTGTTCAAGGCGTGGGACCTGAAGATCGACTGCAAGGGGTCGGAGAACATTCCGCGCTCGGGCGGCGCCGTGCTGGTGAGCAACCACATCAGCTACCTGGACTTCATCTTCGACGGCCTGGCGGCGCTCCCGCAGAAGCGGCTCGTCCGCTTCATGGCCAAGGAGTCCGTGTTCCGGCACAAGATCTCCGGGCCGCTGATGCGCGGGATGAAGCACATCCCCGTGGACCGCAAGCAGGGTGAGGCGGCGTACAAGCACGCGCTCGACTCGCTGCGCTCCGGCGAGAT
Organism: Streptomyces sp. DG2A-72; assembly: GCF_030499575.1. Lineage (NCBI taxonomy): Bacteria > Bacillati > Actinomycetota > Actinomycetes > Kitasatosporales > Streptomycetaceae > Streptomyces > Streptomyces sp. DG2A-72. The sequence continues at coordinate 964,496 of NZ_JASTLC010000001.1, forward strand.
CATCGGAGTCTTCCCGGAAGCCACGATCTCGGAGTCGTTCACGCTGAAGACCTTCAAGTCGGGCGCCGCGCGACTGGCCCAGGAGGCGGGCGTACCGCTGATCCCGATGGCCGTGTGGGGCACGCAGCGGCTGTGGACCAAGGGCCACCCGAAGAACTTCAAGCGGAGCCACACCCCGATCACCATCCGGGTCGGCGAGGCGATCGAGGCGTCCCGCGACAAGTACGCCGGCGCCATCACGCGCCAGCTGCGCGAGGCCGTACAGGAACTCCTCGAAGCAGCCCAGCGCGCCTACCCCGTACGCCCCAAGGACGCCCAGGACACCTGGTGGATGCCGGCGCACCTCGGTGGTACGGCGCCGACACCGGAAGAGGTCCGCGCGGCCGAGGCCCGCTGACACCGCGCGGCACACCGACCGTCAGGGTCCCGGCAGAGACGGGGCGAGTGCGGCGAATCAGTCCCGCGCCGGTTCGGCGGGACGGATCTCGATGCGCGCGCCGGGGCTGAACTTCTCCAGCAGTTCGGCGAGTTCGGCAGCCGCCGTCTCGACGTCGGTGACCGGCATCGGCGCCATGCTCTCCAGCAGGAAGATCGCCGAGACGGTCTCCTCGGTGAGCCGGGTGCGCGGCCCCTGGCGCCAGTTCCAGCGGCGGCAGGTCACCCCGGACTCGTCGCACCACACGACCTCGCCGGCGTCGGGGTGCTCGACGACTTCCTCGCCCGCGGCGACGGTCACGAAGTCCTCGTCGCCGGTGGCACGGACGAGACGCATGCCGCCCTGGATGCGGTCGAGGTCCTCGCCGCCCACGGGGATCAGGTGGGCGACGCTGATGGCGTTGTAGAGGTCGACGAGCACATTGATCCGGGGCAGCCCGGCCTCCGACAACGCCCGCTTGGCCAGCGCCTCCGCCGAGTTGCGGGTGCGTGAGGGCTTCGAACCGAAGGCCGTGTAGGCCTCCCGCCAGGCCGCCATGTGCGGGTCCTCGTGCGGCGCGCGCCCGTCCAGGCGTACGGCGAGCCGCCGGGCCGCGTCGTCGAGGAGCGCCGAACTGGCGTCGGTGCTGGGCCCGTTGACGAGGCCGTACGCCTCGATGGCGACGTGCGTGAAGCCGGGCGCGAGGGCGCGCACCTCGTCGGACACGGTCAGCGTGAGAGTCATGGTCGGCCTTGCCTCAGAGTGCGGTGGGGAGCGTCTGCCACAGGTGCGGCCGGTCGCGCGCCGCCTTGAGGGTGTTGAGCACGACCGGGTGAGGTTCAGCGTACAACACCGAATAGTCCACCTCATTGGACTTTGACTCGGCCACGAACGCCAGCCGCTCACCGTCGAGCGAGAACTGGGCGTCCACGCCGGGCTTGTTGCCCCTGGGGTCCTGCCGATGCCAGGCGCCGTTGAACCGGACAGCGACCAGACCGTGTACGACATGTCCGTCACCGTCGTCCGCCAGCCGCTGATAGCAGAACGCCGTCGGGATGTCCTCGGCCCGCAGCAGCGCCGCGAGGGCGTGCGCCTTGGCGTAGCAGATGCCGGTGCCCTGTTCCAGGACATCGGAAGCACGCCAGGTGACCCGCAAATCGCCGGAGTCCTGCGAGTGCGGGATGGTGTCGCGCACGAACTCGAACGCCAGCCGCGCATAGACATACGAGTCCTGCGCTTTCCCGGCAAGGCGGGCAGCCGTCGTCCGTACGCGCGGATGGTCGTGGTCGATGACGTCGTCAGCGGCCAAGTAGGCGGACAGGTCAGGGGTTTCCTGAGTGAGCTCCATACTCGTAGAGCATAGGAATCCGATCACCTGGGCGTCAATGAATTTTCCCTTTGCCGCATATCTATGCAGCGGCGGGAGCAGTGGCCGGGGCCGGACGCGGACGGCAGCGCACGTGAGCGCAGGCTCGCTGTGGACATCACCCACGACAACCTCGACGACGGCGTTCCGGCCGAGCAGCTGACGTCGCACACCGCGGAGACCCTGGTCGCCCTCGGCAACGGACCGGATCTCGGACTCAGCCAGGCCGAGTACCAGCGGGGACTCAGGCCGGGCACGGACACCAGCGTGCGGGCGACGGTCGCCAACAGCGGCAACCGCGCCGTGGACCGGACGCTGCTGTGGCTCAGCGCCTCATACGGCCTGCGGTTCAAGGAGCAGGAGTACGCCCTGGTGACCGAGCTGGGCGTCGGGCGGAAGGCGCTGTACGAGCGGTTCGACCGCTCCGTCGAGCCGTACTCGGACGAGCGGCTGGAAGACGTCCGCGGCGACTGAACGTGGACTCGGGGCACCGGCGCCGAGCTGGACCTTCTTCCGGTGACCGCGGCCGGGGCCGTCGGTGACACCGTGACCGCGGGGGTGACCGTGCACGACCGCGGACCGGCGTGGGTGGCATCGCTCGGCGCGGGCGCGGCCGTGACCACGGTGCGGTTCCAGGCGCCGGAGGGCACGACGGTCGTCGGACTGCCGGAGGACTGCTAGGTGCTGCAGCCGTCCGAGGAGGGTCCGTCCGCCACGACGTACTTCTGCTGGACGCCGATCTACCTGCACGACAAGGCGTCCTACACCATCGAGGTCCAGTTGCGGATCGACCGGGTGGTGCGCGGGGCACGCACCACCGTCATCGAGGACTGGGAGCTCGACATCCGCCGGTTCGATCCGAACCTGCGCGACAACAGGACGGCCATCGTCGTCAACTGACGCACGGCGCGGCCTCAGCGGGCCATCTCCTCCTTGAGCGCCGCCACGAACGCGTCCACGTCCTCCTCGGTGGTGTCGAAGGCGCACATCCAGCGGACGTCGCCCGCGGCCTCGTCCCAGAAGTAGAAGCGGAACCGCTTCTGCAGGCGCTCGCTCACGTCGTGCGGGAGGTGCGCGAACACGGCGTTGGACTGCACCGGGTAGAGCAGTTCGACGCCGTGCACCGCGCGCACGCCCTCCGCGAGCCGCTGGGCCATCTCGTTGGAGTGGCGGGCGTTGCGCAGCCACAGGTCCTTGGCGAACAGCGCCTCCAACTGCACCGACACGAAGCGCATCTTGGAGGCGAGCTGCATGGACAGCTTGCGCAGGTGCTTCATATGGCTAACGGCGTCCCGGTTGATGACGACGACCGCCTCGCCGAACAGCGCGCCGTTCTTGGTCCCGCCCAGCGAGAGGAGGTCCACGCCGACCGCGTCGGTGAAGGTCCGCATGGGCATGTTGAGCGAGGCCGCCGCGTTGGCGAGGCGGGAGCCGTCGAGGTGGACCTTCATGCCGTGCGCATGGGCGTGCTCGCAGATGGCGCGGATCTCGTCCGGCGTGTAGACGGTGCCGAGTTCGGTGCTCTGGGCGATCGAGACGACCTGCGGCATGGCCCGGTGCTCGTCGTCCCAGCCGTACGCCTGCCGGTCGATCAGCTCGGGGGTGAGCTTGCCGTCGGGAGTGGGCACGGTGAGCAGCTTCAGGCCGCCCATGCGCTCGGGGGCGCCGCCCTCGTCGACGTGGATGTGTGCGCTCTCGGCGCAGATCACCGCGCCCCAGCGGTCGGTGACCGCCTGGAGCGCGACGACGTTGGCGCCGGTGCCGTTGAAGACGGGGAAGGCCTCGGCGGTGGCGCCGAAGTGGCTGCGGATGATCCGCTGGAGGTTCTCGGTGTAGACGTCCTCGCCGTACGCGACCTGATGCCCGCCGTTGGCCAGGGCCAGGGCGGCGAGTACCTCGAGGTGGGCCCCGGCGTAGTTGTCGCTGGCGAAACCGCGGAGCTCCGGGTCGTGATGGCGACGGGCGTCGGTCTTCGGAGGGTTCACGGCTTCTCGGTCAGCCACAGACGGTTTCCGTTCACTTCGGCGGCGGGCTTCTCCCAGACTCCGACGATGGCCTCGGCCAGGTCCTTGACGTCCGTGAAGCCCGCGAACTTCGCGTTGGGTCGCTCGGCGCGCATGGCGTCGTGCACCAGTGCCTTCACCACCAGGATCGCAGCCGCCGCGTTCGGGCCCTGCTCGCCCCCGGCCTTGCGGAAGTAGTCGGCCGTGGCCAGCGTCCACGCCTCGGCGGCGGCCTTGGCGGCGGCGTAGGCGGCGTTGCCCGCGGTGGGCTTGCTGGCGCCGGCCGCGCTGATCAGGACGTACCGGCCGCGGTCACTGCGCTGCAGCGCCTCGTGGAAGGCGAGGGAGGTGTGCTGCACGGTGCGGATCAGCAGCAGCTCGAGGAAGTCCCAGTCGTCGAGGTTGGTCCGGGTGAAGGTCTCGCTGCCGCGCCAGCCGCCGACGAGGTGGACCAGGCCGTCGACCCGGCCGAAGTCCTTCTCGATACGGGTGGCCCAGTCATGGGTGGACTGGAGGTCGAGCAGATCGACCGTGTCACCGACGACGGTGGCACCGCCGTGTGCGTAGCTGGCCGCGTCCACGGCCTCGGCCAGCCGCTCCGGGTCGTTGTCCGAGCCGACGACGGTCGCACCCGCCTCGGCCAGCCTGAGCAGCGCCGCCCGCCCGGCGGGTCCACCCGCACCGGCCACCGCGATCACCGCACCGCTGAGAGCCCCGTTCCCCATGATCTTCGCCTCCTGAGCCACGTTCTTGGTGCGGTCGCTCACGCGGCGACCCGTTCGGCGGTGTCCGCCGTGATGCCCCGAGTCGAGGCAATCACGTTCTTCAGCTTCTTGGACAGCGCCTCATAGAACATGCTCAGGGGAAACTCGTCCGGAAGCACGTCATCGACGAGTTTGCGCGGCGGCAGGGTCAGGTCGAGGGCGTCGGGGCCCTTGGCCCACTTGGAGCCGGGGTGCGGAGCGAGGTAGGTGGAGACCAGCTCGTACCCCTTGAACCAGTGGACGAGCTTGGGGCGGTCGATGCCCTCCCGGTACAGCTGCTCGATGTCGGCGCACAGCTGGTTGGTGACCTGGGGTGCGCGCTCCCAGTCGATGGAGAGCCTGTTGTCGGTCCAGCGGACGACGTCGTGCTTGTGCAGGTAGGCGAAGAGGAGCTGGCCGCCGAGGCCGTCGTAGTTGCGGACGCGCTCGCCGGTGACCGGGAAGCGGAACATGCGGTCGAACAGCACCGCGTACTGCACGTCACGGGCCTGCGGCACACCGTCCGCGGCCAGTTTCACGGCCTCCTTGAAGGCGGTGAGGTCGCAGCGCAGCTCTTCCAGGCCGTACATCCAGAACGGCTGGCGCTGCTTGATCATGAACGGGTCGAAGGGCAGATCGCCATGGCTGTGGGTGCGGTCGTGGACCATGTCCCACAGGACGAAGGCCTCCTCGCAGCGCTTCTGGTCGTGGACCATGGCGGCGATGTCCTCGGGCAGCTGGAGGCCGAGGACGTCCACGGCGGCGGCGGTCACGCGGCGGAAGCGGGCGGCCTCACGGTCGCAGAAGATGCCGCCCCAGGAGAAGCGCTCGGGCGCCTCGCGCACGGCGATCGTCTCGGGGAAGAGGACGGCGGAGTTGGTGTCGTAACCGGCCGTGAAGTCCTCGAACTTGATGCCGCAGAACAGCGGGTTGTCATAGCGGGTGCGCTCCAGCTCGGCCAGCCAGTCCGGCCAGACCATGCGCAGGACGACCGCTTCGAGGTTGCGGTCGGGGTTGCCGTTCTGCGTGTACATCGGGAAGACGACCAGATGCTGGAGGCCGTCCGCGCGGTGTGCGGCGGGCTGGAACGCCAGCAGCGAGTCGAGGAAGTCCGGCACTCCGAACCCGCCGTCGGCCCAGCGGCGCAGATCCTCGACCAGGGCCTCGTGGTAGGCGCGGTCGTGCGGGAGCAGTGCGGAGAGCTCCGCGACGGCGTCGGTGATCCGGCGCACGACGCGTTCGGCGTCCGCGGGACCGGGGGCGCCCTCGGCCTCGAAGTCGATCGATCCGTCCTTGGACTGCCACGGCCGGATCCGCTCCACGGCATCCTTGAGCACGGGCCATGCCGGGTGCTCCACCACCCTGACCACCGAAGGAACCTGGTCCCCCGTACCCACCTGCACAAGAATTTCCGTCATGTCCCATCCTCCACGGGAGAACCTCGCGTAAGGACACCGTATGCGTACGGGGTTTCTTCCAGCAAGGGCAGACTCGGGAGATTATCCTGCGCACACCCCACTGTCACCGAACTTTTTCCCGCCTGATGCCGTGACGGCGATTACTTCGGCTGTGCGCGGGCACGCGTGACACGAGCGTCGGAGCCACCCGCGGTCAATCCGCGCAGGGACTCGCCCACGCCCGAGTGACCGCGCCCGGCGACGGCGGGCAGGTCCGCCATACGCGCCACGCCAATCCCCGGTGAACGCGCGGGTACATCCCGGGTCGGGGCCATTAGGCTGCGGCCCTGCCGCGCGAAACGTCCGTTCCTTTTCCCGCGCGCCCGAGCCGCCGTCGACGGAAGCGAGTTGGAACCTTGAACTTCCTTACCATCGGTCACCGCGGAGTCATGGGTATCGAACCCGAGAACACCCTCCGTTCCTTCGTCGCCGCCGAGCACGCCGGCCTCGACGTCATCGAACTCGATCTGCACCTGAGCAAGGACGGCGCCCTCGTCGTCATGCACGACGCGGACGTGGACCGCACGACCGACGGAACCGGCCCGATCGCCGAGAAGACCCTCGCCGAGCTGCGCGCCCTGGACGCGGGCCGCGGGGAGCGCGTACCGGTCTTCGAGGAGGTCCTGGACGCGGTGAAGTGCCCGCTCCAGGCCGAGATCAAGGACGAGGCGGCGGCGCGGGCGCTGTCCGAGGTCATGCACAGCCGGGATCTGGTCGCCCGGGTCGAGGTGTCCTCGTTCCACGACGAGGCGATCGCCGAGATCGCCCGCCTGGTGCCCGGCGTCCGCACCGCACTCATCGCCAGCCGCTACGGCACCGACATCGTGGACCGCGCCGTCGAGGCCGGTGCGCGGACGGTCTGCCTCAACATCCGCCGGCTCACCCTGGAGATCGTGGAGCACGCCCGGAAGGCGGACCTCAGGATCATCGGCTGGGTGGTGAACACCCAGGACCACCTGCGGCTCGTACGGGCTCTGGCGCTGGACGGCGCGACCACCGACTACCCGGAGATCAAGCGCACCGGCCGCTTCACCGCGTGACGCTCAGCCCAGTTCCTTGACCAGCAGCTCGAACTGCAGGTCGTCGCGGAGCGGAATGCCGAACCGCTCTTCGCCGTACGGGAACGGAGTCATCCGTCCCGTACGGCGGTAGCCGCGCCGCTCGTACCAGGCGATCAGGTCATTGCGTACGGAGATCACGGTCATGTGCATCTCCGTGGCGCCCCACTCCTCGCGGACCGTGCGCTCCGCCTCGGCGATGATCATCTTGCCGAGGCCGTCGCCCTGGAGATCAGGGCTGACCGCGAACATCCCGAAGTAGGCGTGATCACCGCGGTGTTCGAGCTGGCAGCAGGCGACGACCCGCCCGTCCCGCTCGACCGTCAACAGCCGACTGTCGGCCGACTTGATCACGTCCCGCACGGCCTCCGGGTCGGTCCGCTGCCCCTGGAGGATGTCCGCCTCCGTGGTCCATCCGGTCCTGCTGGAGTCACCGCGATACGCCGACTCGATCAGTACGACCAGCGCGTCGACATCGCTGTCGACAGCGTCTCGGTACGTCAGTCCGTTGGCTGCGGTCTCCATGGAGTACGGCTCCGATCTGCGGCGCGGCTCGAGCACCGACGAGGGTAACGCAGCCACTAGGCTCCGGGTGCATGGTGCACGTACTCAGCAGCCGGACCCTCCTGCGGCCCACCGATCCCGAACGGTCCCGGAACTTCTACGGTGAGCAGCTGGGCCTGGCCGTCTACCGCGAGTTCGGTACGGGCCCGGAACGCGGCACGGTCTACTTCCTCGGCGGCGGCTTCCTGGAAATCTCCGGCCGGTCGGACACTCCGCCGTCCCCGGCCGTGCGGCTGTGGCTCCAGGTCGAGGACGTGGCCACGGCGTTCGAGGAGCTACGGGCGAAGGGCGTCGACATCGTGCGGGAGCCGGTGAAGGAGCCGTGGGGCCTGATCGAGATGTGGGTGGCGGATCCGGACGGAACGCGGATCGTACTGGTGGAGGTACCAGCGGACCACCCGATCCGCTACAGGCCGGGGATTTGAGCGCCCCCGAAGGGGCGCGGGGCTGTGTCAATATGCGGCTCCGCCGCGTGGGCGCGACCAGCCACGACGGCTCCGCAGACGCTCGACGACCTGGCGCGGCACCTCGCGGAGCGCCCAGCCGCGATCGGTCCGGGCCAGTTCCCGGAACCCCGCCGAGGTCAGATGGTCGATCATCGTGCGGTCGGTGGCCGCCCCATAGGCGAGCAGACGATCCGCACCACACAGCCGCAGCCAATCCGCGGCCTGGGCAAGGAGCCGCCGCTCGATGCCCCGTCCGTACTGAGCCGGCTCGATGTGCAGGTTGCCGACGTCGGCGAGGCCGGCCGCGCGGGTGTGCCGCTCGGGGCGGGCCGGCGTCGTGTCGACCTCGATGAAGCCGAGAGGGGCACCGTCGGCGTACGCGGTGAGCCGCGTGCCGCACTCCCCCAGCGTGCGCTCGACCGTGACGCCCGGCCACGGCTCCCGCACCGGCAGGTCGGCCACCCGCGCGATCAGGATCACCTCGGTGTCCCCCGTGTGCCGGAAGCCGGCACGTTCGTAGAGGGCTCGGATGTGCGGCCAGTTCCGGGGCAGGCCGTACACGACCGGGGCGGGCAGCTCGCCGCTCGCACAGCAGGCGCGGACACCCCAGCGGGCCAGTTGGGCGAGGCAGGCGCTCATCAGCAGATCGGCCGCCTCGTCGGGGTCCGGCCAGAACGAGGCCGGCGGGTGGCAGACGAGCCAGTCGATCTCACCGATGTCCCGGTAGCACTCGCCCACTTCGGCGTCGGCGCGGTACCGCAGCAGATGCGCGGCGGCCACGAGGTTGTCGCGCTGCTCGGCGACGAGCGTCACCCGCTCGGCCACCCAGGGGTCGGTGATGAACTCGTCCGGCTGTCGCTCCAGGCTGCTGAGGACGGTGTTCACCGAGACGGAGACACCGGGTACGACGGCTGCGACATGCGCGTTGATCAGGTCGGTGAGCTGGTCGCGGTCGGCACGGTGGAAGGGGCGCACGGTGGGCGCGGGCATGCGGGACCTCCGGGAGAACGGGTCGGGCTGGAGGCCGCCATGCGATGCGGTACGGGGCCGAGGGTACGTCGGCGGCGGCGCCGGGCACCAGTGGATTCGCGTCGGATGGCCGGGCACCCGAGCGGGGCATAGCGTGCTGGAGGGGGATCCCCGTGCCTGCCCTACGGAAGGATCGCCATGAAGCTCGACAAGCCGATGCCCGGCGGACCCTGCTGGACCGAGCTGGGAACCGATGACCTGACGGCGGCCAAACGGTTCTACGAGGAGCTGTTCGGCTGGCGCACCGTGACGGATCCGCGCGAGGAGGCGGGCGGCTACACGATGGCCCACCTCGGCGATGCCCCGGTCGCCGCGCTGACCCCGCTGTACCAGGAGGGGCAGCCCGTCGCGTGGAACGTGTCGTTCGCGATGGGGGTCCCCCCGCTCGAGCGAAGTCGAGAGTGGGGGAGGACGCCGACGACGCGGCGCAGCGGGTGGCGGAGGCCGGCGGGACGGTGCTGGTCGGTCCGACGGAGGTGTTCGACGTGGGCCGGTTCGCGGTGGCTCTCGACCCCACCGGTGCCGCCTTCCAGCTGTGGCAGGCGCGGACGTTCCCGGGCGCCGGGCTGTTCAACGCGCCCGGGGCGCTGGGCTGGGTGGAGCTGCTGACCCGGGCGCCGGAGCGCGCCGAGTCCTTCTACACGACGGTCTTCGGCTGGAGCGTCGACTCCTCCGCGCACTACACGCAGTGGGGCATCGACGGCGCCGACTTCGGCGGCATGACCACGATGGACGACAAGTTCCCGCCCGAGGTGCCGACCCACTGGCTGCCCTACTTCGCCGTGGCCGACGTGGACACCAGCGCGGCCACCGCGGCAGGAGCGGGCGGCACGGTCCTCATGGAGCCGACGTCCGTACCGCGCGGGCCGCGGATCGCGGTGCTGCGGGATCCGCAGGGGGCGGTGTTCGGGGTCTACCTCGCGGGGGACGAGGGCTGAGGCGACGGCAGGCGCCGGGGCAACGGCCAGGGCGGGGCCTTGCGTTGAAGCGCGCTCCAGCTCCTAGCGTCGTACGCACGACCTCCTCGAAAGGGAACCACCGTGCGTTACACACTGTTCGGCAGGACCGGTCTGCGCGTGAGCGAGCTGAGCCTGGGCGCGATGACCATCGGCGACGACTGGGGCTGGGGTGCCGGCCAGGAGGTCAGCGCCCGGATCCTGGACGCGTACGCGGACGCCGGCGGCAATTTCGTCGACACGGCGAACAACTACACCGACGGCAGCTCCGAGCGGATCCTCGGGGAGCTGCTCGAAGGGCGGCGTGACGAGTTCGTGCTGGCCAGCAAGTACACGTGCGGGATCCGCAAGGGGGATGTCAACGCCGCGGGCAATCACCGCAAGAACCTGGTCCAGTCGGTGGAGGCGAGCCTACGGCGGCTGCGCACCGACCGCCTCGACGTGCTGTGGGTGCACGCCCGCGACAACTTCACGCCGGTCGACGAGGTCATGCGGGCGCTGGACGACCTGGTGCGGACGGGCAAGGTGCTGTACATCGGCGTCTCGGACTGGCCCGCCTGGGAGATCGCGCAGGCCAACACCCTTGCCGAACTGCGGGGTTGGACGTCGTTCGCCGGTTCGCAGCTGCGCTACAACCTCCTCGATCGCACTCCGGAACGTGAACTGCTGCCGCAGGCAAGGGCGTTCGACCTGGCCGTGCTGGCCTGGGCACCGCTCGCGGCCGGACAGCTCACCGGCAAGTACCGCCGCGGTGAGCCGGGACGGCTGAGCGCGCAGGAGGACCGGCCGGATCCGCAGGAGGAGGACGTCATCACGGCCGTCGTGGAGGTCGCCGAGCAGGGCGGCTGGAGCCCGGCGCAGGTGGCCCTGGCCTGGCTGCTCGGCCGGCCCGGCACCGTCGTCCCGATCATCGCCGCGACCAAGGAGAGCCAGCTCGCCGACAACCTCGGCAGTGTCGGTGTCCGGCTCGACGCCGACGCCGTCGCCCGCCTCGACGAAGTGAGCGCGGTGCCGCTCGGCTTCCCGCACGACTTCGTCCGCGAACCGGCCGTCACCCGGAACATCTACGGCGACCGCTGGCCCGACATCGTCGACCGGCGTTCCACGTACCGCCGCACCGCCCACGAGGTGCTCTGATCAGACGCGCAGTCCGCCCAGGCGCCCTTCCAGCTGTGCGAGCAACTCGCCGAGCAGAGGAGAAGGTCTCACAGGCCGGTTCGCCGGCGAACCCGTGCTCCACCGAATGCCCCCCGCGTACACCCTTGCGCTCGTATGCGCGCCGCCTGCCCCGGGCATCTCCTGACCGAGTGGCCGCGACCGTCGACCGCGGAGGTGCGTGTGCACGGAACGGCTTCGTCCGGCTGGCTGCTGGTCGTGCTGTGCATGGCGACCGGCGCCTACTGTCTGCTGCGGATGCGCAGCAGCGTCGAGGAGCAGCGCCGTGCCGCGGGCGGTGAGGCGCTGATGGGTTTCGGCATGGCCGCGATGGCCGTACCGGCCGCGGTGTTCACGCCCCCTTCATGGGCCTGGCCCGTGTACGCGGCCGTGTTTGGCGTGGCCGCGCTGCACGCGTTGTGGGCGGCACGGACGCACGCCCACCATCTGCACCACCTGGTCGGCGCCTCGGCCATGGTCTACATGGCGCTGGCGATGGCCGCCTCGCCGGGACGGCACGGCGATTCCGGAGTCCCCCTCGTCACGGCGGCGCTGCTGGCGTACTTCGTGGCGTACGTGCTGCTGTCGGGCGCCCGGCTGGTGCCCGTCGGCGCCGGTGGCGGGAGCGTGGGGTGGGGCAACCGGCCGGAGCTGTCACGGGCCTGCCGGCTGTCGATGGGGATCGGGATGGTCGCGATGCTGCTGGCGCTGTGAGTACTGGCCGCATACGGCCGTGGTCTGCGTCACTTCGGCGTGACAAGCCGTACCCCTGAGCGTTCCGCCGCTCATAGGGTGCTCCCATGATGGTCCCCGCGGCACTGTTGCTGCTCGGCGCCCTGACCGCCGTGGTCGCCCCTCGGCTGATCGCCCGGGCCGACTGGCCGGACCGTGAACCCGTGGTCGCCCTGTGGGTGTGGCAGTGCGTGGTGGCGGCCGTGCTCCTGTGCTGTGCGCTGTCGATGACGCTCAGCGCGGCGGCGGCCTGGCAGGCGGTCCGGGGCCATGTGTTCGCGCCCGCGCCGCACGCCGTCGTGGAGGCCTACGCCTTCGGTCCCACCGGCCCCTGGGCCGCCACGACCGCGGTGGCGCTCGCGCTGGGCGGGGTGTGGAGCGCGGCGATGCTGGTCCGCGAGGTTGCACGGGCACGCGCACGGCGACGTCAGCGGCGGGCCGAACTCCTCGTCCGCGCCCCGCGGTTGCCCGGCGAGGGGCCCGAACATCACCAGCTGGTCGTTCTAGAGGGCGAGCGGCCCGACGCCTGGTGGTTGCCGGGCGCGCGGCCCCAACTGGTCGTCACCACCGCCGCGTTGCGCCGGCTGAAGGGCCGGCAGCTGGACGCCGTGCTGGCCCACGAGGAAGGGCACGCGCAGGCGCGGCACGACTGGCTGCTGCACTGCTCGGCCGCGCTGGCGGGCGGGTTTCCGCAGGTGCCGGTGTTCGCCGCGTTCCGTGACGAGATGCACCGGCTGGTCGAGCTCGCCGCCGACGACACAGCCTCCCGGCGCTTCGGCCGCCTGACCACCGCCCTGGCGCTGGTGGAACTCAACGAGGACCGGGGCGTGTTCGGCCACGGGGCCACCCCGCACACCCATGTGCCGCAGCGGGTGAACCGGCTGCTCACTCCCCCGGACCGGCTCTCGACGGCCCGGCGGCTGCGGCTCACCGCGGCGGCCTCGCTGGTGCCGGTGGTGCCGGTACTGGTGGCGTTCGTACCGGCGCTGCGGACACTGGGCTAGGGCCGGTGGGAAGGATCAGGCGGCTGGAATCCCGTCCGTCCGCGGCACTGGCCCCCGCGGAGCCCCGGAATTCGCCTAACTCCCCGTCGTTCGGCGAGGATCACAGCATGCACACCCCACCCGTCGACTCCCCGCCCCGCCCGCCCGGCCATCGCGGCGCCCTGCGCTCCGCCGCCGCCCTGGCGGCGTCCTCCCTGCTGCTCCTCATCCTGGTCGCGGCGGAGTGGGGCCCCCTGATCACGCTCGACGGCGACATCTCCCGGACCACGCACCGCTGGGCGGTCGACGACCCCGGGGTCACACAGGCGTGCCGCATCCTCACGGACTGGGTGTGGGACCCGTGGACGATGCGCATCCTGTGCGCGGCCGTCGTGGTGTGGCTGATGTGGAGACGCAGGGCCTGGCGGACGGCTCTGTGGCTGACCGCCACCGTGGCCCTGGGCACCCTGGTGCAGCAGTCCCTCAAAGCGGCGGTCGGCCGGGCCCGCCCGGTCTGGCCCGACCCCGTCGACTCGGCCCACTACGCGGCGTTCCCGTCCGGCCACGCCATGACCGCCGCGGTGGTCTGCGGCGTCCTGCTGTGGCTCCTCCACCACTACGGCGCCGGCCGCGTCCTGTGGCGTACGGCGGTGGCGGTGGCGGTGATCTCCGTGGTCGGCGTCGGCCTGACCCGCGTATGGCTCGGCGTGCACTGGACCACGGACGTCGTCGGCGGCTGGCTGCTGGGCGCGACGCTGGCGGCGCTGGCGGCGCTGGTGCACCGGCGGTGGATCGCCTAGGTACGGCCCTGCGTCGCCGGGTCGGCGATCTTCCCTCCCGATGCGCCGCGTCCTCGTAGGATCGCCTCATGACTGCCGTGCTGTTCGATTTCTCCGGGACCCTCTTCCGTGTCGAGTCCACCGAGTCCTGGCTGCGGGGTGCGCTCGCCGAGGCCGGGATCGAGCTGCCGGAGCCGGAGTTGACCGAGACGGCGCAGGCGCTGGAGACGGCGGGGGCGCTGCCCGGCGGGGCCGATCCGGAGCGGCTGCCCACGGAGGTCGCCGAGGTGTGGGACGTCCGGGACCAGAGCTCGGAGCTGCACCGGGCGGCGTACACCGGGCTCTCCCGGCAGGTGCCGCTGCCCGACCCGGGGTTGCACGACGCGCTGTACGACCGCCATATGCGGCCCGCCGCCTGGGCCCCGTACCCTGATGCCGCGGAGGTCCTGCACACCCTGCGTGAGCGCGGAATCCCGGTCGGTGTGGTGAGCAACATCGGCTGGGATCTGCGCCCGGTGTTCCGCGAGCACGGCCTCGACCCGTACATCGACGTATACGTTCTGTCGTACGAGCACGGCATCAGAAAGCCGGACCCGCGGCTGTTCGCGACCGCCTGCGCGAAGCTCGGCGTCGAACCGCGGGACGCGCTCATGGTCGGTGACAACCGCCGCGCGGACGGCGGCGCGGCCACGCTGGGCTGCGGGGTGCACTTCGTGGACCATCTGCCGGTGGCACTGCGGCCCGACGGCCTGCGGCCGGTGCTTGACCTGGTGGGCTGAGCCGGCCCGGAAGTGGCCGCCTCCTCGGACGATCCCCCGCGTTGCCCGAGGAAGACGGCAGCACCGGACCAGCCCGCGGAAAGGGGCAGGTCCGGACTCGCCTGAGTATAGTTGGCTGCCAGCCAGTCAACGCAGGAGTTACAGCATGTCCCCGCGCAGCGCCTCGGTCAATGAAGAGTTGCGGCGGCGTTCCCGGGAGCGGCTTTTGCAGGCGGCGGTCGAACTGGTCGGTGAGCGCGGGTTCGAGGCGACGACGCTGGGCGACATCGCGGACAGAGCGGGCTCGGCGCGCGGCCTGGTTTCGTACTACTTTCCCGGCAAACGCCAGCTCGTGCAGTCCGCGGTGCACCGGCTGATGAACCGCACGCTGGAGGAGGCGCTGGAGCGCGAGCCGCGTACCGGGGACGGCCGGGAGCGGATGGCGCGGGCGATCGACGCGATCCTGAGCCTGGCCCGGGACCGGCCCGTGCTGATGCGCCAGCACATGGCCGGGCTGCTGCAGTCCGAGGGATTCATGCCGTGCCAGGAGCAGCGGCGGCTGGCCGAGCTGCTGCGGGACACCGTCGCCCGCAACGGCTCACAGGACGTCGACGCCGACTACACGATGCTGCGCGCCCTGCTGATGGGCGCGGTCTACGCGGCGCTGGTGCCGGGTGCTCCGATGCCCCTGCCGGTGCTGCGGGCCGAGCTGTTCAAGCGCTACCGGCTGGACTGGGAGCTGGGCGTCCCGCCGGACACCGAGGTGGCGTCCGGCGGGACGGGTGACACGGATCTGTCACGGTTCTTCGCGACCGGCGAGCGGCCCGCAGATCAGTCGAAGTAGTCCGGCTGGGTCTGCACGTTGAGCTCGCTCATCCGCACCCACTTGGCCGGGTCGGTACGCCGGTCGTTGATCTTGAGGACGTCGAGACCCTTGGCGATGTCGTTCGAGTAGATGTAGCCGTTGTAGTAGTACGCCGACCAGGAACCGGCCGTCGTGACCCTGTCCGTGGTCAGCGGGCCGCGCTCGAAGTAGGCGATCTCCTTCGGGTGGGCGGAGTTCGTGAAGTCCCAGACGGAGACGCCGCCCTGGTACCAGGCTTGGACCATGATGTCCCTGCCCTTGACCGGGATCAGCGAGCCGTTGTGGGCCACGCAGACCTCGGTGTCCGCCTGGTGGCGGTCGATCTTGAAGTAGCTGCGGAAGACCAGCTTGCGCTTGTCGCCCTTGCCCACGAGGTCGTAGATGCCGTCGGCACCGCGGTTCGGGCCGATCTCCTCGTTGCAGGTGGCCGCTCCGCCGCCGCCCAGCTCGTCGGTGAAGATGACCTTGTTGGCCTTCTGGTTGAAGGTCGCCGAGTGCCAGAACGCGAAGTTGACGTTGTCCTGGACCCGGTCGATGACCTTCGGGTGCTCCGGGTCCTCGATGGAGAACAGGATGCCGTCGCCCATGCAGGCGCCGGCGGCCAGGTCCTTCGAGGGCAGCACGGTGATGTCGTGGCAGCCGGTGGTCTTCGAGACGCCGGGGTTGGTGGGCGCGCCCGGGTTGCCGCCGCCGTCGGGTCCCTCGCCCGGGAAGAGGACCGGGAAGCCCACCATGGCGGCCTTCTCGGGGGCCTTGCGCGGGACCTTGATGACCGAGATGCCGTCGTGCGGTGGCTGGCAGTCGGGGTAGGTGGCGCTCGGCGAGTAGGAGGAGACGTAGACGTAGACGTTCCGGCGCTCGGGCACCAGCGTGTGGGTGTGCGAGCCGCAGGCGGTCTCCACGGCGGCGACGTACCTCGGGTTGGCCTTGTCGCTGATGTCGAAGACCTTCATGCCCTCCCACGAGGACTTCTCGGTCGCGGGCTGCGTGGTGCTGCTGCAACTGCTGTCGCTGCGCGAGGAGTCGGTGGACAGGAAGAGCAGGTCGCCGGAGACCGAGATGTCGTTCTGCGAGCCGGGACACAGCACCTGGGAGACCGTCTTCGGGGCCTTCGGGTTGCTGATGTCGAAGATCCGGAAGCCGTCGTAGTTGCCGGCGAAGGCGTACCTGCCCTGGAAGGCGAGGTCCGAATTGGTGCCGGGCAGCACGTCCTTGGGGATGTTCGTCACGTGCTGGATGTTGGCGGAGTGGACGATCTCGTCCTGGCCTGGTATCTCACCGCTCTCGACGGACCGTCTCACCTCGGCCTGGGTGCTCTTGGAGACCTCCTTCTGCGCCGCCGGGCCGTCCCCCGGGTCGGGGGTCGCGGCCGCCGGACCGCCCGTGAGCAGCGCGGCCAGCAGCCCGACGGCGACAGCGCCGACTCCCAGGCGTCTGTGCCGCGTTCGGGGTTCGTTCAACAGGATCACTGTTTCCTCCCTAGTTCCGTTCGCGTGTGAACGGTTCATGCACGTCGAAGTATTGTCTTGGACATGCTCATACCAACAGAGGGACACGGACATGTAATGAAGCTTTTCAATCGATCGTTTACGGCCGTCCTGGCCGCCATCGCCGTTCTGGCGCTGGGAAGTTGCGACTCCGGATCCGACGCCGACTCCGCCCCGGAGAGCGGGCCATCGGTGATCGTGCCGGGCAAGCCGGGCGAGGCGAACCACACGATGTCCGCCGAGGACGCCGCAGAGCAGCGCGCCGACGACGACTCCCCCAACTCCGCGGACGTGTCGTTCGCCCGCATGATGATCGAGCACCACTCCCAGGCCCTGGAGATGACCGAACTCGCCCCGGACCGCGCCGAGTCGACGAAGATCAAGAAGCTGGCCGAGCGGATCGCGGCCGCACAGAAGCCGGAGATCGAGGGCATGAAGGGCTGGCTGAAGACGCACGGCGAGAAGGAGACGGGCGGCGGACACGACCACGCCTCGATGCCCGGGATGGCGACCGAGGGTCAGCTCAGCAACTTGCGCAAGGCCAAGGGGAAAGCGTTCGACCAGCTCTTCATCACCCTCATGATCACCCATCACGAAGGGGCGGTCACCATGGCCACGGAGGTGAAGGCGCAGGGCAACAACGTTCAGATCGAGGAGATGGCGGACGACACGGTCGCCCAGCAGACCAGCGAGATCAACCGGATGCGGGACCTGCCGTGAGCCGGGCGCGCCTCAGCGGCGTGCGTGACGCGCCGTCAGGAACCCGGTGTCGCGGGCCTGGGCGATCAGGCTGAGCGACCGGCGCCGGCTGTGCCCGGTCGCGCCCATCACCGCGAGGACGGGATCGACACCCTCCTCCTGTGCCGCGCGGTACTCCCGGGCCACCAGCCACTGCCCCGCGATGCCGCGCGGCCAGGCGGGCCGGGCATGCCGCGAGGCCCCCGGCTCGCCGGCCGGCTCCACCCCGCACACCTCGGACAGCGGGCCCTCGACCCACTCGGCGAGCACCGCCAGATCGTCGAGGGACAACGCCGGCTGGGCCCGCACGTCCTCGATGCAGACCCCGGCGTCGGACACCACGGCGAGCAGGTCGACCTGCGCACCGTCCGGGAACGCCAGCCGAACGCCCCACCAGGACGTCACGCCGGCGTCGTCCCCATCGGCTCCGTCTTCCCGCACTTCCCACGCGGGCCACACGGACACCGCACCGTCCATCGGACAACGATCAGAAAGATCAAGAAAGGATGCTTCGAGCACACACGCAACGAAACCGCATGATCACATTCCATACGAAAGGACACGCGCGCCCGTCCTCCGGTCAGCACCCTGTCAGCGGAGCATCCGCGGTGCGATGCTGGAAGCGTCAGCGATCTCCGACGGTCTTCGGGGTAAGGAGTTCCGCCGTGCTTCGTGTCGCCGTCGTCGGCTCCGGGCCGAGCGGGGTCTACACAGCCCAGAGCCTCGTCCAGCTCCACTCCGACGTGCTCGTGGACGTCCTGGACCGGCTGCCGTGCCCGTACGGCCTGGTGCGCTACGGGGTGGCACCGGACCACGAGAAGATCAAGTCGCTGCAGAACAACCTCCGGGCGGTCCTGGAACACGAGCGGGTGCGGTTCCTCGGCGGCGTCGAGGTGGGCCCCGGCGCCGTGCCCGCCGCGAGGCTGCGTGAGCTGTACCACGCGGTCGTGTACTGCGTGGGCGCCGCGACCGACCGGCATCTAGGGATCCCCGGCGAGGATCTGCCCGGCAGCTGGTCGGCCACCGAGTTCGTCTCCTGGTACAGCGCCCACCCGGACGCCGCCGCCGACGGCTTCGTGCTCGGCGCACGCTCCGCGGTGGTCATCGGCGTCGGCAACGTGGCCGTGGACGTCACCCGGATGCTGGCCCGCGGCCAGGCCGAGCTGAGCCCCACCGACATGCCACAGGCGGCGCTCACCGCACTGGCGGCGAGCCGGGTGACCGAGATCAGCATGGTCGGCCGCCGCGGCCCTTCCCAGGCCCGCTTCACCACCAAGGAACTCCGTGAGCTCGGCGCCCTGCCGGACACCGAAGTGCGGGTCGATCCGGCCGAGTTGGCACTGGACCCGGCCTACGCCGACCCCTCCGGCCTGCCCGCGGCGAACCGCCGCAACGTGGAGGTGCTGCGCGGCTGGGCCGAGACCCCGGCGAAGGACGCCCACCACCACATCCGGCTGCGCTTCTTCCTGCGCCCCGTCGAACTCCTCGCCGAAGCGGGCCGCGTGGGCGCGGTGCGCTTCGAGCGGACGCGGCCCGACGACCACGGCGGCGTGACGGGCACCGGCCACTACGAGGACATCGAGGCCCAGCTGGTCCTGCGTTCGGTCGGCTATCGCGGCGTCCCTCTGGAGGGCCTCCCCTTCGACACGACGACCGGCACGGTGCCCCATCTCGCCGGCCGCGTACTCCGCGAGAACCTCGTCGCGCCGGGCGAGTACGTGGCGGGCTGGATCAAACGGGGGCCCACAGGTGTCATCGGCACGAACCGTCCGGACGCCAAGGAGACGGTGACATCACTGATCGAGGACGCCGCCGTGCTCGTACAGAAGGATCTTCCTGAGGATCCGCTGACGGCACTGCGCGCGGAGGGGATCGAGCCGGTCGAGTGGTCCGGCTGGCAGGCGATCGAACGGGCCGAGGCAGAACTCGGGGCATCGCTGGGACGGGGCGTGGTGAAACTGCCCGACTGGCAGTCACTACTGAACGCCGCGCAGGGCGACGCCGGTTAGGGGCGCGGGGCTGTATCAATATGCGGCTCCGCCGCGTGGGCGCGACCAGCCACACACAACCCGCAGCGAGAAACGAACCAGCAACACTCCCGAAATCAACAAACTGTGCAAGGAGCCTACGGTCCCGTACATGACCGAAACCGCACCCGTACACCCCGTTGACCAGATCCCGCCCAAACGCCACCTCGTCGCCTTCGGCCTCCAGCACGTCCTCGCGATGTACGCCGGCGCCGTGGCCGTCCCCCTGATCGTCGGCGGAGCCATGAAGCTGTCGCCCGCGGACCTGGCGTATCTGATCACCGCCGACCTGCTGGTATGCGGAATCGCCACGCTCATCCAGTGCATCGGCTTCTGGCGCTTCGGCGTACGACTGCCGATCATGCAGGGGTGTACGTTCGCGGCCGTGTCCCCGATGGTGCTGATCGGGACGACGGGCGGCGGCCTGCCCGCGATCTACGGCGCCGTGATCGTCGCGGGCCTGGCGATCATGCTGCTCGCGCCGGTCTTCGGAAAACTGCTGCGGTTCTTCCCGCCGCTGGTCACCGGCACGGTGATCCTGATCATCGGTATCTCACTGCTGCCGGTGGCGGGCAACTGGGCCGCGGGCGGCGCCGGTTCGGCGGACTTCGGGGAGCCGAAGAACCTCGCGCTGGCCGGTTTCGTACTGCTGGTGGTGCTGGCCGTGCAGCGGTTCGCGCCGGTGTTCCTGAGCCGGATCGCGGTACTGGTCGGCATCGCGGTGGGCCTCGCGGTCGCGGTGCCGTTCGGCTTCACGGACTTCGGCGGGGTCGGGGACGCCGACTGGCTCGGCATCAGCACGCCGTTCCACTTCGGCGCGCCCACCTTCGAGGCGTCGGCGATCATCTCGATGCTGGTGGTGGCGCTGGTGACGATGACCGAGACGACCGGTGACCTGATCGCGGTCGGCGAGATGACGGACCGCAAGGTCGAGCCGCGCGCCCTCTCCGACGGCCTGCGCGCGGACGGCTTCTCCACGGTCCTCGGCGGCGTCTTCAACACGTTCCCGTACACGGCGTACGCGCAGAACGTCGGGCTCGTCGGGATGACGCGCGTGCGCAGCCGCTGGGTCGTCGCGACCGCGGGCGGCATGCTCGTGCTGCTCGGTCTGCTGCCCAAGCTGGGCGCGGTGGTGGCGGCGATACCGGCGCCGGTGCTCGGCGGCGCGGGTCTGGTGATGTTCGGGACGGTCGCGGCGAGCGGGCTGCGGACGCTGGCCCAGGTCGACTTCAAGGGCAACAGCAACCTGACAGTGGTGGCCGTTTCGGTCGCCATGGGGGTGCTGCCGGTCGGCGTGCCGACGATCTACGAGAAGTTCCCGGACTGGTTCCAGACGGTGATGAACAGCGGCATCAGCGCGGGCTGCCTCACGGCGATCGTGCTGAATCTGCTCTTCAATCACCTTCCCGCACAGGCAGGTTCAGCCGCCGAGGCGGACGGCCTGCCGGGCGGCGGCGTCGAGCAGGGTGTCGAGAAGCCCCGGGAAGAGGCCGTCTAGGTCGTCCCGGCGCAAGCCGTTCATCTTGGCCGTGCCCCGGTAGATCTGCCGGATCACGCCGCTCTCGCGCAGCACCCGGAAGTGGTGCGTGGTCGTGGACTTGGTGACCGGCAGGTCGAAGCGCGAACAGGAGAGCTCGCCGCCGTCGGTGGCGAGCTCTCGCACGATCTGCAACCGCATCGGGTCGGAGAGCGCATGCAGGATGCCCTCCAGCCTGATCTCGTCGCGCGCCGGGTGCGGAAGATCGCGACTGGTGGTGGCGGCGGTGGTCACGGCGGCTCCAGTTCGTCGGGCGGAATTCCATTGTACGAAAGGTCTCGTAGTTTGACACTCCCCGTACTACGATGCCTATCGTACGAGTCGTCCTTCGACCCCGTGACGATTGGAGCAGCTCACCATGAGCGCCCTCTTCCAGCCTTTCCGCCTGCGTGATGTGACCGTCCCGAACCGGGTCTGGATGGCCCCGATGTGCCAGTACTCGGCCGCACCGGAGGGCCCGGACACCGGGGTCCCGAACGACTGGCACTTCGCGCACTACGCGGCGCGCTCGGCCGGCGGCACGGGCCTGATCCTGGTCGAGGCGACCGCCGTCAGCGCCGAGGGCCGGATCTCCCCGTACGACCTGGGCATCTGGAACGACACGCAGGTCGAGGCGTTCCGCCGGATCACGCGCTTCCTGGTGTCGCAGGGCACGGTGCCCGGGATCCAGCTCGCGCACGGCGGCCGCAAGGCGTCGACCGACCAGCCCTGGAAGGGCGGGGCGCCGGTGGGGCCGCAGACGTACGGCTGGCAGCCGGTGGCGCCGAGCCCGGTCGCGTTCGACGAGCGGCACCCGGTGCCGGACGAGTTGACGGTGGCTCAGATCCACGAGGTCATCGGCCAGTTCGCGGAAGCCGCCCGCCGTGCTCTCGCCGCCGGCTTCGAGATCGCCGAGATCCACGGCGCCCACGGCTACCTGATCAACGAGTTCCTCTCGCCGCACTCCAACCACCGCACCGACGCGTACGGCGGCTCGTACGAGAACCGCACCCGTTTCGCCCTGGAGGTCGTCGACGCCGTACGGGAAGTGTGGCCGGACGAGAAGCCGCTGTTCTTCCGCATCTCGGCGACCGACTGGCTGGAGGACGGCGGCTGGACCGCTGACGACACCGTCCGTTTCGCCGCCGACCTCCAGGCCCACGGCATCGACCTGCTCGACGTCTCCACCGGCGGCAACGCCTCCGGCGTCCGCATTCCGACCGGCCCCGGTTACCAGGTGCCGTTCGCCGCCCGCGTCAAGGCGCAGACGAGCCTGTCCGTCGCCGCCGTCGGTCTGATCACCGACGCCGAACAGGCCGAGAAGATCCTCGCCAACGACGAGGCGGACGCGGTGCTGCTCGGCCGTGAGCTGCTGCGGAACCCGTCCTGGGCGCGGCACGCGGCGCGCGAGCTGGGTGGGGACGTCCACGTGCCGGACCAGTACCACCGCTCGGTCTGACCGGCCCTGAGGGGTTCCCTCCGCCCCGGGGAGCACGACGGCGAGGGTGGTGGCATCGGAAACGCATCAGGAACCCTCGGGCCGTCTGCTGCCGTATCAGCCGGCTCGGCTGCCGCTCAGGCCGAAGAAAGTGAGTACGCGCTCGGCCATACCGGGGGCGTAGAGGGTGTGGTCGACGCCCCGGAGGCTGATGGCCTCGACGGGGGCCCGGTCACCGGTACCGCCGTAGCGGGTGCGGGTCCAGCTGGACTGGGGCGAGTCCGTGGCAGCCGGGGTCTGGCTGAGACCGAGTACGTTCGTCCACTGCTCGATCTGCTCACCGAAGTTGGGGTAGCGGAGTACATCGTCCTCGGTGCCGTGCCAGAGCTGCATCCGCGGCCGGGGTCCGCTGTAGCGAGGATAGGCGGCGCGCACCAGGTCGCCCCACTCCTTCGGGGTGTGGGCGACGGTGCCGTTCGCGCACGCGCTGTTCCATTCGGAGCCGTCGGTGGTGGCGAAGCAGCCGAAGGGCACACCGGCGAAGGAGGCGCCCGCCGCGAACACATCGGGGTAGAGGGCCAGCAGGACGTTCGTCGTCATCGCACCCGAAGAGATGCCGGTGGCGAAGATCCGGCTCGTATCGGCGTGAGAGGTCCGGGTCACCCAGTCGACCATGGACTTGATGCCGACCGGGTCGCTGCCGCCGCCGCGGCGCAGGGCCTGGGGCGAGGAGACATCGAAGCACTTGCTGGCGCGGGTGACCGACGGGTAGATGACGATGTACCCGTGGCGGTCGGCGAGCGAGGCGTACTCGGTGGCGGAGTACATCTCGGGGCCGGAGCCCCCGCACCAGTGCGGGGCCACCACGACGGCCGGCTTGTCGGCCACGTTGTCCGGAACGTACAGGTACATCCGCAGGTTGGTGGGGTTCTCGCCGAAGCCGGTGACCTCGGTGAGCGTCGCGGTGGGCTCGTCGGCGCGGGCGACGGCCGGGGATGCGGTGAGGAGAGCTGCCGCGAGCATTCCGCAGAGAGCGGCGAGCGAGGTGCGAAGCGGTCTGTGCTTGGTGGTGGCAGGCATGTGGTCGTCCCTTCGTGATGGCGGCTCGTGGGGCTGTCGAGCAAGCGCTCCAAGGCGGCGACTCCGACTGTCCCATCGCTCAGCAGGGGTGTCCGAACATGTTGTGCGCAAAGCGTGGACCATAAGCGCCGGCCCCCTGGGTGCCGTTCAGCGAACTGACCGTCAGGCACCTCTATCAGGCCGAATGCAGCAGCATTCCCCGGCGTGGCGTTCTGTACCTCGCACGCCATTCACACACATGACCAGCCGCGGCCACCCGAAGAGACGCACCCGTATGCGTACAGGCTTACCGGCTCAGCCGTACCACCGCCTGCTCCAGCTCCGGCATCAACCGCTGTCCGGTCACCGCTAGAACGATGGCCGCCACGACGCCGGCCCAGGCGACCGGACCCAGCGGTGTGCAGCCGAGGGCGTTGCTCACGCCCGGAGTCTGAACCAGCAGGACGAGGGCGGCGGCGGAGCCGAAGGAGGTGACGCGGACCAGCGGGGAACCGCTGCGGTCGGCCAGGGTCTGGGCGAGCTGGGTGCCGACGACCGCGCACAGGGCCATCGTCGTGGTCCGGCGGGCCGACCCCGGCGTGAACCGGCCGATGAGCCAGGCCACGACCGCGCCCAGGCAGGTCGTCAGCGCCCGGTGACGGATCTGCCGCATCAGCGGTGTGCCGAGCAGGGTCTTGCCCAGCGGCGCGCTGACGTCGGTCTCCCCCTCCTTCTGGGGGGTCACCGCCACGGCCATCGCCGGGAACAGGTCCGTGAACAGGTTCACCAGCAGCATCTGACGGGTGGACAGCGGCGCGGCGCCGGCGAGCAGGGTGCCCAGGATCCCGAAGCCCACCTCGCCCGCGTTGCCGCCGATCAGGATGGCGATCGCGTCGGCGACGCTGTGCCACAGGGCCCGGCCCTCGACGACAGCCTCGACGAGCACCGTGAGGTCGTCGTGGGTGAGCACCAGGTCGGCGGCGTTGCGGGCGGCGGCCGAGCCGCGGGCACTGATGCCTACGCCGATGTCGGCGGCGCGGATGGCGGCCGCGTCGTTGGCGCCGTCGCCGACCATGCCGACCACCCGGCCCGCGTCCATCAGGGCCTCGACGACCTGGAGCTTCTGCTCGGGCGCGACCCGGGCCACGACGTCCACGTCCCGCAGCATCCGGGCGCGCTCGGAGCGGTCCGCGGCGGCCA
Organism: Streptomyces sp. DG2A-72; assembly: GCF_030499575.1. Classification (NCBI taxonomy): domain Bacteria; kingdom Bacillati; phylum Actinomycetota; class Actinomycetes; order Kitasatosporales; family Streptomycetaceae; genus Streptomyces; species Streptomyces sp. DG2A-72. Next base: position 989,270 of record NZ_JASTLC010000001.1, read on the forward strand.
GTTCGTCGCCGGTGACGACGGCCGTGTCGTCGGGCCAGCCCAGCTCGATGGCGATCGCCCGCGCGGTCTGCGGATGGTCGCCGGTCAGCATGACGGGTCGTACGCCCGCTTCACGCAGTCCGTGGACCAGGGCGGTGGAGGTCTCGCGCGGTACGTCGGCGAGCGCGAGCAGACCGGTGAACTCCAGCTCCGACAGGGGCTCTTCGCACACGTCCGCGTCCTTCTCGTCGGCGCCCAGTCGCCGTCGCGCGACCGCGAGGACGCGCAGTCCGTCGCGGGCCAGCGACTGCGCCGTACGGGAGGCGTGTTCCGGCAGGTCGCGGCAGGCGGGCAGGACGATCTCCGGGGCGCCCTTGACCACGAACTCCCGTATTCCGTCGGCCGCGTGGCCCACGGCTCCGGCGTATCCGCGCCCGGCCTCGAACGGCCTGCCCTCGGTCTGCTCCCACTCCGGGTCGCGCCCGGCCGCGTCCAGGACCGCCTCGTCGGTGGAGTGCACCGGCTGGTGGGGGCCCTCCTCGGGCTCGGGGCAGGCCCGTGCCGCGACGCGCAGGGTGGCCGTGTCGACGGCCTCGTCCGGCTTGCGGGCGGTGCCGTCGGGGTCGGTGACGCGGACGAGGCGCAGCTTGTTCTCGGTGAGGGTGCCCGTCTTGTCGAAGCAGATGGTGTCCATCCGGCCGAGGGCTTCGAGCGTGCGCGGGGTACGGACCAGCACGCCACGCTTGCTGAGCCTGCGGGCGGCGGCCAGCTGCGCGACCGTGGCCACCAGGGGCAGCCCCTCGGGTACCGCGGCCACCGCGACCGCGACCCCGCCGCTCACCGCCCGGCGGATCGGGGTGCCGCGCAGCAGCGCGAGACCGGTCACGGCAGCGCCGCCCGCCATGGTCAACGGCAGTGCCTTGCGGGTGAGTTCCTGCAGCCGGGCCTGCACTCCGGCGGCCGGCGGCTTGCGTGCGGCGAGGTGGACCGCGCGGGCGGCCTCGGTGTGGTCGCCGGTCTCCACCACGACGGCACGGGCCTGTCCGGCCACCACGGTCGTGCCCTCGTACACCATGCAGCTGCGGTCGGCGACGGGTGCGCGCGGGGTCGGGGCGGTCTGTTTCTCCGCGGGCAGGGATTCGCCGGTCAGGGCGGACTCGTCGACCTCCAGGCCGTCCTCCCACAGCAGGCGTGCGTCGGCCGGCACGACGTCGTCGGCCTGCAGCTCGATCACGTCGCCGGGCGTGAGGCGTGCGGCGTCGACGGTGTGCGGGTGGTCCGAGGTCCCGTCGGGTGCGACGCGTGCCTTCTGCTTCTGTTCCGCGAGCAGCCCGGACAGCGCCCGTTCGGCCCGCAGCCGCTGTATGCCGCCGACCAGGGCGTTCAGGTCGAGGGCGCCGACGACCAGCAGGGCGTCCACGACCGAGCCGAGGATCGCCGACGCGGCCGAGCCGACGGCCAGCACCGGGGTGAGCGGGTCGTCCAGCTCTCCCCGTACGGCCCGGCCCAGCCGCAGCGCCCCCTTGGCCGGCGCGAACACCGGGAGGCGGCCGACGGTCTCGGCCGCCTCCCGCACCTTGGAGGTCGCCTCGGCCGCCAGAGTCGGCGGCTCTTCCAGCCGGTGCTCCAGCCGCTGTCGTACGTCCTTCGCCTTCAGCTCGTGCCAGGCCACCCGCGCCCGGGGACGTGGCGCGCGAGTGGCCGCGACGCCTACGGCGGCTCGTGCTCCCGACAGCAGGGCCACCGCCGCGCTCGCGTCGACGGGCACATGCCGCAGACCGGGCAGCGGTGAGCGGGTACTGCGCCCGGACTCGCCCACGGCCACCAGCAGCCCGGACAGCGCCGCGCCGGACCGGGCCAGCGTCTGCGAACGCCGCCCGACCTTCCGCGCCACCGGTACGGCCGCGAGCAGCCGCCACACGTCGGCCAGACCGCCCGGCGCCACCACGTCGGCGCCCCAGGCCACGGCCGCGTCACCGTCGGCGAGCGCGACGGCCACATCGCCGGCGAGCAGCCCGGACAGGGTGTCTGTGTCATCGGCCGAGCTCGGCCGGGCCACGGTCAGGACGCCGCCGCGACTGCGTAGTTCGTTCACCGTCCGGCTGAAGGACCGTTCGGCGGACACGACGTGATCGGCGAGGGCGGTGAAGTCGCCGAGCGAGGGATCGTCCGTCACGACGACCCGGAGTCCGGCCCGCCGTGCCGCGTCCAGGACGGGCTCGGCCCAGGGGTCCGCGGCGCCGTCGGGGGTGTGCAGCGCGCTCGGGTGCAGGAACACGGTGGTGACCGTCCCCAGCTGCCGCATGCGTTCCATGTGGCGGACCAGTACGCCGGTGCGGGCTAGCGCGCAGCCCAGTGCGGCGTGGAAGGCGGCGGGTCCGTAGCGGGCCGCTTTCGGGGAGCCCGCGAGGACCGCTTCGGCCGCCTCGGTGCCGTCGTGCTTCACCAGCAGCGTCACGGCCGCGCCGACCACGCTGCCCGTCTCGGCGTGGACCGCGTACTCGTGCGCCGGGGTGGTGCGTAGCGGTGGGCGCGGGAACCGCTCCGGGGACACGTCCTCCCGCTCGGGTCCGCAGACCCGGTCGTGGACCGCGTCGAACGCGGCCGCGCGTGCGACCGCCTCCGCGAGCTGAACCGAGCGCAGGCCCGCGTCGAGCACGAGGGACATCGGGGTGCGGCCCGCGCCATGGACCGCCGCGTTCGACACGGCCAGGATCAGATCCATGCGGGAGAACCCGAACCGTTCGCGCAGCCAGGCGCGGAAGCGGGGGTTCTCGCGCAGCAGGGTCACCACCGCCGTGATGGCCCGGGGCGAGTGCGGCAGTCGCAGGACGGAGCCGGTCACCGAGACCACGACGCCCGCCGCGTCGGCCGCGAGTGCCGCCGCGCTGGTCCGTACGAGGGCGGGGTCGCCGGGATGCGTGAATTCCTCCGTCGGTTCGTCCGCCGGCTCCAGCCCGTGTTCGGCGGCGAGCGCGTGCGCTTTCTGCTCCACCCGCTCGGACACGGCCGCCTCACTCGCGGCCACGACCAGCCGGGCGAGGCCGCCGTCCCAGTAGGCATAGGCCACGTCCGGCCGTTCCGCCAGCGCCGTGGCCACCTTCCGCGCCGCCTTGGCCGTCCCGCCCGCCCGCCGCACCCGCTCCGGCTCGGCCGGCCGGAGCGGCAGATGGCTCCGGTCACCGGACCGCCAGGTGTGGTCACCGCCCGGCAGCGCCCGGCGGGCCACCCGCGTCACCCTGACGGCCGCGTCCGCCCCTCGCACACCGGCCCGCGCCGTCCCGGCCACCGCCCCGGCGGCCACACCCACACCGGGCGCGGCCCCACGAACCAGCAACCGCGGCCCCGCCAGTACCGCACCGGACAGGACCGTGGCAGCCCCCGTCAGCACTCCCATGACTCACCTCAGCTCTTCGTGCTCGCGCGCTTCGACGCTGTGCTCCGGCTCTTCGGCGCGCTCTTGCCGCCGCCGGCGGCGGACGTCGACCGGGTGCTCGACGTCTTGCGGGTACCGCCGGACGTCTTGCGGGTGCCCGTGGACGACTTTCCGCCGCGGCTGGATGTCGTACGACGGCCGGGGGCCGACGTGCTACTGCTGCTGGACGACGTACGACCGCTGCGTGCCGTCGTCTTCTGGTCGCCTGTCTCTTCGCTCCCGCCGGGCTTGGGCTGGGTCAGCCAGACCACTGCCGCCCCCGTGAGGGCGATGGGCCATTCGACGATGCCCGCGACCCCGAGGAGCCCGGCCCCGGTGTACGCGACCATGCGCCGGCCGCGCGGTGACACGGCGCCGACCGCGTCCAGCGTGCCTTCGGCCGCCTTGGTCACCGCACCGGCGCCGGGGACCCTGCGCAGCGCCGACGCGGTGGTCTGCAACGGTTCGCGCAGTGGTTCCGGAAGATCGAGCGACGGCTTCTGCCGTGTCATGACTCTCGATGCCTCCCTCACAGATCGGCTCTCTCTTCACGGCCGGGTTCCCGCGAAACGGAACGTCACCCGTGCGGAGGGTGGCAGGCAACGAACGCGCCGGCCCTGGAAGCGCTCCCACACCCTCGCCCCGTCCGGCGTGGCGCTCACCTGGGGTGTTCGAATGTGTTCTGCGCGAAGCGTTGACTAGAAAGCGCTTGCCCTCTACGTTCCGTTCAGCAGGCTGACCGGCTGACGCCCCCTCAGGCCGGAATCAGCGGCATGCCCCAGCGCAGCGTTCAGAATGACGTACGTCATTCACAGATACGACCAGTCAAGGCAACGCGAAGGGACGCACCCGCATGCGTACAGGCCCCCTCCGTACACACGCGCAAAGAACCACCCTGGTGACGGCCGCAGCGGCCGCTCTCGCGACGGCTGCCGCCCTCGCCCTTCCCCAGTCGGCGGGCGCCGCCGAGACCTCGCCGGTCGGATTCGGCGCCGGCACGACCGGCGGCGGCAGCGCCTCCGCGGTCACCGTCTCGACGCTGAGCGCCTTCAAGACGGCCGTCACCGGCAGCGCGGCCAAGGTCGTCCGGGTGAACGGCCTGATCTCGCTGAGCGGTCAGGTGGACGTCGGCTCCAACACCACGGTCCTGGGCGTCGGTTCGTCCTCCGGGTTCACCGGCGGCGGGCTGCGGCTGAAGGAGGTGACGAACGTCGTCATCCGCAATCTCAACATCAGCAAGCCGGTCGCGCCCGCCGACGGCATCACCGTCCAGAAGTCGACGAAGGTCTGGATCGACCACAACTCCTTCTCGGCGGACCGCGAGCACGACAAGGACTACTACGACGGTCTGCTCGACATCAATCACGGCGCCGACAACGTGACCGTCTCCTGGAACACCTTCAAGGACCACTTCAAGGGCTCGCTCGTCGGACACAGCGACAACAACGCCGGCGAGGACACCGGTCACCTGAAGGTGACGTACCACCACAACCACTTCAGCAACGTCTACTCGCGCATCCCCAGCCTGCGCTTCGGCACCGGCCACTTCTACAACAACTACGTGGCCGGCGCCGACACCGCCTGCCACTCGCGCATGGGCGCCCAGATGCTCGTCGAGAACAACGTCTTCCGAGCGACGAAGATCGCGGTCACCACCAACCGCAGCAGCGACGTCGACGGATACGCCAACCTGCGCGGCAACGACCTCGGTGGGGCCGCCACCGAGATCTCGCGGGTCGGCAGCTTCACCGCCCCGCCGTACGGCTACGCCGCGGAGTCCGCCTCGACGGTCGTCTCCTCGGTCACGTCCGGCGCGGGCACCGGAAAGATCTGACCACCCCCCAACTGGAAGAAGGCATTGGGACATGACTTCACCAGCACTCCCACGCGCCCGTCGGCGCGCTCTGACCGGCACCGTGGCCGCGGTCGGCTTCTCGTCTGTCATGATCATGACGCTGGGAGCACCCCCGGCGAGTGCCGCCACGTGGCCGACGCCCACCGGCAGCCAGCCCGTGAGCTCCACGATCAACGTGTCCGGCGTCCGGGACGGCGGCATGGTGCGCTACTACGGCAGCGGCAACCTGGCCGGTAACGGCCAGGAAGAGGGCCAGGACCCCATCTTCAAGCTCGCGGCCGGCGCGACGCTGAAGAACGTCATCATCGGCGCACCCGGCGCCGACGGCATCCACTGCGAGGGCAACTGCACGCTGCAGAACGTGTGGTGGGAGGACGTCGGCGAGGACGCCGCCACCTTCCGGGGCGGCTCCACCTACACCGTGACCGGCGGTGGCGCGAAGAAGGCCGCCGACAAGGTCTTCCAGCACAACGGGCCCGGCACGCTGAACATCTCCAACTTCGCGGTCAGCGAGTTCAAGACGCTGTACCGCTCCTGCGGCGACTGCTCCACGCAGTACACGCGCAAGGTCAACCTCAGCAACATCGAGGTGACCGGCACGGGTTCCACCGCACGCCTCGTCGGCATCAACGTCAACCGGGGCGACGTGGCGACACTGCGCGGCATCACGATCCGCAACGACGCGAGCCGCAAGGTCATCCCCTGCCAGAAGTACAACAACAACACCGCGGTCGGTACGGGCCCGGACAGCACCAACTGCCGGTACTCCACCTCGGACATCACCTACCGCTGACCTCTCCCCCCGCGGTGAGGGCGGCCGTCCGAAGCGTCCCTGCACGGCGCTTCGGACGGCCGCCGTGTCATGCCCGCCGCTCCCGCACGACCTGCGTGAACTCTCGCTGGTAATCGGCGTACGCGGCGCGCAGGGCGGGTCCTGGCCAGTCGGCGGGGAGGAGTTCCCCGGGCAGGACGGGGTCGAGGAGCAGATGGCGTACGACGGCCGCGAAGGCGGTGAGCCGGTCGGCGGGGCGCTCCACGCGCGCGATGTGGCCGAGCAGGGCATGGGCCGTGCGGGCCCAGGTGTCCAGTGGCCAGAGGGTCCACGCCAGGTCGCGTGCCGGTTGTTCGGGGCGGGCCGTGAAGGGCCGGAGCACTGTTTCGAGGTCCCCCGGGAGCGAGCGGCGGAGATTGGCGGGGCGCAGCCAGACGCCTTCGCGCAGTTCGGCGAGGCGGAGGGCGGTCAACCGGGTCCGCAGTTCGGCGCGTTCGGCGGGACCACGGCCCGTCGCGGTGATCACGGCCATCTCCCAATCGCCGTCCCACGCGCGCGTGCTGGGCTCCACGGCGTCGTCCTGACGGCGCTGGCGCTCCAGCAGCCGGTCCCCGATGCGATACCCGGCGTCCGTGCGCCGCAGGTCGCCGGCGGCCGTCATCCGGCTGAGCGCGGCCCGCAGGGTGGAGCCGCCGACGCCGAAGGGTTCCACCACGCGCGCGAGGTCCTTCACCGGCAGCTCGGGCGGATGGCTGCCGAGGAGCAGGCTCAGGACGACCGAGCGCGCCGAGAGCGGGCGCAGGTGCAGCTCGTCTGCCTGGACCGTTCGCATGGGGACGTACTGTACGGGCCGGATCGGATCGTTGCATGATTGCTACGGTCGCAGGAATAGTGCAACACTCACCGTATGGCCTCGACACTCGCGCACGAAGAAGGCCCTCAGGGCCACGCCACACACGACGTGACCAACCAGCCCCCAGCCCTGGCCCCGTACGACGCGTCCGACGACTCGGCCCTGCTCGAAGGGCTGCGCCGCGAGGGTGCCGGATGGGCCGAGGAGGGGCTCCGGCGGCTCGGGCTGCGGGCCGGGAGCGCCGAGGCGCAGGAGTGGGGCGAGCTGGCCAACCGGTACGAGCCCGAGCTGCGCACGCACGACCGGTACGGCAACCGGATCGACGAGGTCGAGTTCCATCCGAGCTGGCACCACCTGATGCGTGTCGCGGTCACCGAGGGACTCGCCGCGACGCCTTGGGCCGAGGACCGGCCCGGCGCCCATGTCGCCCGGACCGCGGGCGGGTTGGTGTGGGGGCACACGGACGCCGGGCACGGCTGTCCGACGTCCATGACATACGCGGCCGTTCCCGCGCTGCGCCGGCAGCCGGAGCTGGCGAAGGTCTACGAACCCCTGCTGACCAGCCGGGAGTACGAGCCGGGGCTGCGGGTGCCGACGCAGAAGCGGGGCCTGCTGGCGGGCATGGGGATGACCGAGAAGCAGGGCGGCTCCGACGTCCGTACGAACACGACGACGGCGACGCCCAGCGCCGAGCCCGGCGTGTACACGCTGCGCGGGCACAAGTGGTTCACCTCGGCGCCGATGTGCGACGTGTTCCTGGTACTGGCGCAGGCTCCCGGCGGATTGTCCTGCTTCTTCGTGCCGCGCATCCTGCCCGACGGCACCCGCAACACCTTCCGCATCCAGCGGCTCAAGGACAAGCTGGGCAACCGCTCCAACGCCTCCTCCGAGCCGGAGTTCGACGGCACCGTGGCCTGGCTGGTCGGACCCGAGGGCCAGGGTGTGAAGACGATCATCGAGATGGTCAACTGCACACGGCTGGACTGCGTGATGATGTCGGCCACGCTGATGCGCCAGACACTCGTCCAGGCCGGACATCACGCGCGGCACCGCAGCGCGTTCGGCGCCCGGCTGGTCGACCAGCCGCTGATGCGCAACGTCCTGGCCGATCTGGCGCTGGAGTCGGAGGCCGCCACGACGCTCACGCTGCGGCTGGCGGGCGCGGCCGACCGGGCCGTGCGCGGGGACGCCGGTGAGGCGGCTTTCCGCCGGATCGCCACCGCCGTGGGCAAGTACTGGGTCACCAAGCGGGGCCCTGCCTTCACCGCGGAAGCCCTGGAGTGCCTAGGCGGCAACGGCTATGTGGAGGAGTCGGGCATGCCCCGCCACTACCGGGAGGCTCCTCTGCTGTCCATCTGGGAGGGCTCGGGGAACGTCAACGCCCTCGATGTGCTGCGGGCGTTGCGCCGGGAGCCCGGCACCGCGGACGCGCTGTTCGCCGAACTCGCCCTGGCGCAGGGGGCGGACGCCCGCCTGGACGCGGCCGTGAACCGGCTTCAGGACGCGTTGTCCGAGGGGTCCGAAGCGGGCGCCCGCCGTCTGGTGGAGCGGATGGCCCTGACCCTCCAGGCCTCCCTGCTGGTCCGGCACGCCCCCTCGGCGGTCGCCGACGCCTTCTGCGCCAGCCGGCTCGGCGGCGACTGGGGACACACCTTCGGCACCCTCCCCGACGCCGCTGACCTGGACGCGATCCTGCGGCGGGCCCTCGTGTCGGCGAACTGACCGGATCGCACACAGTCACTCCCCGATCCCGCTCGGTTGTCAGTGCCGTGGTGCACACTCACGACCAGTGGAACTCGCTGGGGAGGACAACGTGTTCACGGGGATCGACGAGGTCGACTGGGCCGCGCTGCGGCACGCCTACGGAAGTGCGGAGGACGTGCCCGGCATGCTGCGAGGGCTCGCCTCCGCGGACCCGGCCGAGCGGGAGATCGCACTCGACGGCATGTACGGCGCGGTGCACCACCAGGGCGACGTCTACGACTCGACACTCGCCTGCGTCCCGTTCCTGTTCGCGCTCGCGGGGCGGGAGGGGGTGCCCGATCGGTGCGGGATCGTGGAGCTGCTGGTCAGCATCGGCGGGGACGGTGGCGCGGAGCTCCTCGGCGGCAGCCAGGCGATGGCCCACACCGCGGTCCGTGCGAGCGCCGGGGTGTTCGCCCGTCTGGTCGGGGATCCGGACGCCGGGGTGCGGCGAGCGGCAGCGGGAGCGGTCGTGCGGTTCCTGGACGAACCGGCAAGGGTGCTGGGGCTGTTGCGGGAGCGGATCACGGTCGAGCGGGACGACGGCGTGCTGCTCGCCCTGACCGAGAGCCTCGGGCTCTTCGCCCGACGGCACCCCGGTCAGGCCGCGGGCGCGCTGGACCTCCTGACGACGCAGAGCGCGTCGCCCTACGGTCCCGGGCTGCGGATCGCCGCACTGGGCCAACTGGCGGCCTGCGCCCCCGACCGGCTCCCGGCCGACCTGGTGGACACCGTCGTACGACTGCTCAGGGACCGGTCCGAACGGCGGCCTGTCACTCCGGACGAGCCGGATCGGCCGGACACGAACACGCTCGTCGGCCGATTGCGGCGGCTCCGCCCCTCGGACGAGGAGGGCTCCCAGCTGCTGCGCACCCTGCACACCGCTCTCGGCAGCCGGGTGGAGGACCGGATCGGCCTGTTGTGCGGTCAGTTGACCAGCCCCGATCCGGTCGACCGGTGCAACGCCGTGTGGATGTCGACGAAACTGTTCGGCGAGTGGCGCGCCGACTACAGCGAACCTGTGGCGTTGATCGGTGCCCAACTGTGCGCGGACGACGACCGGTTGCGCGAGGCTGCGGTGTCCGCCCTGACGGGCCTCGTCGACGTCGCCCGCCCTGCCGCCGACGACCTCCACACGCTGGTCGCCTCCCGTCCCGACCTGTGGGTACAGCAGTGGGCGCACGGCCTGCCGTCTCTGGGTGGCCCGCTCAAGGTCCTGGCCCAGACCGGCGATCCCAGAGCGGTGCCGGTACTGGCGGAGGTCCTGGAGGGGCCGGCCGTACCCCACGACCTGGGGCAGGTGATCCCCTATATGGGCCGGGCCGCGGCGCCGTTGGCTCCCGCGTTCCGGCGCAGGCTCGAGGAGCTCCCTCTTGACTGCCCGGAGTCGCATGAGCGGGCCACGTCGCTGCTGCTGGCGCTGCGGGTGCTGCACGACAGGGAGTGTGTGCCCGGGGTGCTGCGACTGCTGCTCGGCACACCGGAGGAGGCGCGGCTGCGGGACGTCGTGGTGGAGAACTCGGTACGGACCCTGGGGTCGCTCGGCAGCGCGGCACAAGAGGCCATACCGGCGCTGCGCGGGCTGCTGGAGGGCGAATCCGCCGTAGCAGCCGCGGACGCGCTGTGGTCGTTGGCGGCCGACGCGAGTGCTGTACTCCCTGTCCTGCTGCGTGAGTTGACGTTCGACAACGCGCGCCGGCGCAGCGCGGCGGCCGACGTGCTGGCGCGGCTGGGCCGCGCGGCACACCCCGCGCTGCCAGGACTGCTGCCGATGACAGAGACCGGCACGGTCTGGGAACGGATGGCGGCCGCGTGCGCGATCTGGCGGATCACCTCGGAGCCGGACCCCGCCCTTACGGTGCTGCGCGGCGCCTGGGCGGAGAATCCGTACACACGCCTCACCATCGCCGAGCGCGTCGCCGCCATGGGCACGACGGGAGCGCCCCTGCACGACCTGCTCCGGGCGGAGCTGTCCTCCGTCCGGCGGCACCAGGCGACCTCCGAGGGATTCGGCCAAGGCGTGTTCGCCGACGAGCAGTTGCTGCGGGTGTGCCGCGAGGCGTTGAAGGGCGGGTAAGGGCTTCCGGCCCCGCCGCTCAGCCCGTCGTCCGCCCCCACAGCGGGCCGAGCAGCGCCCACTCCGCGTCCCACATCTCCATGCGCCTGCGCTCCAGCCGGCCCCGCAGGACCCGGCCCCCGACGAAGGGAAGCGCCGCCGCTGCCACCCCCATCAGCGCGCCGGTCATCGCGGCCTGTAAGCGGGCCTGGGACGCGGTGGCGGGCCTGGTCACCAGGCGGCCCTGCGGGTCCGTCCACACCGTGACCGAGGAGCCGACGGGGCTGCCCGCAGGGACCCGGGCCTGGCCGGTGTGCACGGAGCCGTCCGGCGCGGTCCAGCGCACCTTGCCCCACACCCGCTCGCCGCTGACCGCGCCCGCGTTCGCGACGGCCGGGCCGGGGGCCTGCTCGGTGAGCCGGGCCACCGCGGGACGCCACTCGACGCGCTCCCGGGCCAGTCCGTGCTCCACGGACCGGTCCACCGCCAGACCTGCGGACACCCCGACGAGGACGGTGGACACCCAGACACCGAGCACCACCCAGGCCTCCACCACGTCGGCCTGGCGCTTCAGCGGGTTGCGCCGCCAGCGCCACAGCCACACCTTCGGACCACGGAACGCCATCGAAGGCTTCCTCCTCATGAGCGCACGAACATCCCCGACCGTCCTCCCATACGTCGGACGGCTCGCGGATGCTCAGGGATGGTCCCCCGGGCCGACGGTCCCACGGGCCCGACGCGCTCACCGGTGTCTGACCGAAAGTGACCGGATCGGTCCGGGATCGGCACCGTGCGGCACATGCGGCACGGCCCGCCGCACCGCCCTGACCTGCGAGACAGCCCCTTCCAGAGGTGACTGTCAGTGGTGGGGTGCAGACTGGCCGGTGTCTTGGACAAAGATGTCGCGGAGGTGATCGGCATGACCGAGGTACTGCTCGCCGTGGGCACGCGCAAAGGCCTGTTCATCGGGCGCCGGCGCGGTGGCGCATGGGAGTTCGACGAGAGTCCCTACTTCAACGCACAGGCCGTCTACTCGGTCGCCGTCGACACCCGCGGCGACCGCCCGCGGCTGCTGGCCGGCGGCGACAGCTCGCACTGGGGTCCGTCCGTGTTCCACTCCGACGACCTGGGCCGGACCTGGACCGAACCGCCCCAGCCGGCCGTCAAGTTCCCCAAGGACACCGGCGCTTCACTGGAGCGGGTGTGGCAGCTGCACCCGGCCGCCGCCGAACCGGATGTGGTGTACGCGGGCACGGAACCGGCCGCTCTGTACCGCTCCGAGGACCGCGGCGAGAGCTTCGAGCTGGTCCGTCCGCTGTGGGAGCACCCCACCCGCTCGCAGTGGGTGCCGGGCGGCGGCGGTGAGGGCCTGCACACCGTGGTGACCGACAAGCGGGACCCGCGGGCCGTGACGGTCGCCGTATCGACTGCGGGCGTGTTCCGCACCGTCGACGGCGGCGCCGGCTGGTCACCGTCCAACTCCGGTGTCTCCGCGGTGTTCCTGCCGGATCCCAACCCGGAGTTCGGACAGTGCGTCCACAAGATCGCGCAGGACTCGGCCACCCCGGACCGGCTGTATCTGCAGAACCACTGGGGCGTCTACCGCAGCGACGACGCGGGCGCGCACTGGACGGACATCGGCGAGGGTCTGCCCTCCACGTTCGGATTCGCGGCGGCCACACACCCCCACCGCGGCGACACGGCCTATGTGTTCCCCATCAACGCGGACGCGGACCGGGTGCCCGCCGACCGCCGGTGCCGGGTCTTCCGCACGGCGGACGCGGGCAAGACGTGGGAGTCGCTGTCGGCGGGGCTGCCGCAGGAGGACCACTACGGCACGGTGCTGCGCGACGCGCTGTGCACCGACGACGGGGATCCGGCGGGCGTCTATTTCGGCAACCGCAACGGCGAGGTGTTCGCATCGGCCGACGACGGCGACAGCTGGCAGCAGCTCGCCTCGCATCTGCCGGATGTGCTGTGTGTCCGTGCGGCGGTGGTCGGTTGAGCGCTCCTAAGGAGGTCGGGCGACGTCCACTGCGGTTCGGCAGCGCCCTGAAGGGGCGCGGGGCTGTATCTAATATGCGGCTCCGCCGCGTGGGCGCGACCAGCCACGGCGGCGCCACAGACGGCCGACCGCCCGTCACGGTACTTCCAGCGGAGCGCTCAGCGGCCTTGGCCACCGGTTGATCGCCGCTGCCCGTACGGCAGTAGGGTGACGCCCGTGGCATCACGACCCTTGCATGAAATCGTCGAACCGGGCTGGGCGAAGGCCCTGGAACCCGTAGCCGGACGGATCGCCTCGATGGGCGACTTCCTGCGCACGGAGATCGCCGCGGGACGCACCTATCTTCCGGCCGGACCGAATGTTCTGCGGGCCTTCCAGCAGTCCTTCGACGACGTCCGCGTCCTCATCGTGGGGCAGGACCCCTATCCGACGCCGGGACACGCGGTGGGGCTGTCGTTCTCGGTCGCGCCCGAGGTGCGTCCGCTGCCCGGCAGCCTCATCAACATCTTCCGGGAGCTGAACACGGATCTGGGGCTGTCCCAGCCGTCCAACGGTGATCTGACGCCGTGGACCCAGCAGGGCGTGCTGCTGCTGAACAGAGCGCTCACCACCGCGCCACGCAGTCCGGGCGCGCACCGCGGCAAGGGCTGGGAGGAGGTCACCGAGCAGGCCATCAGGGCGCTGGCGGGGCGCGGCAAGCCGCTGGTGTCCATCCTGTGGGGCCGCGACGCCCGCAACCTCCGCCCCCTCCTCGGCAGCCTCCCCTCGGTGGAGTCCGCCCACCCCTCCCCCATGTCGGCCGACCGCGGCTTCTTCGGCTCCCGCCCCTTCAGCCGCGCCAACGACCTGCTGGTCCAGCAAGGGGGTCAGCCGGTGGACTGGCGCCTGCCGTGACAGGCATGGGGTCCGGGGCGGATGCGGCTCCGCCTGATTCCGCGCGAACGACGACCCCGTCCGGACGCGCCCGCCTCGCGGATACGCCCGCCGGTTTCCTCGCCGTCGACTCCGGCGGCTCCGGCCTGCGCGTGGTCGTGGCGACCGCGCAGGGGGACGTGAAGGCCCAGCGTGAGTCACGGGTGCCGGTGCGGACCGGTGCGCGTGGTATTGATCCGGGGCATCTGGTGGAGCAACTGGTGCCCATGGTGCGGGTGTTGGCGGCGGAGACCGGTGTGCAGCAGCTGGACACCGCCGTCGTCGGGGCCGCCGGGCTCTCCACGCTCGGCGACGCCCTGCGCGCCGAACTCCCGGGTGCGCTGCGCCAGGAGTTCGGTGTCCGGACGCTCGCGCTCGTCGCCGACGGTGTCACCGCGTATGTCGGCGCCGTCGGGCCTCGGCCCGGTGCGGTGGTCGCCGCCGGTACCGGACTGATCGCCATCGGCACGGATCTGACGAGCTGGCGCCGCGCCGACGGCTGGGGGCATCTGCTGGGCGACTGCGGCGGCGGTGCCTGGATCGGGCGGGCCGGACTGGAGGCGGCACTGCGGGCGTACGACGGGCGGCCCGGTGGGTCCGCCGTGCTGCTGGCGCGCGCCGAGGAGGAGTTCGGTCCGATGCCGGGGCTGCCCGGCAAGCTGTACCCGCGGCCTGACCGGCCCGCCGTCCTCGCGTCCTTCGTGCCGCATGTGGCCGCGTGCGCGGACGGCGACCCGGTCGCCGCGGGCATCCTGCGCACGGCCGCCCGGCACATGGCCGAGTCCGCGGCAGCCGTCTGCCCGCCGGACGCGGACGCCCGGGTCGCCGTCACCGGCGGGCTGCTCAACATCGGCGCCCCGCTCGTCGTACCGCTGGAGGAGGAGCTGTCCCGACAACTGCCGCGCGCCCGCCGGGTCCCGTCCGCCGGCGATCCGCTGGACGGCTCCGTGCGCATCGCGACGGACCTCGCGGCGGGCGCGTTCACGCTGCCGAGTGACGAGGCGATGCTGACCGTGGTCACCGTCGAGGGGGACTGACCCACAGCCCGGCCGGAACCCGCTGAGCACTTCTGATCCGACCGTAACTCATCAGACAAAACTGGACGGATACCGCTCACCTGCACCCTCCCCGAACAGGGAAGCCCAGGAAGCCAGTAACATGCGTCGCCATGAGCTCCCCCACTGGGCCCGCGTCCGGCCTGCCAGTACGAATGCCGCGACCTCGTCAGCCCGGGCGGCACCGCCGACCCGAGCCCCTGGCGGCTCCCGAAGGCGCGCCCGCGTTCGTCCTCGCGGTGCCGGGCACGCCCAGCGCCGCCACGCGCGGCCTCTCCGAGGAGGTCGTGAGCATCGCCCGCTCCGAGCTCCCCGGCCTGGACGCGCGGATCGGGTATCTGGACGGGGACGACGCGGAGTTCCCCACGCTCACGTCCGTGCTCGCACACGCCGCCCAGGAGCGCGCGGCCCGTTACGAGCAGGCGCGCGCCGCGGGTGTGGACGCCCAGGAGCCGGACGGCCCCGTCGCCGTCGTCGTACCGCTGCTCGCCGGGCCGGACGGCGCACTGCTGCGCCGGGTCCGCCAGGCGGTCATGGACAGCCGCGTCGCGGCCGATCTGACCGATGTGCTCGGCCCGCACCCGCTGCTCGCCGAGGCGCTGCACGTGCGCCTGTCGGAGGCCGGTCTGGCCCGCGCCGACCGCGCCCGTCTGTTCACCGTGGCGACCGCCGCGGACGGCATCATCCTGGCCTCGGTCGGCGGTGAGGAGGCCGTGCAGGCGGCCGGGATCACCGGCATGCTGCTCGCCGCGCGCCTCGCGGTGCCGGTGATGGCGGCGGCGCTCGATCAGGACGGCTCGATCTCGTCCGTCGCCGAGCAGCTGCGTTCCTCGGGCTCGCAGCAGCTGGCGCTGGCGCCCTATCTGATCGGCCCCGAGATCGACCCGGGCCTGGTCGACGCGGCGGCCAAGGAAGCGGGCTGCTCCGCCGCCGAGGCGCTCGGCCCCTACCCCGCGATCGGCAAGCTCGCGCTGGCCAAGTACACGACGGCGCTGGGCATCGCCCCGCA
This sequence comes from Streptomyces sp. DG2A-72, assembly GCF_030499575.1. Classification (NCBI taxonomy): domain Bacteria; kingdom Bacillati; phylum Actinomycetota; class Actinomycetes; order Kitasatosporales; family Streptomycetaceae; genus Streptomyces; species Streptomyces sp. DG2A-72. The sequence continues at coordinate 1,004,924 of NZ_JASTLC010000001.1, forward strand.
GCAGCCGCAGGGCTCGCCGGTGCGCTGAGCGCTCCGCTGGACGTTCGGTGCGTCAGCGCTCCGCTGGGAGTCCGGTGCGTCGACCGCGGGTTCGTCGTGGCTGGTCGCGCAGTTCCCCGATCGGCCCCGAGATCGACCCGGGCCTGATCGACGCGGCGGCCAAGTACACGACGGCGCTGGGCATCGCCCCGCAGCAGCCGCAGGGCTCGCCGGTGCGCTGAGCGCTCCGCTGGACGTTCGGTGCGTCAGCGCTCCGCTGGGAGTCCGGTGCGTCGACCGCGGGTTCGTCGTGGCTGGTCGCGCACTTCCCCGCGCCCCTTCGGGGCGCCCGGGAGCGGGCCCTCGCCGTTCCGGGGCCGGGTTCAGCCGATGACCACGCAGGAAGCGGCGGTCACCTCGATCAGCCCGCCGGGTCGCGGCAGGCCGGTGTCCGGGTCGACGGTGAACCAGGTGACGTCGCCGGAGCGCTCGTTCGCGGCGTAGAGGAAGCCGTCCGCCGCGGTGAGGGCCCGTGGCCAGTGGCCGCCGCAGGTGACCGTGCCCACCAGCCGCAGCTCCTCGCCCTCGACGGCGAACGTGGACACCACGTCCTCACCGCGGGTGGCGGTCCACACGAAGCGGCCGTCGGGCGACGCGACGATGCCCGACGGGTAGGCGTCACCGGCCGACTGCCCGGCCAGCACCGGAGTCTCGGCGAGCGGTTTCAGCGAGCCGTCTGCTGCGTCCCAGCGGCACACGGTGACGGTTGGGGTCAACTCGTTCAGCACGTACGCGTACGAGCCGCGCGGGTGGAACGCCAGGTGCCGGGGCCCGGAACCGGGGCGCAGGGCGATCTCCCGGTGCACCTCGAGGCTCCCGTCGGTCAGCGTGCACACGCGTACGGAATCCGTGCCGAGGTCCACGCTGACGGCCCACCGGCCGCTCGGGTCGGGCTGCACCTGGTGGGCGTGCGGGCCCTGCTGGCGCGGTGTGTGCGGGCCGGAGCCGGTGTGCCGGAGCACGCCGGACGCAGCCGGGGCGAGGGTGCCGTCGGCTCGCAGGGGCACGGCGGTGACGCTGCCGGAGCCGTAGTTGGCGGTCAGGACGTGTCCGGTGAACAGGCTCAGGTGCGTGGGGCCGCTGCCGTCGACCGGCACCGGAGAGCCGGCCGGCTCGGGCTTGTCGCCGGTCACGCGGTACGCGGCCACCGCGCCGTCGGCGGTCTCGCTGACCGTGTAGAGCGTGTTGCCGTCAGGCGAAAGGGCGAGATACGAGGGGTCGGGCACGGTCTCCACGCTGCCGAGAACGGTGAGCGCGCCGGTGTCCGGATCCACGGCCGCCGTCACGATCCCGGCGCCCCCGGCCGCCGTGAACGACCCGATGAAGGCCCGCCGCTGCCGCCTGCCGCCGTCTGCCACCGCTGTCCCCTCTCGGCGCCCTGTGTTGTCGGGGGTGACGCTAGCAGTCGATCACGATCGGTCTAGACCAAATAGGGGGCCGCCAGGGGTTTCACGCTCCGACGAGGGGCGAGCGCAATGGTGCTCGCAGCGGCTTCGCAAGGTCCGCGAGGGCCCGCTCCACGCCATGGAGGTGGGCGAGCGCCGGCTCCGTCGCGGTGGCCTCGATGGCAGACACGGGAACGTCGCCCCCGCCGGTGAGCGCCTCGACGGCGGCCTCGACGCGCCAGCAGGCCGCGGCGAGGCGCGCGTCGTGCGATGCCTCGGGGTCGGCGGCGACGGCTACCAGGCCGCGGATCTCGCGGGCGCAGTCGTCGAGGAGGGCGAGCACGCGGCGGGCGCGCCGTTTGCGGCCGAGCATCGGGTTGAGCGGGTGGACGAGCGGGGCGACCGAGAGCCGTACGCGGCCGAGCAGCTGCTCCAGTTCGGCCACCCGGGCGATGGGGTCGGCGCCTTCGTTTCCGGCGAGGCGGGCGGCGGCCTCGGCGGTGCAGGCGTGGACGCAGCGCAGGGCCCGCCGGATCCAGGCGTCGGTGACGGTGTGGGTGGTGACGGGCAGCACGAAGAGCACGGCCAGGACGGCGCCGAGCGCCCCGACGCCGGTCTCGGCGAACCGCAGCGCGAGCAGGGCGGGATCGAGGACGCCCAGCAGGCCGTAGAGCAGCTCGGCGAGCACCGTCACGCAGAGCATCATCCAGGTGTAGGACACGGCGGCCGTATAGAAGATGCCGAACACGCAGACGGCGAGCAGGACGGCCGTGGGGACGGCGGCCCCGTGCAGGGGGACGGCGACGAGCAGGCCGAGGCCGACGCCGATCACGGTGCCGAGGACGCGGCGGAAGCCCCGTACCAGGGTCTCGCCCCGCGAGGTGGTGTTGACGAAGACCCACCAGGCGGCGCCGACGGCCCAGTACCAGCGCTCTCCGGACAGCAACTGGCCCACGACGAGGGCGAAGCCCGCGCCGGCGGTCGCCTGGATCGCCTGGCGGGTGGTCACGCGGGCCAGGCCGGTGCCGGCCGGCGGGGCGGGCACGGCGGCCGGGGGCAGCCGGCGCTCGTAGCACCACAGCCCGAAGCGGACCGCCGAGGCGGTGAGGACGGAGAGGAGGACGGCGGCGTACAGCTCGGGCAGCTGCCCGGGGGTCGCGTGCAGGAACTGCGCCACGAAGTAGGTCATGAACGCGAACACACCGAGGCTGTGTCCGCGCGGGCCCCAGCGGCGCGCGTACACGCCCGCGCCGACCACGGCGAGGAAGGTGAGGTCCCGGGCCCCGGGCTGATCGTGCAGCTCGGCCGCGGCGGCTAGGACGGGCAGGCCGACGGCGGGCAGGAGCACGGTGGTGAGCGCCTGCCCGCGAACGGTGGCGTCGGTGACGGTGAACAGGGCGAGCAGCGCGGCGAGTCCGCCGGTGACGGCACCGGCGAGGGAGTGGCCGGCGAGGCCGCAGACGACGACCGCGAGGCCGACGCCGAGGACGGCCCGGGCGGCGAAGCGCAGCCGCAGCCGCCCCGGGTCCGGAGCCATGAACACCCTCTTCAGCACTGCTTCCCGCCCCCTTGGACAACGGCATGAAAAAGGCGCCGCGGGATCCGCAGCGCCATCGACATGTCCATTGCAGCATCAAGGCGCACCCTGGCTCAAGTGGTGCTTGGAATGCTGGACCATTGGCACAGACATATCGGATCCGGCTCATCCATCGACGAGCCAACGGACCAGGGACGAGGAGGCCGAGCGCCATGGCCGTGGACGAGCTCGACACCCGCATCCTGCGGCTGCTGCTGGAGCAACCCCGGACGAGCGTGCGTGAGTACGCCCGTGTCCTCGGCGTTGCCCGCGGGACGTTGCAGGCCCGCCTGGACCGGCTGGAGCGGGACGGCGTGATCACCGGGACCGGCCCCACGCTCTCCCCCGCCGCACTCGGCCATCCGGTGCTGGCGTTCGTGCACATCGAGGTCACACAGGGCCATCTCGACGATGTGGGCGATGCGCTGGCCGCCGTACCGGAGATCGTGGAGGCCTTCTCGATCACGGGCGGCGGGGATCTGCTGACGAGGGTGGTGGCGCGGGACAACGCGCACCTGGAAGACGTGATCCAGAAACTGATCAGCCTGCCGGGCGTCGTCCGCACCCGGAGCGAGGTGGCCCTGCGTGAACGCGTTCCGCACCGGCTGCTGCCGCTGGTCGAGTCGATCGGCCGCGCGGCAGGGAAATGACGGTTGGCATCCTGGACCCATTGCCTGCGCCAGTTCGGCGCCGATGCTGCCGATGAGGTCGCGGAACGGGCCGAGGGGCCGTCGGGTGGCGAGGTCGTCGCACTGGCCCACCAGGACGCGTGCCCCGCCGGGCAGCCGGTCCGGCATCGCCTTGACCAGGCTCGACTTGCCGATCCCGGCCTCCCGAAGACGAGCGCCACGGATCCGGCCCCGTCCGCCGCCTCTTGTGCGGCCGTGGCCAGTAGCGCCGGCTCGGGCTCGCGCACGCGGATCCCCCAGTCCACGGGGCAGACTCTGCCACCCGGGGGCGCCTGCGGCGCGGGCAAGCGTTCCCCCGGTGCCGGGCGCAGGCGGCCGGAACCGAACGCTCCCGACCCGTTGACGCTCACCCGTCCCCTCCCTATCGTCTGGTCGATCACTCGTACGACGTTCGAAATATCGACCCACATCGGCAAGTCGATTCGCGGAGGAGCAACATGGCACCGCCCCTCTCCAGACGATTCCTTCTCCAGGCCGCCGCCCTCGCGGCGACGGCCTCACCGCTCTCCTTCGCGGCCTCCGGCCGGGCCGCCGCCGCACCGGCCACACCCACCGCGGCCGACGCACCCGCCACCTGGACCACGCAGCCCTTCGCGCTCGACGAAGTGCAGCTCGGGCAGGGGGTGTTCGCCGACAAGCGGCAGCTGATGCTGGACCACGCCCGCGGCTACGACGTGAACCGGCTGCTCCAGGTCTTCCGCGCCAACGCCGGGCTCGCCACGGGCGGCGCGGTGGCGCCGGGCGGCTGGGAAGGGCTGGACGGCGAGGCCAACGGCAATCTGCGCGGCCACTACACCGGGCACTTCATGACGATGCTGTCGCAGGCCTTCGCCGGCACCGGTGAGCAGGTCTTCGCCGACAAGATCCGCACGATGGTCGGGGCGTTGACACAGGTGCGCGAGGCGCTGCGCCACGACCCGGTGGTACTCAAGGCGGCCGGGAAGTTCGGCACCGCGGCGGAGAACGTCCGCGGCTCCCACCAGTACGTCGATCTCCCCTCCGCCATCCTCGGCGGTGCCTCCGCGATCACCCTGTCCGCCTGGGTGAAGCCCACCCATGACGGCAACTGGGCCCGGATCTTCGACTTCGGCAACGACACCACGCGCTACCTGTACCTGGCCGCACGCAACGCGAACGGCGTCCCCCGCTTCGCCATCACGACCGGCGGCCCCGGCGGCGAGCAGGGCATCGACGGCACGGCCGCGCTGCCGCTGAACCAGTGGAGCCACCTCGCGGTCACGCTCGCGGGCGGCACCGGCACCCTCTACGTCAACGGCACGGCCGTGGCGCAGAACACGGCGATGACCCTCACGCCGGCCGTACTCGGCACCCTGACCAACAACTGGCTCGGCCGCTCCAACTTCTCCACCGACCCCGTCTTCGCGGGCGCCTTCGACGAGTTCAACGTCTGGTCGCGTGCCCTGACCGCCGCCGAGATCACGCAGTTGCAGAGCAGCCGGGCCGCCGACTCCTCGGCCGGACGCGGCAACCTGGCGTCGTACGCCTTCGACGAGACCACCGGCTCGGCCTTCGCGGACGCCTCCGGCCGCGGGCTGACCGCGACGCTGCGCCGCGCCTGGGGCGCGCCCAGCCATCCCGGGTTCCTGGCGGCGTACCCCGAGACGCAGTTCATCCAGCTGGAGTCGATGACGGCCAGCGACTACACGCGGGTGTGGGCGCCTTACTACACCGCCCACAAGATCCTCCGGGGGCTGCTGGACGCGCACGCCGCGACCGACGACAGCCGGGCGCTGGACCTCGCGTCGGGCATGGGCGACTGGATGTACTCCCGGCTGTCGCAGCTGCCCGAGGCCACCCTGCAACGCATGTGGGGCCTGTTCTCCAGCGGTGAGTTCGGCGGCATCGTCGAGGCGATCGTCGATCTGCACACGCTCACCGGCAAGGCCGAACACCTCGCGCTGGCCCGCCTGTTCGACCTGGACAAGCTCATCGACGCCTGCGCCGCGAACACCGACACCCTCGACGGGCTGCACGCCAACCAGCACATACCGATCTTCACGGGTCTGGTCCGGCTGTACGACGCGACGGGCGAGGCCCGTTACCTCACTGCCGCGAAGAACTTCTGGGGCATGGTCGTACCGGTGCGGATGTACGGCATCGGCGGCACCAGCACCGGAGAGTTCTGGCGGGCCCGGGGCGTGATCGCGGGCACGATCGGCGAGACCACCGCCGAGAGCTGCTGCGCGTACAACATGCTCAAGCTCAGCCGGACGCTGTTCTTCCACGAGCAGGACCCGAAGTACATGGACTACTACGAGCGGGCCCTCTACAACCAGGTGCTCGGCTCCAAGCAGGACAAGGCGGACGCGGAGAAGCCGCTCGTCACGTACTTCATCGGTCTGACGCCCGGCCATGTCCGCGACTACACGCCCAAGCAGGGCACCACCTGCTGCGAGGGCACCGGCATGGAGAGCGCCACCAAGTACCAGGACTCGGTGTACTTCAAGAAGGCCGACGGCAGCGCCCTGTACGTCAACCTCTACAGCCCGTCCACGCTGACGTGGGCGGAGAAGGGCGTCACGGTCGGCCAGACCACCGCCTATCCGAAGGAGCAGGGCAGCACGCTCACCATCGGGGGCGGCAGGGCCTCCTTCGAGTTGCGGCTGCGCGTGCCGTCCTGGGCGGCCCGCGGCTTCCGGGTGACGGTCAACGGCGAAGCGGTCAGCGGTACTCCGACGGCCGGAAGCTATTTCACCGTCTCCCGCACCTGGCGCGGCGGCGACACCGTGCGCGTCACCCTCCCCTTCCGGCTCCGGGTGGAGAAGGCCCTCGACGATCCGTCCCTGCAGACCCTGTTCTACGGCCCGGTGAACCTGGTCGCCCGCAACTCCTCCACCAGCCATCTGCAGTTCGGCCTGTACCGCAACGCCGCGCTCTCCGGTGACCTGCTGCCCACCCTCACCCCGGTCAGCGGCAAGCCGCTCCACTACACCCTCGATGGCACGGAGTTCGCCCCCTTCGCCGAGGGCACCGAGGATCCGACGCACGCCTACTTCCGGCGCTCGGAGCCCAGGGTGGTCTTCGGCACCAGGGACTCCGGCGTCGCGAACCCCGCGAAGACCGACGGCACCACGCTGCTCGACGAGGTCTGGGCCGGGGCTCCGTTCGCCACCAAGGCCGCGCTGGTCGCCCGGGTGCGGTCCTCCGTGAACGCATGGGTGTCGGCGGGCCTGCTCAGCCGGGCGAACGGGCGGACCGTCGTCGCCACGGCGGAAAGGGCGACGTTCGTGTCCTGACAGACGGCGCGCGCCCGCCGCCCCGCGCGGGGATCCTGGAGTCGGCACCGCGGACTCCAGGAACGAGGAACGTCATGGCGTACGACGAAGGACTGGCCGAGCGGATCAGGGCGCACCTGGGCCCGGACCCGGAGGTCACCGAGAAGAAGATGTTCGGCGGCCTAGCCTTCCTGCACCGCGGCAACATGGCCGTCGGGGTGAGCGGCGACGACCTCATGGTCCGGGTCGGCCCGGACGCCGCTGAGGCGGCGCTGGCCCGGCCCGGTACCCGGGTCTTCGACATGACGGGACGGCCGATGCGCGGCTGGATCCTCGTCGACGGCTCCGCGCTGGCGGAGGACGCCGACCTCGGGGCGTGGGTCGATCAGGGACACGCGTTCGCGGCGAGCCTGCCGCCGAAGTGAGCCTCGGGCTACGACCGGCGGCGGGGCTTGCCGCGTTTCGCGCCACCGCCGCCGCGCGTGGGCTTTCCTGTCGTCTTGCCCGGCGCGGGCTTGCGCCGGGCACCGGACGTCTCGGCCCGCTTGGCCTTCGGCTGAGACTGGGGCTGGGGCTGGGGCTGAGCAGCAGGCTGCGTACGTCCCCTCGTGCTGTTGACCGTCCGTCCGCGGACGATCCCGATGAAGTCCTCGACCAGCTCGGTGGTCGCCTCCTCGGGCCACGACAGGACGACGCTCGACTGAGGGGCGTCCACGACGGGCCGGTAGGTCACGTCCCGGCGGTGGTACAGACGGGCGAGCGACTGGGGTACGACGAGCAGGCCCACGCCCGCCGCCACCAGCTCGACGGCGTCCTGCGTGGTGGCGGGGCGCTCGAAGGCGGGCTGCCCGGGCGGGCGCTCCCAGTCGAAGACGTCGTCCAGGGGGTGGAACACCACCTCGTCGGCGAGATCCTCGACGGACACCTCCTCGGCGGCGGTCACCAGATGGTCCTTGGGGACCATGACGACCGTCGTCTCGGTGTAGAGCGGGATCGCGCTGAAGAACGTACGGTCCACGGGGAGCCGTACGAAACCCGCGTCCGCGCCCCCTTCGCGCAAGACGTCGGATGCTTCCGCGGCCGGTACGGCGACCAGGTCGAGCGGGACGTCGGGCAGGCGCTCGTTCCAGATCCGCACCCACTTGGCGGGCGTCACCCCGGGGACGTACGCGAGCCGGAACGAGGGGGAACTTTCCGAGCCTGTCACTCCGCCAGGTTACCCGGCGTGGTCGGAGGTCTCTTGCCCGGTCGTTAGTCTTGACAGCATGAAGTCGCACCAGACCGCCCAGACCATGAAGCCCGCGACCGCGGCGAAGAAGCTGGGTGTGTACCTCGAGGCCACCCCCGCCGAGTTCCAGGAGGGTGTCGTCTCGCGTGCCGAGCTGAACGCGCTCCAGGCCGATCCGCCACAGTGGCTGCAGGACCTGCGCGCAGGCGGCCCGCACCCGCGTCCGGTCGTCGCGGCGAAGCTCGGCGTGTCCATCGCGGGTCTGGGGCGCGGCGGGATCACCGAACCCCTCACCACCGAGCAGATCGAGGCCCTGAAGAGGGACATGCCCGAGTGGCTGGAGAAGGAGCGGGCCACCCAGGCCGAGGTCCGCAAGGAAGCGGCCCGCATCAAGAAGAGGAACACGGAGCGCGCCGCCCGGACCGACCAGTCGCCTCCCTCGCCGTGATCGCCGTGATGGCCGCGGTAGGCACGGCACGGTGAATCGGCGTCCCTGAATCGGTGAGCGGTACACCCGTCCCGCCGCGCCGAGTCGCGACGATCTCCGCTGCGATGGACAGCGCGGTCTCCTCCGGTGTGCGGGCGCCGAGGTCGAGGCCGATGGGTGAGCGCAGCCGGGCCAACTCGCTTTCTGTGAGCCCGACTTCACGCAGTCGCTCTTCCCTGTCCGCATGCGTACGGCGTGAGCCCATCGCGCCGACGTACGCGACCGGCAGTCGCAGTGCCGTCTCCAGCAGCGGTACGTCGAACTTGGCGTCGTGGGTCAGTACGCACAGCACCGTGCGCTCGTCGGTCTCCGTGTGCCGGAGGTAGCTGTCCGGCCACTCGACCACGATCTCGTCCGCCTCGGGGAAGCGGGCGCGGGTGGCGAAGACGGGGCGGGCGTCGCACACGGTGACGTGGTAGCCGAGGAACTTGCCGGTGCGGGCGAGGGCGGCGGCGAAGTCGATCGCGCCGAAGATGATCATGCGGGGTGGTGGGGTGTGGGTCTCTATGAAGAGGGTGAGGCCGTCGAGTTCGACAGTGCGGGTGCCTTCGGCGGTCAGGGGGGTGAGGGGCTCGGTGGGGAAGGTTGTGGGTCGGCTGCGGGCCGTCTGGGGCTGGTCGCGCAGTTCCCCGCGCCCCTTAGGTAGCTCCAGCACAGCCGTGCCCAGAAGTCCCGCCGGTCCACTTATCACCCGGGCCAGCGCCGTTGGCTCTCCTTGCGCTGCCTGCGACAGTGCCGCCTCGTACACCTCCCGGTCAGGGGTGTCCCGTGTCACCGGCGTGACCAAGACCTCGATCACCCCGCCGCACGTCAGCCCCACCGCGAACGCGTCCTCGTCGCTGTAGCCGAAGCGTTCGACGACTGTCTCGCCGTTCTCGAGGGCCTGGACGCACAGGTCGTACACAGCGCCCTCCACGCAGCCGCCGGACACCGAGCCGATGGCCGTGCCGGTGGTGTCGACGGCGAGGGCGGCGCCGGGTGGGCGGGGGGCGCTGCCGCCGACGGAGACGACGGTGGCGACGGCGAAGTCGCGGCCCTCCTCGGTCCATTTGGCCAGCTCGGCGGCGAGGTCAAGCATGTCGGCCTGCCTGGAGGACCCGGTCGGGGCGGATCGGGAGACTGCGGTGGCGTACGCCGGTCGCGTGCCAGACCGCGTTGGCGACGGCAGCGGCGGCGCCCACGATGCCGATCTCGCCGATGCCCTTGATGCCGATGGGGTCGTCGGCGTCCCGTTCCTCCTGCAGCCAGTCGGCCTCGATGAGCGGTACGTCGGCGTTGGCGGCGAAGTGGTAGCCCGCGAGGTCGGCGCCGACGTGGGCGCCCGAGGCCGGGTCACGGACCGCCTCTTCGTGCAGGGCCATGGAGATACCCCAGGTCATCCCGCCGACGAACTGGTTGCGGGCGGTCAGCGGGTTGACGATCCGGCCCGCCGCGAAGATGCCGAGCATACGGCGGACGCGTACCTCGCCGGTGGTGACGTCGACGGCGGCCTCGGCGAAGTGAGCGCCGTAGGAGTGCCGTTCCTTCTGCGACAGGGCGGCGATGGCCGCCGAGGTGTCCGAGCGGACGGTGATGCCGTCCGGCGGGACGGCGGCACCCGGGACGAGTCGCTCGCGCAGTTCGTCCGCCGCCGCGGTGATCGCCCAGGCCCAGGAGCTGGTGCCCATCGAGCCGCCCGCGATCATCGCCGGTCCGAAGTCGCTGTCGCCGATCAGGACGCGGACGCGGTCCGGAGTCACCTGGAGCGCGTCCGCCGCGATCAGGGTGAGGGCGGTCCGTGCGCCGGTGCCGATGTCCGACGCGGAGATCCGGACGGTGAAGGTGCCGTCCGCCTCCGCCGTCATCGCCGCCGTGGAGGGGAAGGCGCCCGCGTGGAAGGTGGCCGCGGCCGTGCCGGTGCCGAGCAGCCACCGGCCGTCGCGGCGCAGGCCGGGGCGGGGGTCGCGGTCGGCCCAGCCGAACCTGCGGGCGCCTTCCCGGAAGCAGTCGAGCAGGAGCCGGCGGCCGGCGAAGGGCAGCCCGGACACGGGACCCGTCTCGGGTTCGTTGCGGGCGCGCAGGTCGATCGGGTCGACGCCGCACTTCTCGGCCAGTTCGTCGAGCGCCGACTCCAGCGCGAACGACCCCGGTGCCTCACCCGGCGCGCGCATCCAGGTCGGGGTCGGCACGTCGAGCCGTACGATCCGGTGGGCCGTGTGGTGGGCGTCGGCGTCGTACAGCACCCGGCCCGGCAGGGCGCTGGGCTCCAGGAACTCGTGCACCGTCGAGGAGAGGTTGAGAGCTTGGTGCTCCAGTGCGCGCAGGCGTCCGTCGGGGTCGGCGCCGAGCCTGATGCGCTGGGCCGTGGGGCTGCGGTAGCCGACCAGCGAGAACATCTGCCGGCGGGTCAGGACGACGCGGACCGGGCGCTGGAGGACGGTCGCGGCCATGACGGCGGCCACCTGGTGGGCGCGGACGCCCTTGGATCCGAAGCCGCCGCCGATGTGTTCGGAGCGCACGCGCACCGAGGCCGGGTCGAGCGAGAACAGGCTCGCGAGTTCGCCCTGCACCCAGATGCTGCCCTGGTTGGAGTCGACGACTTCGAGACGGCCGCCGTCCCAGTGGGCGGTGGCCGCGTGCGGCTCCATCGGGCTGTGGTGTTCCTCGGGCGTGGTGTACTCGGCGTCCACGACGACGGCGGACCGGGCGAGTTCGCCCTCCAGGTCGCCCTTCGCGGTCACGGCCGGGGCGACGGCCGTGTCCGCCGCCGTGTAGGCGTCCGGACGCCCGTCGGAGAACGCGACGTCGTGCGGCTCCTGGTCGTAGTGCACCACGAGCGCCTCGGCGGCCTCCCGCGCCTGCTCGGAGGTCCGGGCGACGACCAGCGCCACGGGCCAGCCCGCGTGCGGCACCCGGTCGTGCTGGAAGAGCGCGACGGACGGGTCGGGTTTCATCCCCATGAGCCCCGCGTAGTCGGTCTCGACGTGCAGGGCGTTCCCGTGGTGCAGGACGGTGAGGACGCCGGGCATCGCCAGGACGGCGTCGGTGTCCATCGCACGGATGCGGCCGCGGGCGACCGTGGACAACACCAGCCAGCCGTGGGCCAGTTCGGCGAAGGGGATCTCTCCTGCGTAGCGGGCGGCGCCAGTGACCTTGTCGCGTCCCTCCACGCGCGTGTGCGCGGTGCCGACGAAGCCTTTCAGGGGGGTGACGGTGGTCATCGGGCGGTCTCCTGGGCGAGTTCGGTCAGCACGGCCACCATGAGGTTGCGCATGAGGGTCACCTTGTATCCGTTGTGGGGCAGGGGCCGGGCCGCGGCCAGTTCGGCGTCCGCGGCGGCCTCGAAGGTGCGGGCGTCGGCCGGTGCGCCCGTCAGCACCCGCTCGGCCTCCCGGGCCCGCCACGGCCGCGACGCGACCGCTCCCAGAGCCAGCCGCGTCTCCCGTACGACTCCTGCCTCGACGTCGAGCGCGGCGGCGACCGAGCCGATCGCGAACGCGTACGAGGCACGCTCGCGCACCTTGCGGTAGCGGGAGTGGGCCGCGACCGGCGCGGGCGGCAGGGTGACGCCGGTGATCAGGGCGCCCTGCGGCAGGGCGGTCTCCAGGTGCGGGGTGTCACCGACCGGCAGATAGAAGTCGCTGAGCGGCAACTCCCCGGGCCCATCGGCGGTTTCGTACGACACGACCGCGTCGAAGGCGGCGAGCGCCACGCCCATGTCCGACGGGTGTACGGCCACGCAGTGGTCGGAGGCGCCGAGGATCGCCGCGTTGTGGTGCTCGCCCTCGATCGCGGGGCAACCGCTGCCGGGGACACGCTTGTTGCAGGGCCGGCTCACGTCGGCGAAATAGCCGCAGCGGGTGCGCTGGAGGAGATTTCCGCCGACCGTGGCCATGTTGCGCAGCTGCCCGGACGCGCCGGCCAGCACCGCCTGCGTCAACGCCGGATAGCGGCGCCGGACTTCGGGGTGGGCGGCCAGGTCGCTGTTGGTGACGGTCGCGCCGATCCGCAGGGCGCCGTCGCTCGTCGACTCGATGCGGTCCAGGGGCAGTTCACGGACGTCGACGAGCCGGGCGGGCCGCTCGACGCCGGTCTTCATCAGGTCGACGAGGTTGGTGCCGCCGCCGAGGAAACGCGCCTGAGGGTCGGCGTCGAGCAGCGCGACGGCGCCGGAGACGTCGAGGACGCGCTGATAGCCGAACTCCCTCATGCCGCCGCCTCCGTCGTCTCGGTGCGAGCCTCGGCCGCCTGGGCGACCGCCTGCACGATCGACACATACGCTCCGCAGCGGCACAGGTTGCCGCTCATCCGCTCGCGGATCTCGTCGGCGGTCAGTGGCGGCGGTCCCGCCTCGGGCCTTACGTCGTCGGTGGCGGCGCTCGGCCACCCCGCCGCGTGTTCCTCGATCACCGCGACGGCCGAACAGATCTGGCCCGGCGTGCAGTAGCCGCACTGGTAGCCGTCGAGGTCGAGGAAGGCCTGCTGCACCGGGTGCAGCCGTTCGCCGTCGGCCAGGCCTTCGACGGTGGTGATCTCACGCCCCTCGACGGCCACCGCCAGCTGCAGACAGGAAACGGCTCGACGGCCGTCGGTCAGGACCGTGCAGGCACCGCATTGGCCCTGGTCACAGCCCTTCTTCGTGCCGGTGAGATCGAGGCGCTCACGCAGCGCGTCGAGCAGGGTGGTGCGGTGGTCGACGGAGAGCGTGTGTTTCTCGCCGTTGATGTTCAGGGTGATGGCGCTATACGTCGATGCGGGGGCTGGGGCCATGATCAGCCTTCTTTCACAGCTCCGGAGTGCGCCGAGAAGGCGGTCCGGCAGGCAGGCGTATAGGAAAATCCGGGGTGTCGGGAGGCAGAAGAGGCAGCGCAGCACGTGGCTGGATCGGTTCGGCCGCGGCTATGGTGGGATCCAACCGGACAGCTGTCCGCTATCAGGAAACGTACCGGACACCTGTCCGCTTAGCAAGGCCGGGCTCCTTGGCGAGCCCGCGAGGAGGCCACGGGTGAAGGAGAAGAAGGGCGCGCCGCTGCGCTCGGACGCGCAGCGCAATCGCGAGCGCATCCTGGAAGTGGCGCTCGTCGAGCTGACCCGCTCCGCCGATGCCCCGCTCAGCGCGATCGCCAAGAAGGCGGGCGTCGGACAGGGCACGTTCTACCGGAACTTCCCCAACCGCGAGGCGCTCGTCCTGGAGATCTACCGCCACGAGATGCAGCAGGTCGCCGACTGCGCACACCAGTTGCTCGAGACACGGGAACCCGACCGGGCGCTGCGGGACTGGATGGACCGGCTCGCTCAGTTCGCCATGGCCAAGGTCGGTCTGGCGGACGCGATCCGCCAGGCCACGAGTGCGCCCGGCGCCGCGGCGAAGCCCGATCACACCCCGGTGACCTCCGCGGCCGAACTCCTGCTCCGCGCCGCCGAGAAGTCCGGCACCATCCGCCCCGGCGTCACCGCGGACGACTTCATCCTCGCCATCTCCGGCCTGTTCGCGATGGACCCCCACAGCGACTGGGAGGCACGCGCCGCCCGCCTCTTCGACCTGGTCATGGACGGACTGCGGGTGGGAGCGCCGGGACCGAAGGCCGGCTGAACAGGGCGCGACAGAGGCGATGTTGGCGTGCCCCGCCGGTCGAGCGGCCCGTCAGAATCGGGACACATCAGTGCATGACGAGAATTTTGCACTCTGCGTATATTGAGGGTATGCACGGGCGGATGGCCATACTCCGCGCCATCGACGACGACGTGGCCGTGACAGAGGCGCTGCGTCTCGCCCTGGAGCACGCTGTCGCCGAGCTCGGCGGGGTCGGCGGCCTGATCCACGTGGGCGGGCCCGAGGGCCTGCGCGGACTGCATCTGCTGGTGAGCAGCGGGCTGCCCCCGGCACTGACCGAACCCTGGGAGCGCGTCCCGGACACCGGGGACCTGCCCCCGGCGCGTGCCGTGCGCGAGGGGACACGCTGCTGGCTGCCCGCCGAACCCGCCCCCGACGTCGGCGGACGGCCCGGCGCGGACCGCGGTGTGGCCACCGTTCCGCTGCCCGGACCGGACGGACCGCTCGGCGCGCTCACCGTCCTGACCGCCGTACACCATGCCCCCCGCCCCACCCAGTGGACCCTCCTGCACGCCATCGCCGCCTGGGTCGCCGGACGGCTGGACCGTCCCCTGCTGCTGCCCAAGGAGCCCTCACCGCGTGAGCGGCAGCCCGGAGCCCTGCTGCGACAGGCGCTCGATGCCGTGCACGTCGGCTCCTGGGAGTGGACCATGACCACCGAGGAGGTCGATCTGGACCAGGCCGGACTGACCGTGCTCGGCTTCGAACCGGGCGAATTCGACGGACGGGCCGAGACCTGGATGAACCTCGTCCACCCCGACGACCGGCCGCTCGTGACCGCCGAGGTCGCCAAGGCGCTGCGCGAGCGGACCTCCTACGGCACCGAGTACCGGGTGCAGCGCCCGGACGGCACGATCGGCTGGGTCCAGGTCCGTGGCCGGGTGAAGCTGGCGGACACCGGACAACCGGTCGGCATGGTCGGCACCGTATGGGACACCACCGAGTCCCGCAGCGCCCGCGACGCGATCAGCCGCGCCCTGCGGCACATGAGCGACGGCTTCCTCACCCTCGACCACCAGTGGCGGATCACCTTCCTGAATGAGGAGGCCGAGCGGGTCCTCGGCGCCGGGCAGGAGCTGATCGGCCGACTGGTGTGGGACCTCACCGCACTGCGGGTTCCCGGGCTGCGGGCGCTGTGCGAGGAGGCGGTCGCAAGGTCCACGCCCTCAGGTCTCGACCTGCTGGCCCCCGGCACCGGGCGCTGGTGCCATCTGCGGCTGGTCCCGCTCCCCGACGGCCTCGCCTTCTTCCTCACCGACATCCACGAAAAGCGCGTACGGGAGACCGAACGTGAGGCCGCCGCCCGCGCCCAGGCCGACCGCGCCGCCCGCATCGGCGAACTGACGGCGGCGCTCGCCAAGGCGATCAGCTCGCAGGACGTCGTGGACGCGGTCGCCCGCCATGTGCTGCCGCCGTTCGGCGCGGCCGGGCTGATGATGCAGGTCATCGAGGACGAGCGGACCCGGGTCGTCGGCAGCGTCGGCTACTCCCAGGAGTTCATCGACCTGGTCGACCACCTTCCCGTTACGGGACGCAGCGCGGTCACGGACGCGCTCTTCAGCCGCACTCCGCAGTTCTTCTCCTCCCCGCAGGAGTACGCGGCCCGCTACCCGGCACTGGCCGGGCAGCCCGCGGCGGGTTCCAAGGCGGCCTGGGCGTTCCTGCCGCTGATCGCCTCGGACCACCCGGTCGGGGTGTGCGTGATCTCCTTCGAGCAGCCACGCCGCTTCACCGGCGAGGAACGCACGCTGCTGGTCGCGATCAGCGGCCTGGTCGCCCACGCCCTGGAGCGGGCCCGCCTCTTCGACGCCGAGCACATCCGCGCCCAGGAACTGCAGCGCGGTCTGCTCCCCCGGACGCTGCCGCCGCTGCCCGCGTGCACGTCCGCGGCGCGCTATCTGCCGGCCCGGCAGGGCATGGACGTGGGCGGCGACTGGTACGACATCATCCCGCTCTCCGGCGACCGGGTCGCCCTCGTCATCGGCGACGTGATGGGCCACGGACTGCCCCAGGCGGCCACCATGGGACGGCTGCGCACCGCCGTCCACACGCTGGCGGATCTGGAACTGCCGCCCGACGAGATCCTGGCCCACCTCAACGACGTCGTCTCCGAACTCGGCGACGACTCCTACGCCACCTGCCTGTACGGGGTGTACGACCCGACGACCGGCGTGTGCGCCTTCGGCTGCGCCGGGCATCCGCCGCCCGCCGTCGTGCGGCCGGACGACACGGTCGAGTTCCCGGCGGTGGCCTCGGATCCCCCGCTGGGCGCCGCCGACCCGCCCTTCGAGAGCGTCGAGGTCGCCCTGCCGGAGGACTCCGTGCTCGTGCTGTACACCGACGGCCTGATCGAGTCCGCCAGCCGGGACATCGACGCGGGCATGGCCCATCTCGCGCGGCTGCTCGGCGGGGCCGACGCGGACGACCTCGACCGGCTCTGCGAGCGGCTCACCTCGGGTCTGGTCCCGGCACAGCAGCAGTCCGCCGACGACGCGGCCCTGCTGGTGGTGCGGGTGCACCGGCTGCCGCCCGAAGCGGTCGCCGTGTGGCCGCTGACCGCGGAGCCACAGGCGGCCGGCGAGGCACGCAAGCTGGTCCGGGCGCAGCTGTCCGAGTGGGGCCTGGACGATCTGGCGATGACGACGGAACTGCTGGTCAGCGAACTGGTGGGCAACGTCGTACGGCATGCCAAGGGCCCGGTCGTGCTCCGTCTGCTGCGCAGCCGCACCCTGATCTGCGAGGTCTCCGACGGCAGCCTCACCACCCCCCGGATCCGCCGGGCGTCCGAAACGGACGAGGGCGGCCGGGGCCTGCAACTGGTCGCGGCCCTCTCCCAGCGGTGGGGCGCCCGCTACACCGGGACCGGCAAGTGCATCTGGACCGAACAGGCACTGACCGGCCCCGACTCCCCCGCCGCCCTGCTGACCTTCTTCGACCAGGTGGCATGAGAGGCGGCACGCGCCACCACGCTCAGGCCGCGGCGGCCCGTGCGCCCCGCGCCACGTCGAAGCCCGCCTCGACGATCGCGCTGCGCACCGCGTCCTCGCCGAACTGCTCCCCTCGTACGATCACCCGGCCGACCCGCACATCGACGTCGACCTCGGTGACGCCGGGTACCGCCACCACCTCTTCGGTGACGCTCGCCGCGCAGTGGCCGCAGCTCATGCCGATGACGGTGTACTGCTTCTCGGCCATGGCAGGTACTCCTGTCGTCCGGGATCGGTGTGCCCTGAGGTACGCGACCGGGACGGGTGATGTTCAACGCCCTTACGGAGAAGGCCGGTTGAGGACGGCCCTCACCCCGCACCGCCCAGCGGCACGAACGCCAGCTCCTGCCAGCGGATCTCGTGCTGCTTGCGGTCCTGGACAGCCTCCACGAGCCGTGCGCCGTCCACGGTCAGCGTGGCCCGCCGGCCCGAGGCGCTGCGCAGCCTGCTCTGCAGGAGCCGCGAGTCGCCGAGTGCGGTGCCGTAGGCGAGCGAGATCCTCGGGCGTTCGTCCTCGTAGTCGTCGGCATCCTCGCCGAACACCTCCACGACGGCGTCCCTGGCCTGGTGCCGCAGCTCCTGGAACTCGTCCTCGGGAGCGATGTCGAGCAGGACACCGCACCGGCCGGCCACCGCCGTGCCCACCGTCACCGTGAAGGGGGGCACCGCGCCGAGCCGTTCCCGCAACCGGCCTTCGAACAGGGCGAGTTCCGGTCCGGTCACCTCGCTCGCGGGCCGGTCGTCGACGACGGCCAGCGTCTCGTGCAGCCACTCGTCCTTGACCGGCGAGACGAACCCGAACCGGGCGAGGACCGGGCGATAGTTGTCGGTCACCGGTTTGATCTCGGGGAGCCGCGGGACGAAGTCCACCCTGAGCTTGGTCCACCCGTCGGGCCAGAGCCTCGCCCCCCTGAGATACCGGTCCATGAAACTCCCTCTCATCCAGCCGAGTCGACGCCTTTCGTACCGCCCACCCGGTGCCGCGATCGACCACGCCCGGGTACGGCTCACGGCAGTCTGCCGCACCCGGGGCTTCGGTGGGTAACCGCCGCAGTACCGGGAGTCGTCACCGAATGCCCCCCGGTTGACCGGAACTTGGTGCTTGAGCACACCGAGCCCCAGCGCGCTCGCGCAGGTCAGCAGGGTTTCGCCAGTGGCAGCGACTCGGGCGGAGAGGTCAGCCGTCCGCGATACGACGCGAGTTGACGTCGCGGGAGTCGCGGATCAGGCGTGTACACCCGTCGGCCACGTCCGGTACCTTGACCTCCTGAATCGGGTCTGCCGACGCGCCGGTGGCTGGGTAGCGCCTGCCGTACACCTGTGCCGCCTCGCCAACTTCGCCGCTTGGCGGCCCTGTCGGGGGCGACTCAGGCACACGCGCGTGGGTGGCGGTGACGGCCGCGCCGGTGGGCCCGGGTGCTCTTCGGAGCAGCGGCGGAAGCAGCGGCTGCCGTGGCACCTCTCCCTGCGCACCCGCCATGTCTGGTTCTCCGCGGCGCTTTTCGCCGCTATGGCGCTGCTCTTCGTCGGTGCCCGACCGGTCTCGCTGCCCGCCGCCGTCGCGGTGGCGAGCATGACGGTGGCGCCGTACATGATCACCCTGTACGCCCCGACCGAGGGTCTCGCCCCCGCAGAACGTGACATCACCCCGGCAGCACCAGCCGACGCATCTCGCCCGGCTGGACGGACACCGTGCGGTCCGGCAGGCGGACGTCGATCGGGTCGCGGTCGGACGGGGGCACCGTGATCTCCAGCCGCTCGTGTTCCAGCCGTAGCCGGATGCCCCAGTGGCCCTGGTAGTGGATGGCGAAGCCGTACGAGGACAGCTCCGGCAGCGGCACCGGGTCGAGGCACAGCGCCCCGCCACGGGTCTCCAGTCCGGTCAGTCCGCGCTGGACGAGGTCGAGGGTGCCGGCCATGGCGCCGAGGTGGATGCCCTCGCCGGTGGTGCCGCCCTGCAGGTCGGCGATGTCGCCGCGCAGCGCCTCCTGGCAGAACATCCAGGCCTCCGCGCGCCGGGCCCGGGCCAGCACCCAGCCGTGGACCAGGCCGCTGAGGGTCGACCCGTGGCTGGTGCGCCGCAGGTAGTAGTCGACCGTGCGCCGCCAGGTGTCCTGGTCCAGCCGGTGGCCCAACCGGCTGAAGATTCCTTGGAGTTCGGCCGGTGAGAAGAGGTACCCGAGCATCAGCACATCGGCCTGCTTGGACGCCTGGTAGCGGTTGACGGTGTCGCCCTCCGCCTCCAGGATCCGGTCCAGGCGCCGGATGTCGCCGTAGCGCTTGCGGTAGCCGTCCCAGTCGAGTTCGGCGAGGTCGCCGTAGCCCTCGAACTGGCTGATGACACCCCGGTGGAAGGGCACATGGAGGGTGCGCGACACCTCCTCCCACTGCTCCCTCTCGCCGCCGTCCAGGCCGGTGCGTTCGAGGAGTTCACGGCGGCGGGGTTCGGGCAGGGCACGCAGCACCTCCAGGGTGCGGGTGAGCACCCATGCGGCGGTGACGTTGGTGTACGCGTTGTCGTCGAGGCCGGGCCGCTTCGCGTCGGGGTAGGCGTCGTGGTACTCGTCGGGCCCGACCACGCCCCGGATGCGATACCGGCCCAGGCCCTCGTCGTACACGGCCGAGTCCGCCCAGTAGCGGGCGATCTGCAGCAGCATCTCGGCGCCCTTGGTGTGCAGGAACTCGGCGTCGCCGCTCGCCTCGCAGTACTGCCACACGTTGTACGCGATCGCCGAGCCGACGTGGTGCTGAAGGCGGGAGTGGTCCGGCAGCCAGCGCCCCGAGCGCGGGTTGAGGTGCAGTTCCTGGGTCTCCTCCCGCCCGTTGCTGCCGCTCTGCCACGGATAGAGCGCACCGCGCCGCCCGGTCGCGCGGGCGGCGGCACGGGCCTGGTCCATGCGCCGGTGGCGGTAGCCGAGCAGGGCCCGGGACACCTCCGGGAAGTGCAGGTTCAGATACGGCAGCACGAACAGCTCGTCCCAGAAGACGTGCCCCCGGTACGCCTCACCGTGCAGTCCCCGGGCGGGCACGCCCACGTCCAGGTCGGCGGTGTGCGGCGAGAGGGTCTGCAGGACGTGGAAGAGGTGCAGCCGGAGAATGCGGCCCGCGGCCCCGGGGACGTCGATCTCGGCCCGCCGCCACAGCTGGTCCCAGGCCGTGCGGTGGGTCTTCAGCAGGTCGTCGAAGCCGGAGGCCGCGTCCACCCGGTCGACAGCGGCGTCCAGCGGATCGCTGATCGCGGGGTCGCGGGAGGTGTGCAGGGCGACCGTCTTGTCCACGGTGGCGGTACGGCCGGGAATCAGGTCGAGGCGGATCCGCTGGACGGCTCGGGAGACCTCCAGCCGCTCGGTCACCGGGACGTCGGCGGTCAGGCGGGCCGCCATGCCGATCCGGATGTCCGAGGTACGGGTCCGGCAGCGCAGCCAGACCCTGTCGGGTGCGGAACTCCCGGTGTGCACATGGGTCAGATGGTGGCCGTCCAGATCGCGGTAGCGCGTGACCCCGGAGTTGGTGACGCCCCCGTCGAGCGCCGCCTCGACGTCGAGGGCACCGGCGAAGCCTTCGGCGGTGAACTCGGTGCGCAGGACCGCCAGATGGGGGTCGGCCATGTCCACGAACCGCTGCTGCCGTACGAACAGGGTCTTGCCCTCCGCCAGCGTGTACCGCGTCAGCCGCTCCAGCAGCCCCGAGTCGAGGTGCAGCACCTGTCGGTGGTCGAGGACCGTCGCCGTGTCGGGTGCGAGCCACCGCCCGCCGGGGCGGCGGAAGCGCAGCGACAGCCAGTTCGGCAGGTTGACCATGTCCTCGTTCTCGACGCGGCGCCCCGCGACGTCCGAGGTGAGCCGGTTGTAGCAGCCGGCCACATACGTGCCCGGGTAGTGCACCTCGTCGGCCGTGCACTCCGGGAACGCGCCACGGGTGGCGAAGTATCCGTTGCCCAGCGTGCACAGCGACTCCCTGAGCCGTTCGTCCGCTGCTTCGTAGCCGTCGTACTCCCAGGTCCAGGACGTCGCTGCCGTCACCGCGGTGCTCCTTCCACGAGCAGTTCTGCCAGATCTCGTACGACGATGTCGGCGCCGTGCCGCAGCAGTCTCGCGCCGGTGTCCGCACCGGCGGCCCGGTCCACGCCGACGACGAGTGCGAACGCACCCCGACGCCCCGCTTCCACCCCGGCCAGCGCGTCCTCCACGACAGCGGTGTGCCCGGCGGGGACGCCGAGCCGGCGGGCCGCCTCCAGGAAGAGGTCGGGCTCGGGTTTGCCGGCGAGCCCCAGCCGGGCCGCCTCACCGCCGTCCACCAGGGCGTCGAAGAGGTCCCGGACTCCGGCCCGGGTGAGCAGTTCACCCGCGTGCCGGGACGCCGAGGCCGCCGCCACGGGTACCCCGGCCTCGCGCAGGGCACGCACCAGCCGGACCGTCCCGGGGTAGGCGTCGACACCGTGGGTGCGCAGCCGCTCGGTGAAGAGGCGCTCCTTGTCCGCGGCGACGGCCTGTACGGTCCCGTCGGATGTGTCGAGCCCGCGGGAGGCGAGGAAGGCGGCGGCACCGTCGAGTCGGGACTTGCCGTCCACGTGCCGCAGGTAGTCGTCCCGGGGATCGAAGGGGCGCCGCTGGTCCGGGTCCTCGGGCGGGTGCTGACGCAGGTAGGCGTCGAAGGCGGTCCGCCAGGCGGCGGCGTGCACCCGGGCCGAGTCGGTGATCACTCCGTCCGTGTCGAAGACGACGGCCCGCACGTCCCGCAGTGCGGGTGCGAGCGCGGGGTGGGTCGGGTCGGTCATGGCGGCTCCTGAGGCGGTGGCTCCCCTGCCGGTCCGCACATGCCCCCCGAAACCAGTGTGCGGTTCTGCGCAGTGGGCACACGGTGGGCATGGTCGGTGACATGGGCGACGACATCACGGCGCGCAGGCGCGGGACGAGCGGGCACCGGCTGGTGCCGCACACGGCTGACGTGCGCGTCGAGGCCTGGGGGGAGAGCCGCGAGCGCTGTCTGGTGGAGGCCGTCACGGGCATGGTGGAGGGCTTCGCGGACGTCTCCGGGACCCGGGCGACCGGCGTGGCCCGGCTGCGGCTGGCCGAAGGCAGCCCCGAGGATCTGCTGACCACGCTGCTCGACGAGGTCGTCTTCCGGCTGGAGGTGCACGGGCAGGTGCCGGTCGATGTGGAGGCGGAGGCGTACGACGAAGGGCTCGACGTGCGGATGGCGGTCGCCGACCTCGGCGTGGTGGAGGTCATCGGCGCCGCACCGAAGGGCATCGCGTGGGAGAACCTGCGCATCGAGCCCGGTCCGTACGGCTGGTCCTGCGCGGTGACCATCGACGTGTGAGCGGATCCGGCTCATCCCTTCACCACGCCCAGCGGCACGAGCTTGGCCACGGTCCGGCACAGCCCAGCCGTCTCGCTCGCGGCGACCACCGCGCTGACGTCCTTGTAGGCCTCCGGGGTCTCCTCGGCCAGCCCGCGCATCGACTTCGGCCGGACGGCGATACCGGCCGACTCCAGCCGGGCGCGCAGTTCCCTGCCCGTCACGGTGCGGGCGGCCCGGTGCCGGCTGAGGGTGCGGCCCGCGCCGTGGCAGGTGGAGTGGAAGGCGTCGCCGCCGGGCACCCCGGCCAGCACGTAGGACGCCGTGCCCATGGTGCCGGGGATGAGCACCGGCTGGCCGAACTCCCGTAGCTCCTTGGGCAGTTCGGGGTGGCCGGGCGGGAAGGCGCGGGTGGCGCCCTTGCGGTGCACGCACAGCAGGCGCCGGGCGCCGTCCACCTCGTGCGTCTCCATCTTGGCGAGGTTGTGGGACACGTCGTACACCAGCGACAGCTGTGCGCCGGTGACGCGGCGGAAGACCCCGCGGGCCGCGTCGGACAGCAACTGGCGGTTGGCGCGGCCGTAGTTGGCGGCGGCGGCCATCGCGCCCAGGTAGGCCTGGCCCTCGGGCGAGTCGACCGGGGTGCAGGCCAGCTGACGGTCGGGGACGGTGATGCCGTAGCGGGTCATGGCCCGGTCCATCGCCCGGACGTGGTCGGTGCAGATCTGGTGGCCGAGGCCGCGTGAACCGCAGTGGATCATCACGCACACCTGGCCGCGGGCGAGGCCGAAGGCAGCGGCGACCGGTTCGTCGTACACCTCGGCGATCTCCTGGATCTCCAGGAAGTGGTTCGCGGAGCCGAGGCTGCCGACCTGGCCGAGGCCCCGTTCCCGGGCCCGCTCGCTGACCTGCGTCGCGTCGGCGTCGGCGACCGCCCCGCCGTCCTCGCAGCGGGTGAGGTCGCGCTGCTCGCCGTGGCCCTGCTCGACGGCGTACCGGGAGCCGCCCCGCAGGATCCGCTCCAGCTCCGCCTGCCCGCCGAGCCGCCACACCCCGCCGGGCCCGGCGCCGCGCGGTATCCGCCGGTCCAGGCCGTCCATGACCGCGGGCAGCGCCCTGCGCAGCTCCCGCCCGTTGCAGTCGGCCGACAGCAGCCGCACCCCGCAGGAGATGTCGAAGCCGACCCCGCCGGGCGAGACCACGCCGCCCTCGTCCACGGCGGTCGCGGCGACGCCGCCGATGGGGAAGCCGTAGCCCCAGTGGATGTCCGGCATGGCGTACGAGGCGCCGACGATGCCGGGCAGCGTGGCCACGTTGACGACCTGCTCCAGCGACTGCTCGGCGTCCCTCAGCAGGTCTCGGGAGGCGAACACGACGCCGGGCACGCGCATCCCGTCGTACGGCTCGATGCGGAAGCGGCAGGGGCGCTCCTCGACCAGGTCCATCGCTCCGCCTCCGTGACGCGAGGGTGTTTCGCAGTGCCTGAAATGGCATGGGGATCCTGATTGCCGGTAAGTAGCGTGGGCGGCGTCGAGAGACCGGAGTGGTCTGGTCTCACCGAGAATCCGCCCCGTGCCCAGGAAAGCGACGCGGGGTTCCCGCCCCGCCCGGGTCCACGCCGGGCGGAAAGCGTCCGGCGGGGCGGATACCCCAGCTTCCGAATCGCCGCAGCCGGCGGGGCCACAGGCGGCAGGTACCGCACACGATGAGCACCGTGCTCAACCAGCGCACGGCCCGCAGCCCAGTGACAGGCGTCCACACCCTGCCACGCACCACGGCCGCTCCCCCGGAATCCGGGCATGCCCCGGATCACCGAGGACGTCAGCTCATCTGCGACGCTCACGAATCCCAGCAGCAGTCCGGCGAAGCCGCGCCGTCCCCGGGTGCCGAGCGCGATCAGGCCGGCGTCGGTGTCCTCGGCCGCGGTCAGGACCGCCCCAGCGGGCTCCTGGTGCCCGAGGACGGTGTCGATCCGCAGCCCGGGGTGGGCGGTCGTGATCCGGGTCCGGGCGTCCTGCAGCAGATCGGCGGCCGCACCGCGGACCCGCTCGTCGGCGTCTGTCACCGCGTGCACGACCTGGAGTGCCGCTCCGCGCAGCGCCGCCTCCCGGGTCGCCCAGTCCGCGGCGAGCCAGGCCTGCGGGGTGTCGTCGACGCCGACCAGGACGGTGCCGGTCGCTTCCGTCACTCGCTTCCCCTTCCTCAGCCGGGCAGGGTGTGGGAGCCGTGCAGCGCGTCGAGGACCTCGTCGTCGGTGAGCTGGTCGAAGTTCTCGTACCAGAGGCCGACGGCCATGAACTGCTCCGGCCGGTGCAGGCAGATCACCTCGTCGGCCTCGTCGCGCAGCAGCTCGACCGCCTCCGGTGAGCAGACCGGAACGGCCAGGACGACCTGTTCGGGCGCCTCACGGCGGACCCGGCGCAGTGCGGCGCGCGCGGTCGCGCCGGTGGCCAGGCCGTCGTCGACGACGATCACGGTGCGGCCCCGCAGGTCCACCGGGGGACGGCCGCGCCGGTAGCGCCGTTCGCGACGCCGTACCTCCTCCCGCTCCCGGTCGACGGTCTCGGCGAGGGCGGCCTCGCTCAGGCCCAGCCGGTCGAGGGCCCGTTCGTCGAAGAGCGGCGGGTCGTCGCCGGCGATCGCGCCGACGCCCAGCTCCTCCTGGAACGGCGCCCCGATCTTGCGGACCACGAGGACGTCAAGCGGGGCGTCCAGCGCGTGTGCGACCTCGCGCGCGACCGCGACGCCACCGCGGGGCAGCGCGAGTACGACAGCGTGCGGGAGAGCCCCTTTCTCCTGCAGGGTGCGCAGCCGCTCGGCCAGTTCCCGCCCGGCCTGCTTGCGGTCACGGAACTGCATGGCTGCTCCTTCCGGTTGCCTCCGTGCGCGCCTGCCGGGTACCCGGCCCTCCCCTCGCCCACACGGCGTCACCGCTGCCGCGCGCCCAGGCGTTCCACACACCACTCCCGGGCCAGGCCGGCGACCTGCTCCAGCGCGCCCGGCTCCTCGAACAGGTGGGTGGCGCCCGGCACGACACGCAGCGTGCAGGGGGCCCGCAGACGCCGGGCGGCGTCCTCGTTGAGCCGCAGCACCTGCTCGTCGTGCCCGCCGACGACGAGCAGCACGGGTGCGCGTACGAGGTCCAGCGCGTTGCTCGCCAGGTCGGGCCGTCCGCCGCGCGAGACCACGGTCAGGACCCGGTCCGGCCGGTCCGCCGCGGCCATCAGGGCGGCAGCCGCACCGGTGCTGGCCCCGAACAGGACGACGGGCAGTCCCTGGACCTCGGGTTCCGCGTCGAGCCAGTCGATCGCTGCGACCAGACGGCGCCCGAGCAGCGGAATGTCGAAGCGGTGCTCGGCGGTCAGCGCGTCCTGCCGGTCCTCCGCCTCGGTCAGCAGGTCCATCAGCAGCGTGCCCAGGGCGGCGGTGCGGAGCTCGGCGGCGACCTGCCGGTTGCGCGGGCTGTGGCGGGAGCTGCCGCTGCCGTGCGCGAACAGGACGACGCCGTGGGCGGGCGCCGGGACGTCGAAGTCGCCGGGGAGCTCGACGCCGTCGGCGGGCACCAGAACGGTCTGCGAGATCATCGGACCGGGCCTCCCTCAGTCCGTAGCACTCCTGACCTGGCCCGGGTATCCGTCGCGCGGAGATCCACACGTCCCCCTGATACGTCCGGCCGCCTGAGGGGTACTCCGGGCCACATGACCGGCATCGAACTCAAGAGCAGCGCATTCACCGACCACGCCCCCGTCCCCCGCCGGTACGCGCTGGAGGGGGAGAACGTCTCCCCGCCCCTGGCCTGGTCCGGCGTGCCGGACGACGCGGCCGAGCTGGTCCTGATGTGCGAGGACCCCGACGCCCCGTCGGGGAACTTCGTGCACTGGATCGTCGTGGGCGTCGATCCCCACAGCGACGGCGTGAGCGAGGGGCAGAGCCCGCCCGGCGGCACCGAACTCGTCAACGGCTACGGCCGTCCCGGCTGGGGCGGACCCCACCCGCCGCCCGGGGACGAGTCGCACCACTACGTCTTCCACCTCTACGCCCTCGCCGAGCCCTGCGTGCTCCCGGACGCCCCGCGCGCCGACGACGTACGGCAGGCCGTGGAGAGACAGGAACTCGCCGACGGCACCCTCATCGGGCTGTACCGCCGCTGAGCGCTCCGCGGGCTGTGCCGACATGCGGCTCCGCCGCGCAGGCGAGGTCCTGCGACGGGCGCTGCCCGGTGGTCAGGAACGCCGTCACCGTGCTGTTCGCGCACGTGTTGGGGCCGAACGGGTGGACACCGTGCCCGCCCTGGTCGGCCGTCACCATCGTGGCCCGCTTCCCGAACGCCCGCCGCAGCTCCTGGGCACCGACCAGCGGGGTCCCCGGGTCGCGCTCGTTCTGCACCATGAGCACGTTCGACGGGCCCCGGTCACCGATGCGTACCGGCGGCTCGACCCGCTCGTCCGGCCAGAACGCGCACGGTCCGATGCCGGCCGTGGACCCGCCCAGCATCGGGTATTTCAGCCGGTCGACCGTGACGTTGCGCTGATATTCCCGGACCGTCTCCGGCCAGCGCGTATCGCCGCAGATCACCAAAAAGCGGGCGGACATGAGGTTCTCTATGTTCGGAAACGGCGGGATGGGCGGCGGTGGCTGGTCCGTGTCGAGCGCCTGCCAGGTCTTGGCCAGCAGGGGCATGTCCGCATCGCTGTAGAGGCGGTCGAACGTGATCCCTCGGAACGACGTCCCATCGAAGCCCTGGACCGGTTTCGCTTCCAGCCGCTTGGCGAGATCGAAGAACTTCGCCCTCACCTGTTGCGGTGTGGTGCCCAGACCGTACTCGGGGTGCGCGGCCGCGAACGCCGCGAAGTCCGGGAACCGGTCCTCCAGTCCACGGGCGAGCAACCGCATGGCCGTGACGTCGTAACCGCCGGGGCCCAGGTTGCTGTCGAGCACGACCCGGTCGCTGCGCTTCGGGAACAGCGTCGTGTACACCGCACCGAGGTAACTGCCGTAGGAGGCCCCGAGGTACGAGAGCTTCGGCTCGCCCAGCGCCGCCCGGATCCGGTCCATG